>PMXB01000073.1 GCA_003165935.1 Acidobacteriaceae bacterium | reverse complement strand
GAGAGAACCCGGTCCGCGCGCGATAAGGCCTCTGCAAAGAAGGCCGCAGCTCCTAAGAAGAAGGCTGCAGCAAAGCCCACCAAGGCGCCAGCGGCTAAGAAGGCGGCTCTCAAGAAGCCGGCGGCAAAGGTTGCCAAGGTTCCTGCTCCAAAGAAGTCGACGGCAAAGCCCAAGACCAAACCTGCCGCAAAGAAGCTCGTGGCGAAGAAGGGCTCAGCAAAGAAGAGCTAAGTAACCTCTGAGCGAGCCGTCCTGTGTCAGGGCACGACTTTAGTCGTGCCGCTAAAGACCGCAAAATGTGCGGGCTTTAGCCCCCGCAAAAGATGGCGGCATCAAAATCAAAAACTGTGTAAAGCTGCGCGTGCAGCCAGAAAAAGCAAAGAGGGCATCCGCTCAGCGGATGCCCTCTTTTTGTATTCGGCTGGCTTGTGCCAGCGCGGGTTAGAAGACCAGCGAAAGCTTGGCCTGGATGAGGCGAGGTGCGGCATCGCCACCAAGGAAAGCGCCAAGAATCGAAGTCGGAGTGTTGGCCTGGGTATAGATGATTCCGTTCGAGCACTGTGAACCGTCGAAAGGAACTGCCGTGCAGCCGGGACCGTCGTTCACATCCGCATTTGGGATCTGGAAGTTCGGGTGGTTGAACGCGTTGAAGAACTGTGCCCCGACCTTCAGCTTGGTGGTTTCGCCGAAGGGAAGCTTGAAGCCCTTCATGAGGTCCATGTCAAAGTCGGTGTAGTTGGGTCCGTAGAGCTGGTTGCGCGACTGCTGCCCGAAGTCGGTCGAGCTGGTGAAGTGCGAAGCGAAGTCGCAATTCGTCATCGTGTGCTTTTCGCCACCGCAGTGATGGTTGAAGTTGTTATCAATCTGCATGGCCAGTGGAGTTGCGCCGTAAGTGACGGCACCGCTGGCGTCGGTAACCGAGAAAGGATAACCCGAGTTGTGGAAAACCGTACCGGCTACTTCCCAGTCGTCCGTCAACACATGGGGTCCGCCGAAATAGGGAATCTTGATCGCGTAGTTGGCGCTCACGTAGTGGCGAACATCGTAGTCCGCGTTGCCGTACTGCTGGCGCAGGTTGTTGGGGTTGATCTGGCCGATTGCATTAACTCCAAAGGCGTCGAAGCCGCCGTTTGAGATCTCGTCCAGCGCGTGCCCGTATGCATAGTTGAACTGCAGCGAGAGGATTTTGATGTGGCTCGTCAGGGTCGCAATCACACCGTTGAAGTTGGAAACGCCTGCGCTGTAGTACTGAGTTACTGAACCCAGCGTGCCGTTGGGGCGGGCTAAGGGCAGCGTTGCGTTGGTGCCATATGGGTCATAGGCATTGGGCGTATTCCCGACTGGCTGGTGGTACGAGCGGTTGCCGACATACATCACAGACAGCACCGTCTTGGGCAGGATCTCGTGCTCCACTGCCATGCTCCATTCCATGTACGTGGGCAGCGAGATCTTGTGTGCAACCGCCGTGACTGTCGGGCGTGTGAAGACCCCGCCAGTGGCGCAGTAGATGCTCAACGGATCCGGGCAGGTTCCGGCGTCATTGCGGTAGTAGCCACCTTGCGGGAACAGGCTGGTAAGCGCGGTGTTGGAGACAACGGCCTGTGCATGGCCGCTGTCACTGCGGGTTGTGTCCAACGTGATCGGGTTGCCGTAGGCCAGACCGAGTACGGTGAAGCGGTCCACAGTCGGCAGATTGGAAATCAAGTCGCCCATGATCTGCGCTGGGAAGTAGTCGGCGAACATTCCAAAGCCGCCCCGGATCGTGGTCTTGCTCGCCGAGCCGCCCGGCTGAAGCGAGAAGCCAACACGAGGCTCATAAGCGATTCTCTCTTCGCTGGTGAACGCCTTGCTTAGGCCAGTTGAGAAGATCTGGTTGTAGGGAGTCGCCCGATCCGCGTTCAGGTTGGCAAAATCCGTCGAGAAGTTTGATATGCAGTTCGTGCGGCACAGCGGGTTCGAGTCGTGCTCAAGCCGCAGGCCGCCGGTGATCGCCAGATTTGGTACGGGCTTCCAGGTGTCCTGGGCATACATGCCCATGACATAGAGAGCCACCGGTTCTGACAGACGCCGAGGGAACCGCTCCGCCCATTCGTCGGAATATCCGGCTGCGAAGCTGCCCGGGTCGAGAATGATGTTTTCACCACCGGCGAAATTGATGTTGTGTTCGCTCGATGTGTAGTCGGTGATGTCGTCGCGGCGCATAGCGAAGCCAAACTTGAAGTTGTGCTTGCCACGGAGATAGTTCAAGTCGTCCGCGAATTGGTAGCCGGTGACGTTGCGTCCCTGCGGGAGGGCGTAGTCGATGTTGCCGATCCAGTTACCCGCTCCGCCGTAGACATCCCAGGAACCGCTAGTCGCATAGGCCTCGGGGATCAGGACGAAGGGAATGGTCTTTGCGAGCTTGGCCGCGTTGGTGTTGGTGAAGATTGCGCGGTAGTAGCTGGCCGCGAACAGGAACTGGTTGGTGAGTGCGGAATTGAAGGTGTGGGTCTCGCTGAGCTGTCCTTCATAGGAGGGCTGAGGGCTCAGAGCGTTAAAGTCGGGTGAAAGAAAGCTGGTGGCCGTGGGCTGAATGCCGTGATCGACCTTGGAGTGGATGTAGAGATGATCGGTATCCGACAGGTTGAAATCGATGCGATCGGTGACCAGCCATTCCGTGGCAAGATTTGCGGTTTGGCCATTGAACACCACCACGTCAGGATCGCCGAGCGGGTCGGGGATCGCCGAGGAGGCGCCCTTGGCGTTGTTGTAGTACGCAAAGATCGCCTGATAGAGCGCGGCCTCGCTCTGGTTTCCGTTGTCGGCAAGGTTGCCGTAGGGAGTCATTGGGTTATTTGGGTCTTCGGGCCTGGCGTGCGTTGAGGTGGACCGAAGGCCCACAGGACGCGACCTGCCGACAGAAGTTGACGAAACCGACCCCGCCGGTCCAAGAATTGCGGCTTGCCATGCGGGGCTCGGCGCACCTACAAGCGAGCGCTCCGGAATAATGACATGAAGCCCTTCGGTGTTGATGAATCCAAATATCTTGTCCTTCTTCAGAGGACCGCCAATCGAAGCAGCGTACTGGTTGGCGTTGTCAAACCCGCGAGGTGAACCAGACTGCTTGTTGAAGTAGTCGTTGGCGTTCAGGAGGCGTCCATTCCACCAGTAGACCAGGTTGCCATGCCACTTGTTCGTGCCTGCCTTGCTGGTCTCGTTGACCTGCGCGCCGCCCAGCCCGCCGAAAGCGGAGTCGAAGCTGTTGGTGGTCACGGTAACCGTGTCTACGTCGTTGTTGCCGAGCAGCAGGTTTGTGGCGCCTGAGTTGTTGAGATTCAGATACGGGTCGCCCTCGTAGCCGCCGTTCACTGTAAATGTATTTGAAGTGCCGGGCAGGCCGTCCACTGAGAAGTTGCCGTAGCCGCCCTGCGTGTTCATGACTGCGCCGGGAGTGGTCTGCGCCACGAACGTAAGATCGCCGCCAGGATTGGGAAGCGCCGCAATCTCTTCCGCTGAGAAACTGGTGGAGATCTGCGCATCTTCAGTGTGCAGAACCTGGAGGGCCCCACCTGTGACTTCAACTGTAGTGGCTGCGCTACCCACTGAGAGCTTGATTGAAACCGGCGTCACCACGCCTGCGGAAACGGTCACTTCGCTGGTCGAGGTCTCAAAGCCGGCCGCGCCGATTGAAATCTTGTATCTGCCTGGAGCGAGCAGCGGCACGCGGAACGTGCCGGACTTGTCGCTGACTTCAGCCTTCGCTTCGCCTGTCGCGCTGCTTGTCACCGTAACCTTCGCGTTGGGGACAACAGCTCCGCTGGCATCCGATACCGTTCCCGCAATATCACCAGATGTATTGGACTGGGCAGTCGCGGGCGCAGGGAGAACCACACAGTAGCCGGCAAAAGCCAAAAGGCTCAGCGCCAGAACCGCATTCTGAAATCGAAGAAATCGCATCGAACTCCTCCAGGATTATGTGGGGATTGAGAAGGCTTACCTACGAGCCTCTCGCTCCACTTGTTTTTTTTTGCTGCGTGTAGGGTTTTTCTGAGTATGCCCTACCCGCAAGTCATACATCTGTGTTCTAAATCACTTAAAAATGAGGGCCAAACCGAATCTATTGCCGGGGAGCCTGTTCAACTACCCTTGACGAAAGGAAATTTGGGGGCTGCTTTCCACAGGTGTATGTGCATGACGGTTGCCATTCTTGAGATATTCTGAAAATATTCGTTCCGTGTTGAAATTAAATGACTTATTCGTGTTGCTTTTGAGATGCACCCTCGGCGCCTTCTCCTCTGTATATGAAAAAATGGAGAATAGAGCAACCATATTCCAAAATCGGGCAATGTCTCTCGTTTTTGGGGAGTTACCGCAATTGCTGTAGCCCCCGTCACATGCGCCTGGAGTATCCTCACCCCATGCACCTTACCCTCGCCCATATTGGCCCCCGTATCGCCGCCCGGGCAGGATCAAAAGACGGCTTTAGCCAACTGACCAACCTCTATCTCGAGCGCTCGGCTCCGTTCGCCCGTTGCAATGCTGAAGCCTTTCGAAACGAGCAATCATTCCTCGAGTGGATCGGGAAGCAACAGGGCCGGACAACTCCCGTAACCAGTCTTCTGGACAGCCGTGGGCGTCAGATGAACTCAGAGGCCTTTGCAGCCTGGCTTGGCAAGCGCCGCGACGACGGTGCGCAACATCTCGTCTTCGCCATCGGACCTGCCGATGGCTGGTCTGACGCTGCCCGCGAGCGCGCCCAGTTGCTTCTCTCCCTCGGGCCAATGACCATGGCACACTCCCTGGCCCGACTCGTCCTCGCCGAGCAGATTTATCGTGCCACCACAATCCTTTCCGGACACCCATATCACTCGGGGCACTGAGCAGCCGGCAGATTACAGGTTGTAGATGACAGTCAAAACTTGGCGACATCAGCCTACCTGCATGCTCCTGAAAGCTGCCAGCGCGGAGCCGCCAAGAGATAACTGCAATCTGTCATCTGTCATCTGCAACCTGTAATCTGTAACCTGCCATGACTGANNGGCCCTGGCAAAGGCAAAACCACAGCGGCCATGGGTACTGCGCTGCGCGCCGTGGGCAATGGCATGCGCGTGCTCATGCTCCAGTTCCTCAAGGGCTCATGGCACTACGGCGAGCTTGATGCCGTGAAGGCCTTCGGGTCCAACTTCGTTCTCAAGCAGATGGGCCGCGGCTTTGTGAAGGTCGGTGGCGCCGAAACCGATCCGGAGGATCTGCGCCTTGTGCAGGAAGCCTGGGCCGAAGCGCAACAAGCCATCAACTCCGGCGAGTGGGACATGGTAATCCTTGACGAGATCAACTACGCCATCGGCTACGGCATGCTCGATCCCGCCGCCGTTGCTGAAGCGCTGCGCAACCGCCCTGAGATGGTTCATGTCATCCTGACCGGCCGCAACGCCCATCCGCTCCTCGTAGAGCTCGCCGACACCGTCACCGAGATGCGCGAGGTAAAGCATGCTTATCAGAAAGGCATTCTCGCGCAGCGTGGAATAGAATTCTGACTGGGCCTTGATCCATCAAGGCCGGGGGATAGTACGACGCCAGAGGCGTATCCCATACTTTCTTGAAAGAGCTTCGATGTCCTGGTTTAAACGAGAAGACGGCGATTACGAGTCGAATCCCGGCGGGGATGGCCCAAACGGTGAAAGAAACGTCCGCACAGAAGGCCTGTGGACCAAGTGCCTCGGTTGCCGGGCGGTCCTTTACAAGCCTGAGCTCGAGGCCAATCTCAACGTTTGCCCCAAGTGTCAGCATCACTTTAAGCTCGGTGCCCGCCAGAGAATCGAACTCCTGCTCGAACCTGGCTTTGAACTGGTCGACGGCGGCCTTCGCTCCAACGATCCCCTCAACTTCACTGACGTAAAGCCCTACAAGAAGCGCCTCCGCGCAGCGCAGGAGGCCACCGGTCTCGACGACGCAATCCTGAATGCGGTCGGAAAGATCGGCCGCCACTCCGTCGTGCTCAGCGCCATGGAGTACCGCTTCATCGGCGGATCAATGGGCGCAGTCGTCGGCGAGACCATCGCCCGGGCCGTTGACAGGGCCCGCACAACCCGCAACCCTCTCATCGTTGTCGCTGCCTCGGGTGGAGCGCGCATGATGGAGGGCGTCGTCAGCCTCATGCAGATGGCAAAGATCTCTTCCGCGCTTGCTCAGCTCGACGATGCCAAAGTTCCTTACATCTGCGTTCTAACCGATCCAACAACCGGCGGCGTCACGGCCAGCTTTGCCATGCTCGGCGATCTCAACGTGGCAGAACCTGGCGCGCTCATCGGATTCGCCGGCCCGCGCGTCATTGAGCAGACCATCCGCCAAAAGCTCCCCGAGGGCTTTCAACGTTCAGAGTTCCTGCTCGAGAAGGGCTTCCTCGACGCCGTGGTTCACCGCCATCACCTGAAGGCCTACCTTGATCGCGCACTCGACTTCCTCAGTTCTTCCGCCGCCTGAGTCCGGGACCGCGCCGCTATCGTAATCTTTGCCGCCCAGGCAAAAGCCCCAGACTACAGCGTTTTCGATTCTGGTGCTTACAGAAGCCGGGATGCCAAGTGGCTTTTTCCTCAAGAAAAAGCCACCTTTCGCGATGCCGAAATGTCAGCATGTGAATCGAAAACGCTCTAGGTCCGGGGCTTTTGGCGCTTCAGTTGTAGTTTGGTTTCTAAAACTCCAGCCGAAGCGCTCCCTGCAATACGCGAGCCCCACTTGCAGTCGAAGAGATCGTTCCAAAGGGGACGCCGGCTGCTTCTGTAATGTCGGTTAACGGCGTGCTGAAGCTGGGGTGATTGAAGACATTGAACGCATCGCAGCGGAACTTCAGATTCACCCGATCCTCATAGACCGGGAACGTCTTTCCGAGTCCCATATCCATGCCAAAGTACCCCGGCCCGCGCAGGTTGTTGCGGGTTCCGATCTCGAATCCGGTGGGCCCGGTGTATGCCCCAAGCGCCGCAGTCGGATTGTTGTAGGCATACACCGCGTTGCCTTCGCCACCGTTCACCCTCGCCTTCAGCAGGTTGATGTCCCCGATGAGAGTTGCCGGCGCGTTGTTGGCAAAACCCGCCACATAGGCATTCGAATTGGCCTGGTAGGCATTGCCCGTATGCCAGATGGGAAGTCCGCTCAGCTTCCAGCCGCCGATCACCTCATCCAGCCAAAACGGCACTGTGGCGCCATAGGCCTTGCCTTTCCCGAAGGGAAGGTCGTAGATGAAGTTCCCATTTAGATAGTTGGTCACGTCAAAGTCCGAGTTTCCTCGACATTCACGCGGCCGCACCACGTCGCAGATGTAGCCGTACCCTTGCCCGGAGGCGATGCTGTTGGCCGGGAACGACACATTGTCGATCGAGTGGGAGTAGGTGTAGTTGAGGTCAAACTGCAAACCGTACCCGGCATTCTTGTGCATGGTGATTAGCAGGCCGTTGTAGCTCGAAAACCCCTTGTTCGTCCAGATTGTGTTGCCGGCAAACTGCGCGGGCATGCCCACGTTTGGAGCGAGGCCATCATTGGAAAGAGCCTGAATGGTATCGGCAAAATCGCCGCGCTGTGGATAGGGATAGGTCGCATAGGCAATTGCCTGCGTGTTGTTGGCAAAAAAGTTGCCTCCGTATTGATTGTTCAGGTAGTCGGCGAATCCCGGCACCATATCCTCAAACCATGGCTGAGGTGAGAGGCTCTGGATTGCGCCAAAAGCGCCCAGTCCCACGTTTTGCCGTAGCTGAGTTGTAACGCCCGCCATGGCTTGCGACATGGTCTGCGACGAACCGCCCGTATTGTCAGGAAATTCGATCAGTTGGCTCGCATCTGCCTCCGCCAGCAACCGGCGTCCCTCGCGGCCCACATAGGTCGCCTTCAGGATGTATCCCTGTGGAAACTCGTGCTGAACGCCGAAGTTGTACTGGAGAGAGTACGGCGTCTTCAGCTTTGGATCGATGATGATGTTGAACTCGCCGTATTGCAGGCCGTAGGGTTGTCCATCGTACACAAACGGTTGGTAGGGTGTGGTGATCGTGGGGGCGATCGACGCCGGCGGAGGGCTGGCAATGCCTCCAAACCGCGGCGAGTCCTGAAGCGAAGATGTCGGGTCGCCAGGATCGCCAAACAGGTTGGTGATTCCAAAGGACTCAAACAAATATGAGTTCTGTAGTTGTTGGAATTGCAAAGCATTGATCACAGTGTGATCGTTGATGATTCCCGCGCCTGCACTGAAGACCGTCTTCGAATCGAACTCAGGAACATAAGCAAACGCTACGCGAGGAGCAAACAGCTTGTCCTGCGGCTGAAAGTAGCCGGGAGCATTGTTTGCCTTCCCGCCGTAGTTGTACGAGATCAGTGGAACCGCGTCGTTGCCTTGCAGTCCCGCAGCGCTCTGATTCAGCCTGGCTCCAAAGTAATCGTCGAAGTTGATGTTCGAGATGGCCTGGTTGCCGTGCGTCTCATAGGGAACCGTGTAGTTCTGGTAACGAAGCCCATAGGAGAGCGTGAGCTGCGGCGTCAGCTTCCATGTGTCGCCTGCGTAGATCTCTGTCTCGTAGTACCGATAGTTCAAATCAAGCCCGGATCCGGTAGCCAGTACAACTCCCTTGTTGTTGAAGTTGAAGTTGCTGCTGACCGAGGCAAACACACCCAATGCCGTTGAAAAGAGGTTGTCGTAGATCGTCGTCGAACCTGGGTCGATGTCCGCCGGCCGCAGATTTGGCGAAAGCCCCGTCAGGAAAGTGTTCCCGGTAATGCCGACGCTGGGGAAGTTGAAGTTCTCCGCAGCGAAGGAGTTTGGAGTCTCCCACTTGAATGTTCCGCCAAACGCAAAGCTGTGATTGCCCTTCTCCCAACTGAAGTCGTCCCGGATGATCGGAATCGGATAGGTGCGGTCCTGGGTGTTGGAGCCATCCGGGTATGGTGCATCGAGTCCGCTGAAGCTGAACTGGTCATCGCCCTGCGGATTGTAGGTCTTGTCGAACCGGTAGTTCTCAAACGTCTCACCCACGTTGAACTGGTTCAGCTTGTTGCTTCCGATCGTCCATGTATGGCCCACCACCCAGGCATAGCTCTGGTCTTTGAAAAGGTAGCTCGGCGGATCGCCAGGGAACTGAATCGCGCCCTGCGTGCCGGTCGTGCGCGTAAACGTGCCGCGCCCGAACAGCTTCATCGAGCTATTCAGGTTGTAGTCCACGCGCTGCACGTAGTCGTCTTCAACATACGGAAACGGTGCGTTGAAGCGAAAACCTCCCGTGTTTACCAGGTCGCCCACATCGCCGGTCAGGTCGTTGGCGTGCGGATACCGGCTACTCATAAGGCTCTGAAGCGACGAGTTGAAGCCGATACCCAGTGGATCGAGAGCCTGAAGCTGTGTTGTGCTCAGTGGCGAGACTCCGCCCTCATTGTTCACATAGGAAACGGTGCCGCCACGATAGGAGTCGAGCGGAACCGTCCGGTCTTCAAGGTTGCTGAGCGTATCCCGGCGCCCGTTGTAGTCGAAGAAGAAGAACAGCTTGTCCTTCATGATCGGTCCGCCGACGTTGCCGCCGAACTGGTTCCGGATCAGCGGAGGACGCGGCGTCCCATTGTTGTTGTTGAACCAGTCGTTCGCTTCCAGGTCTGTGTCGCGGTGGTACTCCACAAGAGCGCCGTGGAACTGGTTCGTTCCGCTCTTGGTCACAAGCTCGAATTGTCCGCCGCCACCTTCGCCCGCGCTGGAAAGCGCTCCCGCTGTCACGCCACGGAATTCCTGCACTGAGTCCACCGGCGCATTCGCCACAATCGAGCCAAACTGGCCCGTCGCATTGTCATTCACCTCAAGACCATCGACAGTCACGTTGGTCTGATCCACTCGGGCGCCCGTCACGGCTCCGTCCAACGTCACGCCAGGCTGCTGATAGAACAACGCCGAGGGACTGTCGCGATTGGCCACCGGAAGGTCGTTGAGAAACTGGACCTCGAAGTTGTTGCCCACCGTCGCATCCGTAGTATCCAGCGTCACTTGTTCAGCAGAGGCCGAAACCTCCACCGACGCCGATGACCCGCCAACTTCGAGACTCACGTTCTGCGTACGGGTGGCATCGACGTTCAGATAGAGATCGGTCACCACCTTCGTCTTGAATCCGGTCGCGCTAAGTGTCAGCTTGTATCCCGGTCCCGGACGCACATTCTTGATCGTGTACGATCCCTCGGCGTTGCTCACACCCTCATACGTCGCCCCGGTTCCGGGGTTCGTCAGGTTGACGCTCGCATTCGGAATCAACGCCCCTGTCGAATCGGTGACTACACCGGTAATCGAAGCCACATCCTGCGCCCTCAGTTGCGTCGAAATCACCAGGGCACACACCAGAAACAACACCTTCGTCAAAATGCTCCGCATGCGCACGACCTCCCGTGTCATATCGTTTTTAGATTGGCTTGCAATTTTCATATCACCTTAAAAACTAGAATAACTTCTTGATAATGAGAAGGATAAATACTACATTGATGCCTCACAACCCCACAAACAGGTCATGAGTGGGATGGAAAACCATACCATTGCCTGTTGATCCCTTCAATAGTTCCCGCGGAAAACAGCACGGCCTGGCAAATGCGCCAGGCCGTCATTGGCTTGCTCTCAGCCTGCTGCTGCAATGTCAGATGCGCATTGGCATCAAAACGTAGCGGTATTTGTATTCCCCGTCTGGATCTTCCGGCCGCATCTGCCCGGCCGACTGCGAGTCTTTGAATTCCAGCCGAACCTCGCCCTCGTTCCCGAGCGCCTTCAGAAAGTCCAGAATATAACCCGAATTGAATCCAACCACGATCGGATCGCTCGCATAGGGGGTATCGATCGTATCTTCGCTCTCGCCTGACTCCGTCGAGCTTGAGCTGACCTTCAGCTCATTGCCCTCGAGTTTCATGCGGATCGCGCCTGACCGCTCATCGGCAAACTGCGCCACGCGCTGGATCGCCGCCGACAACTCGCTCACCCGCACCACCGCGAACTTGGTGTTGTCGCGCGGCATAACCGCTTCGAAGTTCGGAAACTGCCCGGACAGCTTGCGCGTGCTCAGCGTCCGATGACCCACCCGGAAGAACAATGTGTGCTCATCATCGGCAAACTCCACCTTCTCCGCTTCGGTGTTGGAGAGAAGCTGCTGCAGCTCTTGCAGCGCTTTCCGCGGAATCAAAACCCGCTTCTCGCCGCTGATCCCCTCTAGTGTTTCATTGGGCTTCTCGACGTACGAGAGCCTGTGCCCATCCGTCGCCACCATCGCCAGCGACTCCGCCTTGATCACCAGCAGCGCGCCGTTCAGCGTGTAACGCGACTCTTCGTTTGAGATTGCGAAGATCGTGCGTGCGATCAGGGTCTTCAATGCAATCGTGGAAATGCTCGTAACGGCAACGGAAGGGAACTCGGGAACCTGCGGGTAATTCGCCCGCGCCATTCCCACCATCTTCGTGTTGGACCGGCCGCTGCGGATCTGCACCCAGTGGTTCTCGAGCAGCTTGATCGAGATGTCGCCCTCGGGAAGCAGCTTGATGTAGTCGTAGAGTTTCCTCGCTGGAATCGTGCACGCACCGGGCTTCTTCACCTTCACTTCAGTGCTGGTGCGGATCGCCTGGTCCAGATCCGTCGCAGTGATATTCAGACGATCGCCATCCGCCTCAATCAGAAAATTCGAAAGAATTGGAATCGTGGTCTTGCGCTCCACCACGCTCTGCGTAGCGGTGAGTTCCTTCACCAGGTCCTGGCGGCTTACGGTAATCTCCATCGCTGACCCCTGCACCGCAGGCGTTTCCGCTTCCGTTTCCACGATCGGCATAGCTCCACCCTCGCTTTAGAAGCACTCTCCTGCGTTGGCCTCAGCCTACAACACATTGCGCCCACGCGAAAGTGCCTGCGTAATCTGCTGTTTGATTGTATTCACGTTCGGCCTGTGGCTATGGGTGGAAAACCAGTCAATAATCGCTGAAATCTGGGCTGATTCAAACAAACCCCTCCAAGCTGGGTCCTCGCTGCCCTGCATTTCTCACAGGTTGCCCAACGCTGTAGCGCTGGTCTCCAGAACGGCTGTCCTGAGGGCGTCCTCGCCCTCAGAAACTCCGCTGTTCCCTAATCTCCGGGTTGTCACGTCGCTTGTCAGACATTCGGGCTCGTCCCAGCGTGGTGAATGAAACTGCCGCGTCCTCCTTGGCAGCCTCCAACTCTCTTTCTATTCTTTCCCGAGTTCCTCCCCAGGGCGCCTCTTGCTCTCCCTACTTTGGGTCTGTCGACTTTCGTAACGGTTAGGGGGGTAAAAGAGGAGAAAGAATAAAAGAAAAGACAGTAGTACCCGTAGTTCACGTAGGAAAAGTGGAAATCCAGCCGAACACCTACTGGCGGTTAGGGTTGTCTGTCTGCGCCCTTTTCTAAATCACGGCTGTGGAACTCTGGAGTATTGGAAAACCAGCCTCCTGCTCCAAACACCCTCCCCCTGTTTCCCACGTCTCCCACAGACAGCGTGAATTGCCCTGTGTAAACCGGTCCGATTATGTGAAAAGCGTGTTCGCACCCGCATGAATAAAGGTTCGCACAAAGCCTCGTAGTCCACAGCAGACAGCCTCTCCACACCTTCCACAGCGGCTTGTTTCCATGAGGAAATACCGACGCAAATCTGCCACCGGTTCCCGTCCAGGACCAACCACACTTCTGGCTTCCCATTGGTGAAGCAGAGATGTCGACTCTTCCATGTTGCACAGCTCTTTGCATCCCTTTCGCCAATACACTTAGGGTGCCTTCGGAATCTCTATAGATCTCCCAGCTCCATCCTTTCTGCGGTATTTCAACGAAAGACAGCAGAAAAGGTGGGATGCCAGTGAACTTGTGATCCACAGGGTTTCTGAAAATGCTTTAGGCTGCGGAGGAGCGAATCTTGAGCATCGATCTCGCCCACCTTGAAGACCTGCTCCTCCAGATGTCTAGCGATGGTGCACCTGGACGAGAATTCAGCGACGCAATCGCCGAGCTTGCAAGGACCGGCCGCTTTGAGGAGTTGCGTGCCATTCTGCCGGAGATCGTCTACGACGAGCTCTGGACCCGGTATCAGCTCGCACCCCAGGCCTTTGTCACTGAATGGCGCATGCTTGCCCACGAGATGCGCCATGGATTTATTCAGCACGCTCGCCAGCGCCTCACTTCGCTCACCCGGCTCCAGCGGACCTCGAACTCTGCCGCCACCCCTGCGTGGCAGGAGATCCAGCGCGCACTCGACTCACAACAGAACGATCTGCTCCGCACCGCCTTTGCCATCGAGCTGCTCGAGTTGGTCGAGCCGGCGGTGGCCCGGGCCGCCCACCTGCGTGAGTGCGTTGTCGCCGCGCCGAGCTCAGAAGATGCGGACCTGTATCTTGACGAAGCCACTCGCTGCTACTTCTTCGGCCTCTTCACGGCATGCGCCGTTATGTGCCGCTCGGTTCTTGAAGAGGCCATCAAGCAGAAGCTGCCCGCCCCACTGGCCCGCCTGGTCCGCACTCGCTACCGCAACGCCGCCACCCTCGGCAACCTACTCCACGAGGTCAACAACAACCTCCAGCTCACCGGCATCCACGCCGACTTCCCCCGCATCGCCAACCAGGTAAACGACACCGGCAAGAAAGCCGTCCATCAGGGTCTATTGTCGGAAGACGAAGCCCGCCTCTGCCTCCAAAGCGCCCGCCAAGCGCTGCAGCTCCTCCTCGGCAGCTAAAGACCAAAGAAAATGGGGCCAGCGGCGCCTCCCATCCAACCACTTCAGTTCGGCGCCTGGGTTCCTCGCTAGCGCGGGCCCATCGCCCCTCTTCTATACTTAATCTGTTCATGTCTTACGCCGAGGCCATCACCCAACTCAACCGCATGGTGCCCGAGCTCTACACGGGAACCGGCCAGCCCCGGCGTAAGTTCTCTCTCGAAGAGATTCGCGTCCTGCTTGCCGAGCTTGGCGATCCGCATCGCCGCTTTCCTGCCGTGCTCATCGCCGGAACCAACGGTAAAGGTTCGACCGCCTCATCGCTCGCCTCCATCCTCACCAGCTCCGGCCTCCTCGCCGGCCTTTACACCTCGCCACATCTTGCTCGCGTCAACGAGCGCATCCGTCTGAACCGCGTCGAAATCCCCGACGAACGCTTCGCCGCCCTCTATTTCCGCGTCCACGATGCAGCGCAGCAACTCGTCCTCACGGACCGGCTTGCCCAGCTTCCCAGTTTTTTTGAAATGCTCACCGCCCAGGCCCTGCTCTACTTCGCCGAAGAGCACGTTGACCTTGCGGTCCTCGAGGTGGGCATGGGTGGCCGGCTCGACGCCACCAACATCGTCGATCCCCTCATCTCCGTAATCACCGATATCTCCCTCGACCACACAGAGTGGCTCGGCTCCACGATTGCAGCCATCGCTCGGGAAAAAGCCGGCATCCTTCGCCCCCAGGGAACCCTCATCACCCTCCCTCAGCATCCTGAAGCCAACCAGGTGATTGGCGAAGTGGCCATGGAGCTTGGCGTACGCGGCATCAGCGCTACCCACTACATGCCGCCAATGGCCACCCCGACCTCTGGCCCATATTCAGTCGAGGCGCTCGGAGCACCCATCCTGGTCGACTCACCTCTCTCGGGCGCCCACCAGCATCGCAATCTTGCCCTGGCCATCGCCGCGGCCGTTGAGCTGGCCAACACCCACCAATTCCCCATCACGCCCGCAGCCATCGCCGAAGGCCTGCGCCTCACTCGTTGGCCGGGCCGCATGGAGCGCATCTCCCGCAACGGCTTCGACTGGATTCTCGATGTGGCCCACAACCCCGCCGGAGCCTGGGCTCTGCGTGCTGGCCTCAGCAACGCCGGCATTCCTGACAGACCGCGCACGCTCATCTTCAGTTGCCTCCGCGACAAGCCCATCGCCGAAATGGCGCAGATTCTCTTTCCCATCTTCGACCGCGTCATCCTTGTGCCGCTCCATGCTGCCCGCGCCGCCACGATGGATGAGTTGGCCGCCGCCGCCACTGCCACCGGTTCTTCGTTCGTCGTCGCCGAAACCGTCTCTCAAGCCCTCGCCCTCGCTTCAACCCAACAACACTCCGGCCAACTGCACTCCGGCTTGATCGTTATCTCCGGTTCTGTATATCTGGTTGGCGAGGCGCGAACCCTGCTCCTCGAAAATGGCCCGACCAGCGCAAAAACTCAGACTGCCGAGCATCCCTCAGGGAGGCCCCAGCCATGAGCCGCCCTCCCACTCCCTTAACCCGCTACCACCGCTGGCGCACTAACGCGTTCAACATTCCCGTCATGACCGTCATGACCATCGCCTGCGGGTCCGTGTCGCTGTTCTTCTCCCTCTTCGAAAAGAGCGGCCGCGTCCAGCATTCGATCGCCCGCCTCTGGGCGCGCCTCCTTGTCTGGGCCGCTGGATGCACAGTGACCATCCACGGTCGCGAGAACCTGCTCAAGCATCCGGTCGCTGTTTACGCCTCGAATCACACCTCCTACATGGACACGCCGGTCATCTTTGCCAGCCTGCCATTCCAGTTCCGCATTTTGGCCAAAAAGGAGCTATGGCCGATTGTTTTCATCGGCTGGTATCTCGACCGCTCCGGACAAATCCCCATCGACACGCGCAATCCACGCGCCTCGCTCTCCAGCCTTGCGGGTGGTGTGAAGGCCTTGCGCTCTGGCATGCCGCTCTTTGTCTTTCCTGAGGGCGGCCGCACCCCGGACGGCGAGCTCCAGACATTCCTCTCCGGCGCTGCTTTCCTCGCCATTCGTGCCCAGGTTCCCCTGGTCCCCATCGCACTCGGCGGCGTCTACGATCTATTGCCGATGGGCACCCGGCATCTGTATCCCGGTCCACTCGAGCTCCGCGCGGGTGAGCCCATCGACACCACTGGCATGACTCTGCGTCAAACCGATGAGCTCACCGAGCGTCTTCGCTCTGCCATCCGTGCACTGCGCAACCCCGCCAGCATCGCGACGGCGAATGAGCTGTCTACTATTGCTCAAGCTTGATTACCGAAGTCAGAAATACTTTATCGCGAAAGCGTGTTTTGTCTTTACACTGGTGCTTCCATGTCTCTTCACATTGCCATCCCTGAACCAACCAGCAGCGACACAGAATATAACCAGAAATCGTTGCCCCCCTATCTTGCCGCCCTCCACTCTGCGGGCGTTACCGCCATCGTTGTTCCATTGCATGAGCGCCCAGATCGCATTGCCCGGCTGCTTCGAGGAGTTCAGGGCATTCTGCTGCCGGGTAGCGGTTTCGATGTGGATCCACGAAGATTCGGCGAAGACCCAATCCCTGAGTGCGGCGATGCCGATCCCGCCCGTACTGCCGTTGATGAGCTCCTCCTTCAGGACGCCTTCAACCTCCACAAGCCTGTCCTTGGTATATGCCACGGTACCCAATCGCTCAATGTCTGGCGCAACGGTTCGCTCATTCAGGACATCCAGACCCAGGTGAATCATCGGCCCGGTCGCGAAGTCGTCAATGCCCATCCGGCCCGCCTCACTCCGGGGTCGCGCCTTGCCCGCATCGTTCCTCCAGCCGAGGGACCGTTGCCCCAGGTGAATTCGAGCCACCATCAGGCCGTTCGAATCCCCGGCCACAATTTGCTCATCGCTGCCGTCTCCCCGGTGGATGGCGTCATTGAAGCCATTGAGCTCGACTCCGCTTCGCACTTTGTTGTCGGCGTACAGTGGCACCCGGAGCGCACCTACACGCAGAGCGCATTCTCGCGGGCGATCTTTGCCGCCTTTGCCGCTGCGGCTTCCTCGTGGGAACCCCAGGCCCTCGAGCACGCCGTCGCCCAGGTGTAGCTCTGGATGAGTAGCTCGGCAGACAATTCCAGCCACGACAATTCCGCCCATGCCTCCTCCATCGACGCTGCGCAGCGTCTGAATTCTGCGTTGCTTGCCGCAGGCATGCCGCCGCTCGAGCCCTTTTTGACCGCTCGCTTCGACACATACCTTTCGCTGTTTGTTCGCTGGAACCAACGCGTCAACCTGTCCGCGATTCGTCACCAGGGCGGGATTATTTCGCGCCACTTCGTCGAGTCCATCTCCTGCGCCCTTGCTCTGCCCGTCGGAATTAGCTCCCTGCTGGACCTCGGTTCCGGCGGCGGCTTTCCCGGAATACCAATCGCGCTCTGCCGGCCGGAGATATCCGTAACCCTCGCCGAATCAAATGGAAAGAAGGCAGCTTTTCTACAGGAGGCAGGGCGGCAACTCGGCCTCTCTACCAAGGTCCACGGCCGACGCGCCGAAGAGCTGGGTGAAGTCTTCGATTGCGTGACAATGCGCGCGGTGGATCGAATGGCCGATGCGGTGCAGATCGGTTCCCGTCTGGTCAAGGCCGGCGGCTGGCTGGCACTGTTGACCACAGCGCCAGAAGCTGCTGGCCTGCAATCTGCTGCAGGTCCGGGGTTCGTTTGGAATGCTACCGTTCCACTCCCCGGCAGCACCGAACGTGTCATCGCGCTGGGCCAAAAAATCGCAGCCGCTCCCAGCCCAGAGCCCTCCCTGCGAGACTAGAACCTCATTCTCTTGGCTTCCTGCCCAGAACAAACTTGACGGTCCGGGTGCTTTCGCCGCTTTGAACAGTCAGACTAATGCTGTCCCCGGCCCTGCCAAAGAGCAGCTCTGGCAGAATGCCGCCGACGCTCTCCCCCAGCGGCAGCTCGTTCACCTGCACAATCTCGTCTCCAGCTCGGATTCCCGCCTTGGCCGCCGCACTGCCCGGATTGACCGATGTAATGATCGCAGCGTCGGCCCGCTCGAGGTCGAGTTGAATCCCGGTCGTGCCCAGGTCGTCTGCCTCTACATACCCGTCCTTGGCGAAGGTCTTATGGCAACCATCGATCGCCGCAAAGCCTGCCGGGCCAGCCCCCATGCACGGAATGAACTGCCCCCGCCAATCGATCATGGGCCTGACTGCAACAAGCATTGTTCCCGAATGTGGCCCACGAGGAGCCTTCTCGGAATCGCGCACCAGGCTGAATTCCAACTCCTTGCCACCTCGCCGCACTTTGATCTCTACGGTCCCACCGCTGACCCCGAATATCCTCTCCGCAGCGATCATCCCCGGCGTTGGTCGTGTCGGCTTGCCGTCGATGGCAACGATCTTGTCTCCCACTTGAAGTCCAGCCCCCGCACCTGCCGAGCCGGGCACCACATGAATGATCCGTCCGTCGTCTTTGTCGGCGATCCCAAAGCTTAGCCCGGTCGTCCCGACATCGGCCGTCCGGATAAGGCCGGAGCTCTCCATCATCTGAACGCATTTGTTCACGATAGGCACGATGCCGGAGCAGGAGCCAGTCGTCCCCTTCGAGTCGGAGATGTTGGTGCCGCGGGCGATCAGGGGCGAACTGAGCAGAACGACAGGAACCCCTGCAAGAACCCAGGTGAGCGGCAAATTGCCCCTGCTCCGCGTTCTTGCGCTGTGTCGTGCGATAGACGGTGCGAACGCAATGGACAATTTGGCCTCCGGAGAAGATCGAGCGGTTGCGGGCAGCTCGCCGATTCAGGTTCTCACTCGGATGCACGTTGCGCAATACCCCGGAGACCACTCGCTTACCCTGACTCGCGGGCCGGCGATATCTGCCACCGTCCTGGCCCCTTTCAGTTCGCCAGCTTGATGGCGGCCAGCTTGCGCACCACCGCAAGGTCCGCGCTGCGCTTTACAAGTATCCGGACCCCCGTTCCCTCCGGATAGCGCGGCGCTTCATCGATCGCCTTTTGAAGCGCTTTGGAGAGAGAACTCTCGCGTGCCGACTTGACTGCCCGGTCCCCAAGCACCAGCGAGGCGCGGAAACATCCGTCGCAGGGGCCAAGATAGAGGATTGCCCGCTTCTTGAGCTTAAGCCGGAGCGCCCAGCCATATTTAGCGCCGGAAAAGGTCCATTCCTGGTCGACGATCCCATGCTCGGTTGCCAGCCAACTGACCAACTCATCCCAGAGTTCCATCGTTCCTCCCAGCGTGGCAGTCAACTCCGCGGTTGTCGGATGCGCAGTCTTACCGGTGAATGCGTTTGGATACTCCATCTCTCTCCTTTGGCTTACTCAAGGCGAGAATAGGGTTCTCTTAAGCTCATCCCCACCGCCGCGCCGGAAAGGATTCTAACGCCGCCCGCCTGTACCCGCTGTGACGGATTGGCACCTGCCAACCTGCTGCCGCCAATAAAGCAGACGCACCGATTGGGTGTTCTTGTTCCACGTGGAACATCTCGGGAATGACTTCCCACTTCAGAACTGTTCCACGTGGAACAAATCAATCGAGTCCCTTTTCGGAACAAACCTCCCTAACTCCCAATCCCGGAATCTCCGTCCCATTTCCTCCGAAACACCCCCAGAATCCCTCCACAATCTCAAGGACTTTTCCACCGTTCACCCCTTTTCGCCCCCCATCCCACACTCCATGCCGCGCCTGGCGCAACCGCTTGTGCCATAACCGCTTCCCCTCATTCCGCCCCCTTCGCCCACCGGCGCTTTCCACAGCTTTATCTCGTTCTCCACAGCGCCCTGCCCTACACACTTTCCCCTCCTCCCGTTACTCTTAGTTGCCATGGGAAAGATTCTCGGTGTTGTCAACCAAAAGGGCGGAGTTGGCAAAACCACCACTGCTATTAACCTCGCCGCAAGCCTCGCTCTCGAAGGCCTCAAGATTCTCCTCGTCGATTGCGATCCCCAGGCAAATTGCTCCTCCGGCCTCGGTTTCGTCCGCGACGACAATCGCCACTCCATCTACGACGTCCTGATGGGCGACTCCCCTGCCGAACAGGTCATTCTGCCCACTGAGATCCCCGAACTCAGCATTCTCCCAGGCTCCAAGAACCTCACTGGTGCCAATGTCGAACTAGCCTCCGTCACCGACCGCGCCGTCCGCCTTCGCACTGCTCTTGAGCCCGTTCTGCCTCACTTTGACCTCGTAATTCTCGATTGCCCCCCGGCGCTTGACCTGCTCACGCTCAATGCCCTGGTCGCCGCCGACTCCCTCATCGTTCCCATGCAGGCTGAGTACTTCGCCCTCGAAGGAATCACCGAGCTCATCTCCACACTCGAACGCGTCCGCGCCGCTTACAACCCCACTGTCTTCATCGAGGGCGTCCTGCTCACCATGTACGACGACCGCACCAACCTCGCCCAGCAAGTGACGGATACTCTCCGCGAATACTTCAAGGATCGCCTCTTCCAGACCATCATTCCGCGCAACATCCGCCTGGCTGAGGCCCCCAGCCACGGCAAACCGGTTGCGCTCTACGACCCTCGCTCCCGTGGCACAGAGGCCTATTTCGAGCTGGCCGGCGAGTATCTCGCCCGCAATCGCATCGAAAGCCCACGCAGCCTCGAGCGAAAAGCCGCCGCCGCCGCCGCCCCGCCCACCCAGATCCGCACCAAGGTCCGATTCTGGCCCTACTCCTGATCCGGCGCTTTTCCAGTCTCTCGGCGGCCATTATTAGTTCGCATCACATGACTCCTTAACGTTGCACCCCAGTTTGACCCGGCAAAACTGCCGGATTTTGAGGAACTTTGAATCATGACTAACCTTGCTACTGACACCCGCCGCCGCGCCCTCGGCAAGGGACTCGATTCGCTCCTGCCCCGCGTCCCTGCCACCGCCGTTGCCACCCCCGCTGAGCCCGAGAGCGGAAAGCCCCGCGAGATCCCCGTCGACCAGATCGATCCCAACCCCTACCAGACCCGATCCCACGTGGACCAAGGTCAGTTGGCCGAGCTTGCCGCCTCCATCACCGCAAACGGGGTAGTTCAGCCTATCCTCGTCCGGCCCCAGGCAAGCGGGCGATTCCAGCTCATTGCCGGTGAGCGCCGCTGGCGCGCCTCCCAGTTGGCCGGCAAGCTCACCATCCCCGCCATCCTGCGCCAGGTTTCTGACGAGCAGGCGATGGAGATCACCATTGTCGAAAACCTGCAACGCGCCGACCTGAACCCCATGGAGCAAGCCCGCGCCTTCGAGCGTCTCGCACGCGAGTTCCACATGACCCAGGAGCAGATGGCTGTCCGCACCGGCAAGGACCGCGCCACAGTTGCCAACTTCCTCCGCCTCCTCCGTCTGCCCGCCTCCGTTCAGGCCCGTGTCGAGGCCGGAGACATCAGCTTCGGTCACGCCAAGGCTCTTCTAGCGCTCGAGCACGCCGAGGAAATCGAAAAGGCCGCCCAGCGCGTCGCTTCACTTTCGCTATCTGTTCGCCAAACTGAAAACTACGTCCAGGGCCTCATCCACCCGGAAAAAGCGGCAAAGAAAGAACTTAAGCCAGAGCCACCCATCGATCCCAACGTCCGCGAAGTCCAGGAGCGTCTCCAGCGCGCTCTCGGCCTCAAGGTCCACATCGAAGACCACAACGGCCGCGGCAAAGTCATCATCGAGTACGCCAAACTCGAAGACTTCGACACCCTGCTCGAGAATCTGGCCGGGGAGTGAGCGAACTGACCCTAGCAGGAGGGTCCGCTGCTCGCAGCGATCAGCTGAGTTTCACGGTATCTGCCGCGTTGACCCGGCAAACAGGAAGCCCCACGAGGTGTCCAGGTAGAGCCAGCGCTGCGTGCTGAACCAACTGGTGGGCAAGCTCGGCACGTGCAGCAGTGTATGGCCGCCCATGCACATCATCTCCGTCCCATTCCAGTCCAGGAAGGTCCGTGACGCCTGTCCCACGTGAGCCGGATGCGTCACGCACCGCATGCACACCGGGCACCGTTGCCGCTGGTCTTTGAGCACCCAGCGCAGGCCGAAAAGGCACATCAGGAAGGTTGAAATCAGTTGGATATAAACGGCTCGCTCTCGACCGAATGTTGTGAAGCCATAGGCCAGATCAAGCGACACGAGGTAGACGATCGGCAGCAGCAGCGCGATNNGCCAGCAGGGCCAGGAACAGGGCAAACCCATAAAGAGTTTCCGGGGCTGGCCGCCATTCTTCCAGCGAGACGCCCAGCAGATCGTCTTCCGATTCATCCGGCCCATTTGCCGTGATTTTGACGCACGGAGCCCACATCTCCGCTTTGCCCATCGGCGTCAGATGCGCAATCACATAGCCATCGCCCCCTGTGCCCATCGCTGAGTCGGGCTCCAGCAGCCACGCATCTACCCTGCCCGGCAACCCCAGGGAACCGTCGGGTACGACCCCGGCAATTCTCACCATCTGCGTCCCCATACGCATTACCACGCCTGCAACACGCGGTTCCGCGCCGAAATGCCTCTTCCAAACAGCCTCGCCAAGGATTACTTCGGGCAGATCCCCTTCAGTTGATCTGCCGGGCTCAGCAAAGCGCACAGGTAAGCCTAATAGCGCAAAAGTGTTGGAACTGGCGTGCGCTACGCCCCAATTGCTTCTGTCCGGCCGTTCGCCAGGCACCCACCCAGGCTCAACGCTTTCCCGTGTGACCCGATAAAACGCAAAGCCGTCAAAGTACTTTTGCTTGCGTGCCGTCCACGATCTGAACTGCGCCGAAGAGATGGAGGGCAGCGAATCGTAGTCCGACCCCTGACCCCGAATCAGCACGAGGTTCGGGTTCACCTTGCGCGGCCATAACATGAGCTCCGCGCGGACGCCCGGCAACAGCAGTGCGATGCCGTCACTTGCAGCCAGTATTGCAACCAGAATCAAAATGCATTGCCGGGCCGTTCCCTCCATCGCCGCAAAGGCCTGCTTGGGTTGCGGTCCGGTACGCCTCAAGCAGAGTGCATCCTGAAAAGCCCCCAGGCAGAATTGCGTGACTTCGAGTTCGCCCCTCCAACCGGTACAGCCCGCAGGCGCACAGGCCTGGCGCACGTGCCACAGCTCCCCCTGCCACTCGCGACTCCATTCCGCGCGCCTGTTGCCCGGCACCAGCAGCGCAGCGCAGCGTAACAGCCCAAAGTGGAGAAGCCTCATTGCCGGTTCCCATTTCCATTTGCCTGATTTCCATGTGCCCCATTTCCAATTGAAGGACAGCCTCATACCGTTCGGGCCTCCTCCGTCGGAATCAACCTCTCCAACAGCGGATAGCGCCGCCGCGAAGCTTCCAGGGTCGTCTTCCCCGCCGCCGTCAGCTTGTAGTACTTCCTCGGCGGCCTCTGCTCGGCATCCGCAATTGACTGCTTTTCCCAGTTTGAACGAATCAGCTCATCCCGCTCCAGCCGCCGCATCGCCGGATACACCGTCCCGCTCGGCAGTCCAGTCATCTCCATGATGCTGAAGCCGTAAACGAATCCCGCATCCAGCGCCTGCAAAATCAGCGCGGCCGTATGCGACAGCTTTGTCTCCGAAGGTCGAGGTTCCCGGGCCATGGCGCATTCTACCTATGTAGCAATCTACTTGACAAGTTCGTATGCCGATTGCTACATAGGGTATGGTTATGTAGTTTCCTGAGTCTGGAATTCATCACCAAACAGCGACTGTCATCCTGAGC
>PMXB01000122.1 GCA_003165935.1 Acidobacteriaceae bacterium | reverse complement strand
GCTGAATCAGTGCGGGAGCCGGGGCCGTAGCCAACTGTAGGTTGCGGTGCCAACGAGGGCGCTTAAGACGGCAACTATCATCACGGAAACCCCGTTCCCGATGAGGGCGAAGAGCGGTCCGGGGCAGGCGCCGGTGAGTGCCCAGCCTAGTCCGAAGATGGTGCCGCCGGCGGCGTAGGAGATTCCGCGGCCCAGAGGTTTGGGGGGGATCTGAATAGCGTTGCCCGCGACGGACTTTGCGCCTACGGCCTTGATGAGGGCGATGGAAGCAGCCGCGGTTGCGATCGCGGAACCAATGATGCCGTACATGCGAATGGACTGGAAGCGGAACATCTCCTGAATGCGGAACCAGGAGAGCACTTCAGAGCGCGTGAGGACGATGCCGAATGCGATGCCGAGGAGCAGATAGACGGCAAGAAATGCGGGATGGGGAGGGCGCGCGGGAGGAGTACTGACGTCCCAACCTGGAAGATCGGGAAGTGTGTTGCTCGTCATAGGCATCCAATTACGAATGGCAGGATGGAGTAGGAAGCGGCGAGTCCGCCGGCGAAAAAGCCGCTGACAGCGATGAGCGAGGGGAGCTGAAAGTTGGCGAGCCCGGAGATGGAATGGCCCGAGGTGCAACCACCGGCGTAGGCGGTGCCGAAACTAAGCACCACGAATCAGAACCTGGCGAAATCGACCATGACATCCCTTGTCGCAGCGATTGGCCTGCCCTTCCTGGTAGCGGGTAAGAATCTATATTGCCAGACAGCTGCCTCGGCTTTCTTGTCCAATCCAAACCCGAGGCCGCGCGAAACCCGAACCTCTTTCGGCGATCCGTCTTCGCCCACCAAGACCGAAACGATGGCCACCTGCACATAGGGGTTTCTCGCAAATGGGTCAACGAAGTCCGCGTCAACCGTGTGGATGGGAATGGGCGCTGTGTATGAGAGTGGATTGTGATGCTTGTCTTCAAATTGCGACGCATCCGGTTGAGGCAGATCTCTCTCGGTGATGAGGATCTGAGGAACGGCCTGGCTGCGGTCGGCGCGGAAGACAACTCGCACATCGATCCAAACGGGAACGGGCTTGTCTCCCAATCTGCCTGGCTCAAAGACGGATTGTTTGACGGCCGCTATTGAGGCTTGATCGAATGCTCCGCCGTGCGTATGCAGTACTTGAATGTGCGCAGGGATGCCGTTGTTGCCAATGACCATGGCCAGGACAGTCATGCCCTGAATTTCCTTAGCGGGCACGCCTTCAGGGTAGGTCACATATACGGTACGAAGCAGGCGAGGCGCGGTGACCTCAGGGCCCGCGTAATACACGCCATCCTTATCAGGAGCCTGATGAACCTGCCGGCCAGGAAGAACTGACTCCTGCGCTGGAGCGGCGATTGCCGCCAGTGTCAGAAGGGCCCATGCGTATTTGGCGTGATGCATTCAATACTCCAATCTGTTCTTTGATTTCCCTGATCGAATGACTGCTCTCTAAGGGTGTTCAGCGAATGCTTTTGTCTAACTAGAGTCGGCTCCTTCGTGCCGGGATAGCCTAAGAAACCGCATCGTTCGAATACCATGCTAGAAAAGGACAGATAAGGAAGAGATAAAGGTATTAAGTCGCAACAGTGTTATACGCGTTCCATCGTGGCGAGAAGGGCAAAACACAGCAGGCAACTAACCCTACGGACCGATATTCACGGCTTCCTTATGTCGAACTTATGCTGCTCTCATAACTTTCTTGAAAACGCATACGTGCTCTTTATGGCTTGCCAAGTAAAGTCTATCCAAATGCCCCTCGACTCAAAACACAACTAGGTGCCCGGGGCATATGGGACGTTATGCAAGTTAGGCGAATGCTTCATAACTCTTCTGAAGTAACTGTATATTCTTTGCGATTTCTTTACGTCGCTTCGCATAACAATTGGAATGAGGAAGGCCGAAGCAGTAATTTAACTATTCCTCAGTGAGAG
This sequence comes from Acidobacteriaceae bacterium, assembly GCA_003165935.1. Classification (GTDB taxonomy): domain Bacteria; phylum Acidobacteriota; class Terriglobia; order Terriglobales; family Acidobacteriaceae; genus Telmatobacter. Next base: position 2,564 of record PMXB01000122.1, on the reverse strand, counting down.
CCAACGCAGCTTAGCCAGGCGACACTCGTCGTCGAGGAGGTCGTATAACTATGAAAAATGGGTTCAAGAGCCCTATCTTAGTAGGATTGTCAATCTGCGGGATAGCTTTGCAGATTACGTGTCAAGCCCAAAGCGCGGCTTCGGCGTCCGCCACGAGCCCAGAACGGAGCGCCAAGGTTTCGGGGCCCCCGGTTCGAATGGTCCTGGCTGAGGTCGCGCCTACCAAGGAGCCCGGAATCGGTCTTGATGCTGCGCGCCCAACGACGACAGATTCCGCAACTGGCGCCAGTTCAGAAACAGCTAGCGGGCCGTCGGCTGAAGGTTCAGCGACTCCGGCTCCTGCCGCTGTTCCTCTCAACAACAATGCGGTCATCAAAGAACTCGCCGAGATGAGGGCGCGCATTGCGCAGCTTGAGGCGGAACTGAAGTCAAGCAACGGCGCAGCCGAAGCCGAGGGTGACGCCAACGCCTTGCGCACAGCGGAAGGAGTTGCTGTGAGCGGCGCTTCGAGTAGTTCGGCTACACCAGAGATGCAAGTTGCGGCTGCGCCCGCTCCTGCCGCCACGCCGGCGCCTCCGGAGATCAGCGCTGAGAGGACCACCAAGGAAGCGCCATTCTCGGGTGACTGGACCTGGCTCAACAGCAATGGGCATGCAGTGGACAGTCCCATGAGCACCAAGTATTTCACGCCCGAGTTCCGTGCCGACGCAAATTATACCTTGGACTACAACCATCCCAAGGACGACAGTCTGGGTGGATCGACGGAGACCTTCCGTTCCGACGAGTGGCAGTTGGAGCAGCTCAGCGTCGGTGGGGATATCCGTATCGACAACGTGCGCGGCCGCGTCCTCACCATGGCCGGCTTGTTCGCCACGACTACAGTCCGTAATGACGCCAGCCCCAGCCGCGGCCAATGGGATTTAGCCGGTGCCTATAAGTACATCTCGGAAGGATGGGGCGGATATCACTTCGATGTGAACCATGGCTTGAACGTGGATGCCGGCATCTTCGTTTCCTACATTGGGCTCTTCAGCTACTACAACTTCGATAACTGGACCTATCAGCCGTCATTCGTCTCCTCGAACACGCCCTGGTTCTTCAACGGCATCCGCATTCAGTGGTACCCGACAAAGAACCTCAAGATCGAGCCTTGGATTATCAATGGCTGGCAGACATACGGACGCCCGAACGGCAAGCCCGGATTGGGTGGGCAGATCCTCTGGCGCCCCAAGCCGTACCTCGACTTCGTCTGGAATAACTACGGCCTGGGTGAAGACGATATCGGCTATCCAGGTCGCTCGCGCATCCACGCCGACTACAGTGCACAGGTCAAGGTGTATGACAGGCCGACGAAAACGCTGGATAAGATTGCGTTCACAGTGACCGGCGACCTTGGTTGCGAGTACGGTGGCGGCCCGTCCAGCGGATCGTACGATCCGCACGGGCTCTCACCAGAGATGGGTTCGAGTTCAACCTATAGCGGCGGCGTAAACTGCCACAACAGCGCCAACGGCAGACCCAAGCAGGCGTTCATCGGCTGGATGATGTACAACCGCTACTGGTTTAAGAAGGACGTGTACGCAATCACCCTTGGCGGCGGCCAGATGAGCAATCCCGGCCGTTACCTGACCCTTCTGCCGCCTATCAACGGCGCAACGGCCATCACGGGCACCCCGTACTTTACAGAGAACGGTGGTGATCGCGCTCAGATGCACGACGGAACCATCACCTTTGATTGGATGCCCAGCCAGTTCATCACCTTCCGTGCAGAGACAGGTTATCGCTTCTCCGACGTGCCCTACTGGACCGGCCGCGGCGGAATCACCCCTCCGGCTTTCGCTGGCGGCCCTCCCACCAACAATGGTCAACCTGCGCAGTATGCCTGCGCCAACGGGGCTCCATCCGGTTACGGCTACGGAAGTCTTAGCTTAGCCGAAACCGCCTGCAACGGCGGAAACGCCGCAACCGCCGGCTCTGCCAATATTTGGTGGCCTGACCTGCGCACCAACCAGACCGTCAGCACGATTGCGATCATGGTTAGGTTCTAGCGCAGGGACGACTTGGCCGCGCGTAGCGAATGCGGCCAGACACACTGACCGAACGGGCAGCACCGGGGTTGCTTGCAATCCCGGCGCTGCTCCAGAACATGGATACCCTCTGCGCTGCGGCCACCTGCCCAACAACCGATTGGCGGGATTCGTGGTCGCGGATCTGACCGGACTGGAAGCGCACGAAGGAGCAGGAAGTCAAATGAAAAGCAGAGCACGTGGGTTTTCCTTGTTGCTGCTCGTTCTGACCGCAATTGTTGCCGCCAACGGTTGCAAGAGCGATAAGGTGAATGCGGACGCGGAAGCTCCCCCGCCGGCCAAGGTGGTTTCCGGAGTGGACGTCTCCTCCTTCACGGTCGAGCATCCGGAGCAGTATCCGATCGCAACATCGACCGAATACCAGGCCCCGTCGCAATTGTCCGTGACCGGCACTGTATTCCCGGACATTGCGCGGACTGTTCCGGTGATTTCGCTTGCGTCCGGCCGCATTGTCGACATCCGCGCTCGCCTCGGCGA
>PMXB01000117.1 GCA_003165935.1 Acidobacteriaceae bacterium | reverse complement strand
GACCGCATCGCGCTTAATATCATCGCCGAGTTGTTTCCCGAGCGCGAGGTCATCGGCATCCACGCAGTCGACCTTGTCTGGGGCCTGGGCACGCTCCACTGCATGACCCAGCAACAGCCGGCGGGAGCCAGTCGAGCTTCGAGGTAGAATATCTCCAAAGGGGACACAGGCATGCTGAATCCGCGCGAGGCAACACAAAAGGCTCTTGGTTATATTCAGGAGATCATGCCTGACCTGGCTGAAACACAGGACATTCGGCTAGAAGAAGTCGAGTCGGAGACCATTTGGACGCAGGAGCAAGCTAAGTTGCCGATATGGAAACTCACATTTAGCATCGGCGATCCGGAGACTGCCAAGTTCCTTGGCCAACAAGTTACTCCTTTTGGGTTCAAGCGAGTTGCAAAGATCGTCACCTTAAACGCCGAAGATGGCGGTTTAATCGCAATCAAGCAATATGCTGCATGAGAACCCTGGCCCATCCATTGCTTGAAACCTACGGCGGTTGGCCAGTTGTACTCGACTCTAATCTCCTCCTGTTGCATTGGTGTAGCAGCTTCGATCCCACCTTGGTAAGGACGTTCAAACGTCTGAATTCATTCCAGCCTAACGACCTGTACGTTCTCGCCGAAACCCTCGCTGGGCTGGGGGAGTTGAAAACCACACCGCACGTTTTGACCGAGGTATCCAATCTTGCAAATTCATTACCGTCGTGGAAAAAGCCAGCCTGGAGTTTTCATATTTCAAAAGGGATCGGAATGATTCCTGAGATCTACGAAACAGCTTTACAAATCATGGCCGACCCCGGATCGAGCGAGTTTGGAATCACCGATGCAGCACTATCGCGTCTCGCCACCAACCACTTGATTTTGACAATCGATTGGCGATTGGCAAGTATGCTGCGCTCTCGCGGGCTGGCTGGAATCAACTTTAAGCACCTGCGTCCTGGCGCCACCTTCGCTTGACCGACCTCGACTTCATGTCCGCCGCTCTCGACCAGGCTCGCGCCGCTGCGGCAGCGGGCGAGGTGCCGATCGGCGCTGTCGTGGTGCAGGAAGGCCAAATCATTGCGCGCGGCCAGAACCGCGTTCTCCGCGACAACGACCCAACTGCCCACGCTGAAGTCGTCGTTCTCCGGGCCGCTGCTGCCGCACTCAACAACTACCGTCTCAACGGCGTCACACTTTACGCCACGCTCGAGCCATGCTCCATGTGCGCGGGTGCCATCATCCACGCGCGAATTGACCGCCTGGTTTATGCCGCTGCCGACCCCAAGGCCGGCGCCTGCGGGTCGGTGCTTTCGGTCCTGAATCACCCGCAGCTTAACCACCAGTTGCTGGTGGACCAGGGGATTCTGGCCGATGATTCGGCAGAGTTGCTGCGCAGCTTCTTTCGCGAGCGTCGCTAAAGACTAGCGCCGCGTCAACTTCCTAATCAACTCCGCTTCTACCGGCCACTTCGCCGCCAATTCCTCAAAGCTCCCGCCCCGATAATCCGCAAAATCAAACCCCGGCGTCACCGTGCAACCAAGCAGCGCAACCTTCCCATTTCCCACCAGACGCGTCCCCTGCCAAACCCCTGCCGGCACCACCAGCTGGACATGGTGTCCTTTGGCCAGGTCCGGGCCAAGTGTGACGCGGACAGACCGCCCGTCCGGCCAGAGTTGCAGCATCTCCACTGGGTCGCCAAGGTAGAAGTGAAAGATCTCGTCGGACTCGAGCAAGTGCATCTCGCTGAAGGTCCCCGGCTCAAGCAGGTAGTAGATCGCCGTGCCCTGACGCCGAGTGCCGCGCTCCAACTCCATAGTTCCGGGCGATGTATAGGTGCGCCGGAAGGATCCGCCTTCGACCGGGTGCGGCTCCAGCCCAAGGAGTGCCTTGATGTCGCTCGCTGTCATGGCTGTGGTCATGGTCACAGATGGTACCACTCGTCCAGCCGGTAGACTGGTTCTATGAAGGTGCAGGTTTACTCAGCCAACTGGTGCAGAGATTGCCGGCAGGCTAAGCAGTTTCTTGAATCCCACGGCATCGAATACACCGAGATCAACGTCGACCACGATCCCGCGGCTGCGGATGAGGTGCTGCGTCACGTGGGCAAGAGAGCAATACCGCAATTGGTGATCGATGGCGAGTGGTTTCAGCCGTATGCGCCCGGACGCGGCCTGCTCTTCGACGAGCTCTACAAGCGCCTGAATATCGCCCGCAGCTAGCGGCTGGGGTCTCGCCTGCATAGCTCCTTCCCTTCACGTTCAGACCAACTCTTCCTTTGACAATCGTTACGCCCCTTGCATAAGGTAATTCCGTCTGGAAAATAATTTCATTTGGGGAAAACCAGTTCCAGCTCCCTGCAATTAGGCCGCTTCCCAAATGCGGGGTGCGCGCTAGACAATGGGTGGGTTTTGGGGACGGGTTTAGTTTGCGAGGCAACCATGATTAGCCGCACTTCGCCGTATGCCACGCTTGTAGCTCTTGCGATTGCCGCGAGCACTTTTGTTGCAGCTGAGCCGTTGAATACCGCCCAGACCCGGGTTGTCGAAATACGCGTCGACGACCTGAACGCGCCCCTTGGCATTGATGACCCAGCGCCTCGCTTTTCGTGGCAGTTGAGCGACTCGGCCCGCGGAGCGAAGCAATCGGCGTATCAGGTAGATGTCTTTTCATCGCCAGCGCTCGCNNGCGCGTGAAGGTCTGGACCGCGCACGAGTCCAATTCTGCCGCATCAACCCCGACCACCGCCGAGAGCACATGGGAGACAGGCCTGCTCCACCAGGAAGCCTGGCAAGCTGACTGGATCGGCTATGAAACCGCAGAGGAGGATGCAGTTCGCCACGCTGCGGCTGTCTGGGTAAAATCCCCTGACACCGGAGAAGCGGATGCGGAGGATGGCAAGGAAAAGCATCTTGCCTTCCGGCAAACGGTGACTCTGGCCAAGCCGGTTGCGCATGCCGCGTTTTTTGCCACGGGCGAAGACACCGTTTCCGCGTGGATCAATGGACATCAAGTTCTGAAGGCGCAGGCGTTCCCTGCATGGAAGCAGATGCCATGGAAGAAGTTTGTCCGCGCTGATGCCACAGCGGCCCTCACGGCTGGGGTGAACACGCTTGCGATTGAGACCATTCACTACAACGCGAACCCCAACGGCATGGCAGACAAGTCTGCTCCGCCCACGATCGGGAGCCTGTTTGTGGAGTTTACAGACGGGACCAACGCGACCTTCTCAACTGGTCCGGATTGGAAGTCTGCCGTGCACGCGCCGGATGGCTGGAAACAGCCCGGATTTGATGACTCGGCGTGGAAGGCGGCCGTTGCCGAGACTGCGAATCTTGGCCATCCGTGGATTCCGGATTCGGTGAAGGCCCTGAGGCACCCTTTTGAGGTGAAAGCGGCCGTCAAGTCGGCACGGATTTATGCGACGGCGCTGGGAGCTTATGAATTGTTTCTGAACGACGAGCGCGTTGGAGATCAGGTGCTCGCTCCGGGATGGACTGATTTTCGCGAGCATGTGAAGTACCAGACCTACGATGTGACAAAACAGTTGAGTGCGGGGCGAAATTCGATTGCGGCGCTGTTGGCTCCGGGCTGGTACGAGACTCCATTGGAATGGTTTCAACAGCCGAATAACTACGGCGACACGGCGCCTGCACTACGCGCCCAGTTGCGTATTGAATACGCCGATGGGACCGTGGAGTGGGTGACCACAGACAAGAGTTGGCAGGCCAGCTCCTCATACATTCTTCACTCCGAGATCTATGACGGTGAGAGCCAGAATTTCAACCTGACGCAACCGTCTGGACATTCATCGAAGCTCGACCAAAGCGGTTGGAAGAGCGTGATAGCGATTGCGCCGAAGCCCGTCATCATCGAGGCGCAGGACTACCAATCGATTCGCGTGGAGCGCACGCTCCATCCGAAATCAATGAATGAGCCCAAGCCCGGCGTGTACGTGTACGACTTCGGGCAAAACTTCTCGGGCGTAGAACACATCAAGGTCTCGGGCGCGCGCGACACCGACGTGCAAGTGCGCTTCGCTGAAATTGTGAATGCGGACGGAACCATCTACACCGACAATCTACGCACCGCGAAGGCCACAGACCATTTCATCCTCTCGGGCAATGGGGTAGACGAGTTCACGCCGCAGTTTACCTTCCATGGCTTCCGTTATCTCGAGATCACCGGCCTGCCCACTGCACCCGCAAAGGATGCAGTCAGCGCGCTGGTCTTCCATACCGACGCGCCGTTCACGGCCAGGCTTGAGACAGGCAGCCCCATGATCAACCAGCTTTGGAGCAATATTCTCTGGGGCCAGCGTTCCAACTTTGTCGGCATTCCAACGGACTGCCCGCAGCGCGATGAGCGGCTTGGCTGGATGGCAGACGCGCAGGTGTTTTGGCGGGCCGCCAGCTACAACATGGGACTTGCCCCGTTCTCGCGCAAATTCGCCGAAGACATGCGCGGCACACAGGTGGGCACACCTTACTACGGGATCTATTCGCCGGGTACCGCCAAGCCCAACATGGGCACGGGCGCGGGCTGGAGCGATGCCGGCGTGATTATCCCCTGGACCTCGTGGCTGCAAACAGGCGACACCAGCATGATCGAACAGAACTGGGCAGCAATGGAGAAGTACCTGGAAGCCATCAACGCCGCGAACCCCAATGGCCTATGGATCAAGGAGTCGGGAACTCCTTTTGGCGACTGGCTCTCGCCCGAAGGCCGGACGGACTATGGTCTTGTGGCGACGGCTTCCTGGGCCTACGATGTCACCCTGATGCGGGAGATGGCCCACGTCACTGGCCGCGCAGAGGATGAAGCAAAGTATGCGGCGTTGTTTGAGAAGATCCGCGTGGCGTTCGTGAAGANNAAGAGCCACGGCGGCGACACGCAGACCGGCTACGTGCTGGCGCTGCACATGAACTTGCTGCCTGCGGAGTTGCGCGCCAGGGCCGCGGCAAAGTTGGCAGCCAAGATCGAAGCGAACAACGGGCTGCTCGCTACTGGATTCCTGGGCACGCCCTATTTGCTGGAAGAGCTCACCAAGGCGGGGTACACGAGTCTTGCCTACAAGCTTCTTCTCAATACCGAATATCCTTCGTGGGGATATTTGGTTGGCCACGGGGCAACAACCATGTGGGAGCGCTGGAATGGCGACCAGATGAAGGACGACCCCAGCATGAACTCCTACAACCACTACGCGTACGGCGCCGTTGCCGATTGGATCTACCGCTACGCTGCCGGCGTCGACACAACGCCGCTCGACGCGGGCTTCCACACCATCGTGCTGCATCCTGTATTCGACGAGCGACTGGGCAGCATACGCTTCGACTATGACTCTTCCTACGGGACGATTCACTCGGACTGGAGGGTTAGCGGCAAATCTGGGGAGCCACACACGGCGGAGTGGCACGTGACGCTCCCGGCAAACACCACAGGCTGGCTGCCTCTCGCGGCGGATGAAGTCGCAAAGTACAAGATCGACGGAGCGGCGCTCAAGCAGAGCAAGCTGGCCAGGTCAGATACACGCGACGGGCAAGCCGGATTCGTGCTCGAGCCCGGCCAGTACACTTTCTCTGTGGCTTTCTAAAACTGGTCTCATAATTAGCCTTGTATCAGGGCACGACTTCAGAGCCTGCCCTGAGCGAAGTCGAAGGGTGCCGGAAACGCCGCAAGAATCGCCGGGCATTAGCCCTTGAGGGACGTACCTTCACCTGCAAGAGGATTTATGAGACAGCTTTCCAGGAACGATCCCTAAAGGCGCACGCAGCAAATGCCGGCGGAGGTCGCCGTGTGCCGGCGGGTCAAAAGGGAGAATGGATGAGTTCAATGATCGCGGGGATCGGCTGGCACATGGTGGGGGCCGCGTCGGCAGCCTCGTTCTATGCGCCTATTGAGAAAGTAAGAAAGTGGTCGTGGGAAACCACCTGGGCCGTCGCTGGGCTCTTCTCCTGGATCCTTTTGCCCATCGGCGTCAGCCTCTTCCTGCTTCCAAACTTTGCTGGGTTCTACGGCTCCATCCCAACGGCAGTTTTGCTCAAGGTCGCGTTGTTCGGGGCGATGTGGGGCGTGGGCAACGTGAGCTATGGCCTGACCATGCGCCACTTGGGCATCTCGCTCGGCATTGGAATCGCTATCGGCGTCACGCTAGTGATCGGCACGGTGATGCCTCCGATTCTTGACGGCCGCGGGGCAGCCCTATTCACAACCAGGAGCGGCCAGATCACCTTAGCCGGGGTACTCGTTGCGCTGGTCGGCGTTGCTATCGTCTCCTACGCAGGCCACCAGAAGGAAGCACAACTGATCGGCGAAGTGCGCGAGTTCAATCTCAAGCTCGGCATCCTGCTGGCGATTCTTTGCGGCATCTTTTCCAGCGGCATGTCGTTCGCTATCGACGCGGCCAAGCCCATGGCCGCGGCGGCTGAGGGTCTCGGAGTCAACCACCTCTACTCGGCGTTGCCGAGCTATGTGTTCATCATGGGTGGTGGGGCGATCGTAAATCTCAGCTATTGCTTCTTCCGACTCGCCACACTCAAAAAGATCTCCCTGCGCGCCGACCTGGGTCAACCCAACGGCACACTGGTAAAGAACGCGTCGATGGCCGCTGCCGGCGGCATCATGTGGTATTTGCAGTTCTTCTTCTACGCATGGGGACAGGCCAACATTCCGGCCTCGCTTGACTACGCCAACTGGATGCTGCACATGAGCGGGTACGTGCTGTTTGGTGGCATTGTGGGACTTGCGCTGGGCGAGTGGGCCGGAGTGGGCAGCCGCCCAGTGAGACTGCTGTGGGCGGGCATGCTGGTGATCATCGTTGCAGTGACGCTGGTCGGGTTGGGGAAAGCGTCCTGAGGCTTGGGTGGAAGGGTTATCCGCTTAAAGCTGCGCCCATCATTTGTTTGGAACAAGAAGAATGGCCGCCGAACCCTGGTGCGGGACGGCGGCCATTGCCTTTCAGTCAACTATGCGAACTGATTAGTTCTTGGCCAGCTTGTAGCCCGCTGCCGTCGCTGCGGCCTCGGTCATGAACGCGCCATTCTTTGTTGTGCCAAATTCCTTGTCGGCGGACTTGTGGTAAACCTTGGTGTTCTTGTTTACCCATACCTGGCCTGAGGCCTTGGCGGCAGCAATTGCAGCTGAATCCGGCGGAGGAGCAGCCGCGGCCTTGGGGGCGGCGGTCTTAGCTGCTGGCGCTGGTGTGGCAGCCGTCTTGGCAGCGGGGGCAGGGGTGGTCGAAGCTGCTGCTGGAGCAGGCATCGAGGCCGGCTTGGGAGCCATGGCAGGCGCTGCGGCCGTTGCCGGCTTGGCAGTCGACTTCGAGGCAGACCCCCCGGCCATCTTGAAGCCCGCTGCCGTCGCTGCGGCCTCGGTCATAAAGGCGCCGTTCTTCGTGGTGCCATATTCCTTATCGCTGGACGGGTGGTAAACCTTGGAACTGTTGTTTGCCCACACCATGCCCTTTGCCTTGGCGTTGGCGATGTCAGCAGCTGAAGGGGCCGATGCAGCGGTAGTCTTTGGCGCTGCGGTCTTTGCTGCCGATTTAGTCGTTGTTGCGGGTGTGGTCTGAGCCAGAACAAGCCCGGTGCAGAGCAGAGAGCTGAGAGCAAGCAGTTGCAGTGATTTCATAGTGCGGTCTAACCCCTTTCAATTCCTCTTCGTCGATCGTTATGGAGCAGCAAATTGGGACGATTGCCTGGAGAAGCTCCAAGAACCCCCGGTAGTGTCGCACACTTGACACAAACATCGTCAAGTAAATCTCTTGATGAAGACCCGGACGCCGGCAAAACGTTTCGAGGGCTAGCTAAAACAGGCCCGCACACCTGAGCGCTTGTGGTTGCAGCGTCAGGTGTGCGGGCCTGATGGAAAGGCCTCGGCGGCCGGTTAGTTGATGGTCTGCTCCAGTTTCAGGTCCCGCGATGAAGCGCCAACGCTGAGCGTACGGCTGCCCGCAGCCCTCATCCATTTGCCACTTGCGGTTGACCAGTATTCCAACTGGCGCGGAGCAACATGGAGCGCGACTGTTTTGGCTTCGCCCGCGCCGAGATGGATGCGGTCAAACGCAACCAGCGCCCGGACAGCGAACTGCACTCCGTCGGGAATCTGGCTTGGCGCGCTCAGATATGCCTGCGGCACCTCGTCCGAAGCAACCTTGCCGGTGTTGGTGATGGTGAGGGTGACATCGAGGCCGCCGTCGGCGTTTTTTGCCACTTTCAACGTGCTATAGGTGAACGTTGTGTAGCTGAGACCATACCCAAAGGCATACATCGGATCGATTTTTTCGAGATCGAACCAGCGGTAGCC
>PMXB01000240.1 GCA_003165935.1 Acidobacteriaceae bacterium | reverse complement strand
CGGTAGCAGGTTTGCTGGTTGCGTCCGTAGCCGTAGTTGGCATCGTGAACGAAGGTGCGAACTCCCAGCCTGCGGGAGAGCTCAGCGGTGCGGTCCTTGCTTGAGTCGTCGACGAGGATCTTGATGTCAACCACGTCTGACAGTTCCTGGACGGTCTTCTCGAGGGTCTTTTCCGCGTTGAACGCCGGCATGACAACCGCGATACGCTTCCCGTTGATCATTGATATCTCCTGCAGTAGCCAAGGTCTTTTGTTTCTTTCCTCGGGCTCGGGAGATCCGGGCTCGAGAGATCAGGGCGCGGCTGGGGCCGGGGACTCAGACGCGGAGCCAGACGCGTAATAAGGCGAAACGATGGCCGGGAGGGAATCGGGCTGGACCAGCCAGACAGTTCGATCCCGGAAGTAACCTATCAACTCCCGATTATCGGCACTGTCCATCTCTCTTGCCCATACGACTTTCGCATCATCTATATCGGCTGCGTTGTAGACCCATTCATCGAGGGGGTTGTGTTTGTCTGAATACCGGACAAGCACCAGTTGGCGTCCCGGCATGCGCTCGAAAGCGGCCTGCACGCGGGCACGCTCGGTTCCAAAGTGGTCGGGGCCATACCAGCGGTCGGTCCAGTGGGAGGCGGGCCACTCCGCCAATGCCAGATGCATTGGGCCGGCGAAGGGCCGCAGCGCAGCAAGAACCAGGCAACTGACGACAATAAAGCGGACAAGGGCGGAGCCAACGGGCGCATCCCCAGGGCGCCAGACGCGCAGGTGGCGCATCGCCTGCAGACCAATGGCATAAAAGGCTGCGGTGAAGGGCGCGAGGTAATGGGCGATCAAGAAGTTCTCGATGACCATGCCGGCGGCCAGGACCAGTGTGCACAGCACTAAGAAACGAACCCGGCGATCGCGGAAGACGCGGCGAATCATGATGAGGGGGACGAGCAGCAATATGCCTGCAAAGAACTCGAAGCTACGGACCAGCTTGGCCAGGGTTCTGGGCAGGAAGCCACTGAGCGAGTGAATCTTTTTGAAGTCATCAAGCTCATTGAAGGAGTAGAAGCGGCGCATGGAGTCATGGTGGTAAGCAGGCTCAGGACGCGGCTCCTGCCACACATAGTAGGGAGCCATGGCGTATTGAGCGCGATTGACGGTGTAGGGAAGCGTGAGCGGATTCTTGAAGGCGCGGTAGTCATACCACCCCAGCCACGCGACCGCGACCAGGGCAATCAGCACCGGCAGCGCGCCAAGACGAGCAAGTTGCGCAGGGGCGGGGCGGTTTTTGCCGAATAGCGCCCAATGGCCCAGGTACAAACCCACCGGCAAGCACAAGAGGACGCCCTCGTATGGCCTGGAGATCACCAGCAGGCCCATGCCGACGCCGAGCAGGATCGCTTCGAGTTTGCGGGGCTTGCGGATGAGTCGAGGCACGGAGCCGAGCACCAGTGCTCCGGCCAACGCGGCGAGCGAACTTGCAGCGGAGAGGCTGTTGATCCAATAGCTGAAGAGTCCAATGCGCACAATGACGAGGACTCCGCCCAACAGGGCCCAACCTGGCGGCAACCAGGCCTGCAGCATCCAGCAAAGGGCGGCGCACATCAGCGCAGTGGTGCAGAGGATGCCAAACCAGGGACAGCCGAAGAGGACCTTGCCGGCAGCCAGCACAAGTCCACCCGCCGGAAAATACATGGACATGTACGTGGGCTGCATTGAGACGTGGATCGTCTCGAAGTGGATCCACATAGCGGGGGTTGGATTGGTCAGGCGTCCGTGGGCGAAGGTATCTGCCGCGAGCAGGAAGCTGAAGTCGTCAGGAACGAAGGGCAATGGAACAGGGATAAAAGGAAGCAACGCAAGCCGCAGCAGAAAGGCGGCAATGCCTACGGCAACTACAGACAATCTGCGCCGGCGGGCCAACGCCAGGAAGACCCGCTCGAGGCGCAAGAAACCGGCGGAACCAAGCCGGGGCAGCGCAAAAGCAAGTCCGATCGAAATTACGGTGAGGCCGCTCTCGAGCAGCATCAGGGAGACACCGGAGTTTTCAGCAGAGGAGTCGACAAGCATGGGTATTCAAGCGAAGGGGAACGATCTCAGTTCAGGACGCAGCGAACGCCGACCGGCCAGCGATCGATCCCAGAACTGAACCTAGCATGATTTGTGTGTCGAGTCAGAAGCAAAGAGTTGGGAGAGCATGGATTGGCAATAGCGGGGCTGGACGAGCAAGAGAGCGCTTCCGACGAAGTGCATCATCGACATTACGAATCTGTGGATAGCCGATTGCCTGGAGCGTCAGGCGGAGAGAAACGGCTCATCCGCGGCCGCCAAAGCCACCGCGTCCCCGGCCTCCGCCAAAACCGCCGCCGAATCCGCCACCGCGTCCGCCTCCGCCGCCGAATCCGCCACGTCCACCGCTGTTCCCTCCGCCGCTATTGCTCTGGCCCGAAGGGGAACTGCTTGATCCGATGTTGTTGGTGAGGGTAGTGCTGATGTTTGAGAGGCCAGCGTTGATTCAGCCGGCAAAGCCCTGCAAAGAAGCCACGGATGCGAAGGCGACCAGGGATACAACAAGGTGGTATACCGCGATGTTCTGCGCATGCTCGTCAGACAGCGCGCTCTTCAGAATCGACCAAGAGTGCCAATGTTTCAGTTGCACCCGGTCTGCCTTCGATCCTGGGCTATCTTCGTCCAGGACAAAGCGCGTCATACGCCTTCAATAGCGCGAAGGACAACTCTTGACGACGTGAATTGAATTGCGGTGCAGGAAAACTCAACTGCGCAGCTGCGAAGCTGGCAGGACAAGTTTGGAAATCCATGAAGGCTGCCTTTCGGGAGAGTCACGACTTGGAACCGGGCGGTTTAGGCGTCTCTCTCCCGAAGCGGGCAATACTGGGTTGTGGGGTGAAGGTCCCAAGCTGCTACTTCGATCATTATGCAACGTAGCTGGCGAGGGTCGTGCTTACGTTGTTGAAGGCAGTGTTGATGCCGCCTGCAAGAGCTTGCATGCCGGCCGTGCATCCAAAGGCGATCAGAGCGAGGACGAGTGCATATTCCACCAGATCCTGGCCCGTCTCTTCCGCCAGCAGTCCCTTCAACCGCAGGACAAGCAGTGAGAATTTGTTTACCATTTTGCGGTTCTCCTGTGACTGTGCGTTCGTATTGGTTAGCCCTCAATTCGGGAGAGGTCGCGGCCAGTGGGTGTGGATCGCGAATCTCTCCCGGAATGGAACGAGGGACGGTGTGAGTGAGATCCCGGCTTCGTATGAGGAACTACGAAACGTAGGAAGCAAGCGTGGTGCTGATGTTGTTGAAGGCGGTGTTGAGGCCGCCGGCCAGAGCCTTCATGCCCGCGGTTGCGCCGAAAGCGACCAGAGCAACAACGAGAGCATACTCGACCAGATCCTGACCTTCTTCGCGGCTCGCCAGGTCCTGGAACTTCACATACAGCTTGAGAAGCATGGTGTTCATTTGGGTTCTCTCCGTAGATTGATTTTTCCCAGCCCTGGGCCGGGTCACCTTACCTATTGCAAGTGACGTGCCAATTCGCTTAAAGAGGCTCCTTCTAGATAAATCAACAACTTAGAGGCGATCAGTTGGACGCGTCATCGAATCGAGGTGTATACGGCTGTTTACATTCACTCTGCGCCAAGATTGAAGCCGTATACATGCCCCGAAAGTGCTAGTGAGTGGTATTGCCTTGAAAAATCAGCGGTTTGGCCATTGCTTCAGAAGGCACTCCCATTGCAAGTAGCAGCTACATGGCGGCCCTTTGACGCTCCCGCGCGCACGTACAATAGCCCTCATGGCCGGAGCCGCCCAGCCTCATCAACCCAGGCAGAAGCCCGATTTTGCCGAACTCTCTATCGCGCTGGCGGGTGGGCTTGCACTCACCTTGACGGCGCTGTTTCTGTGCGTGGCTCCTCTGACCGGCAAGATCGCTGGGGCGCGGGATTTTGTGGTCTATTGGGCCACCGGTCAGCAACTGGCCCACCACGCCAACCCCTACGAGACTGAGGCCGTGGGCAAACTCGAGCGTGGGGCCGGCCTCGACCCTGGATACGGGATCCTTTATATGAGGAATCCGCCCTGGGGACTCCCAATTGCGCTGCCGCTCGGGTTGGTGGGCGTTCGTTTCGGCGCGTTGCTGTGGTCCCTCTTGCTGCTTGGCTGCCTTTTGCTCTCAGTACGCATGTTTGGAGAACTTCACGGACAAACGCAAAGTCTGCTCAACTGGCTGGGGTACTCTTTCGCACCGGCTCTCATGTGTGTGATTGTCGGCCAGACCTCTCTGTTTGCCCTTCTCGGTCTGGTCCTGTTTCTTCGTTTGCTCCCACGCACGCCGTTCCTCGCCGGCATGGCATTGTGGCTCTGCACTCTTAAGCCACACCTGTTTCTGGCGTTCGGGCTGGTCCTGGCGATTTGGATCGTGATGGAGAAGTCTTACCGTGTAGTGCTGGGATTCGCATTTGCCATGGTGGTGAGCCTGGGCCTTACCTGGCTCATAGCGCCCGCGGCATGGACCGAGTATGAGCAGATGCTTCGCATCTCGGGCATCGAAAAGGAGTTCATTCCCTGCCTGGGCGTGGCGCTGCGCATGTGGGTGAATCCGCAATCGATGCTGCTGCAGTATCTGCCTGCCGTAGCGGGTTGCCTCTGGGCGGGGATCTGGTACTGGAGAAAGCGCGGCCGCTGGGACTGGAAGTCCGATGGAAGCTTGTTGATGCTGGTCTCTCTGGTTTGCGCACCGTATTGCTGGCTCTTTGATCAGGCGCTGGCGATCCCGGCACTGCTTTATGGCGCTTACATTACGCGTTCGCGCCTGCTGCTGGCGGCTCTTGCACTGGGGAGCGTGGCAATTGAAGCATCTCTGATGATGGGCGTCAAGCTGCCGTCACCGCTCTTTGTTTGGGTAGCTCCTGCGTGGCTATGTTGGTATCTGCTGGCAAGCAAGATCAGAAAGAGCCCGTAGAGCCACGCTGCGGATCGGGATAACTAGCCATGGGATTGCTTATGCGGGCGGCGGAGAGAACTCGAGTACATCCCCCTTTTGTGTTTGTGTACTCACCACGGTGCCTGCCGGCAACTCGAGTATGGAGTGAGCAGAGAGGCATGCGGAGATGCGCCAGCGGCCAACCGCGTTGCGCACCTTGCGCACGCGATACCGGCGGTCGAGATAAACAAGGTCGATCGGGAAGCGCATAAAAAATGTGTGGACGGATTCGCATGGAACAATCCAGAGTCCTCCGCCTGTCTCCAGTCCGTCTCTGCCGAGCAGCCCCTTGTTCCTCTTCGGTCCGGTGTCAGCGACCTCGAGTCCGGTCGCGAGCACGGTCTGGCGAGTGAGATTTCTCACCGTCAGGCGCGTGTCAACTGCATGCTCGGTCATCGCGGTTGAAGTCATCGATTGCTTTGGTCGCCAGAATTAGAAGTGAGTCGCCGGACATTGCCGTGAGGGGATCGGATCTGAGCCAGATCCAACGTGTTCGACCTATGCCACTAAAAGATAGATTCGCCAGCCGCGTATCCTCGCGGCTGGACGGATCAATGCGCCGCCGGAGGAGCTGGTGCCGTGGGAGCAGCTCCATTTCCTGTCTGTCCCTGCGACCCTGCGCCGAAAGTACCGGAGGAGCTTTCAATCACGAGCGGTTTCTCACTGTTCAAGCTGTCGATGAGTGTCTCAAGCGGAATCGAAGGAGGTGGAGCAACCGGTGTCGCGCCCGCAGGCTTTTCGTCCGGATGATGCATCGCAATGCCAGTATTCGGCGGAAGGAATGGGCTTGGGAACTTGAGCTCCGGTATAGGAGTGCCGGCTGGAATTGGTTGCACGATTGTCGGCGTAACGATGACGATGAGCTCAGTGTTGGTTTTGTTCTTCGCGACCGACTGGAAGAACTTGCCAATGTATGGGATATCGCCGAGGAAGGGAATCTTTTGGAATGTCTCGGTCTCTTCGTTGTCGAGGAGGCCGCCGATGACGAAGCTCTGTCCGTCGGCTAGCTCGACTTCGTCGTTCACCTTGCGCGAGGTGAGCGCCGGCACCTCGGCTCCACCGATTTCGACGGCGTGCGCATAGTCGAGAGCACTTACCTCAGGCGCGACCTGTAAGCGGATACTGCCGCGCGGCGTAATGGTGGGGATGAAGTTCAGCCGGATGCCGAACTCCTTGAACATGATGGTGATTGCGCTGGATCCGCCATTCGATCCTTGGGAAACTGGAATCGGGAACTCACCGCCTGCAAGGAAGCTTGCCTGCTTTCCGTTGGAGGCGACAATGTTTGGCTCGGCGAGCACTTGAACTATGCCTCTGGTCTGCAGAGCCTCGAGCGTGGCTCCCAGGTTCAGGCCGGGCAGAAAGGCAAACATATTCAACTCGTTTGAAATAGTTGTGGTTGCCGAAGACGTTCCGCTCGGCAACGCAACATTGGGAGGCGAGAACTGGCCGGTGTTGATCCCGGCGAGAGTGTTGCCAAAGCCTGAGCTGAAAAGGTTAATGCCGGCTTGCAGTCCCTTGTTGCGGTCGATGCTTGCAAAGCGAACCTTTAGCAGAATCTGCGGCTCGGCGCCAGGGACCTCGACATTGAGAAGGTTGATCACCTTTCCAGCGGTTGCGGCAATCGCCGCGGCGCGAGAGGCGCTGGTCAGGTCCCTGACGGTGCCACGGAGGAAGATGTTGTCTCGGTCGACAGAGATGCGGAGGGGCTGGCCGGGCAGTTCCATCTGCAATTGACGTCGAACGGATTCTAGACGGTCGCTGGATATGCCGGCGGGGGGACGAACCGTGACGTTGAAGAACTGACGGTTGCCTTTGGTGTCCCATAGGATCAGGCTGGTTTCGCCCGCGGTCTTTCCAACCACCATGATCTCGGTTGGGCTGATGGCTGAAGCTTCGGCCACTTCGCCGGCCCCGATTGCGACGCGCGAGACCGGCTTGGCGCAATCGATAAGCACCGTTTTGCCGACTGCGACGGAGAGTTCGTTGGCCGAGTCCTGGCTGGGGGAGCCGACGGTTGGTGATGGCGCATTCTGAGCGGCAAGTCCCAGGCTGACGGACAGAGCGAGCGACAGAGCGCTAATGCGTGCGATCGAGATGCCGGCCTTTGCTCTCACTGTTTATTGTCCTCGAGAGCAGGAAATTTCTCCACGCTCTGTTTCGATCCGTTGATCACTACAACAGAAAACGGCTTTGGCTTGGGCTTGCGTTTTACAAACTTCACAGCACCCGAGGGAGTTGTAACAGTTTTTACAGGGCCAGCATTCTGGTCAAAGATGTTGAGCATTGCTGAGCCCTGAATCGGATCCGTCTTGGTGTCAAGAGGGTTGCGCAGGACAAGCTGGATCTTGACGCCGTTGTTGCTGCTGGCGAGCGAGAGCATCTCAGCCTGATCCGGCGTCACAAGCAGGTTGACCACCTGCACATTCTGCGGTTTGCCTTCCGCGTCCTTTTGGATGTTGATGCCAGCTGAGAGCACTTCGATGTTCTGAAGAATTGTTCGGACCTGCGTGCCCTGTTCAGCAATTTGAGTTGCCTGGCCCGCATTTGGCGGTACGCCCGAGGCGAGCACGTCCACGCGCTGGCCGGGTGTCACGAATCCGGCGACACCGACCACTTCGTCCACCTTAACTGCGCAGGCGCGCATCCCTTTTGGAATGGTTGCGGCCAGACCCCCGCCGGAGCCCGCTGGGGCAAGACGGCTATCGAGGACCGGCTCGCCCTGATAGAGGTCTGAAACCACTCCGCGACCGATTAGGGTGCCCTTGTCTTTTTCAAGGAAGCTGCCCTTCGGGGCCCCTCCGGCGACATCAATGGTAGTGAGGTCGTTAGCGGCGAGAACCGTTCCGAGCTTTATGTCCTGTGCTGCGGCGACTACGCGGGTGGTGGGGGTGGGGCGCGAGGCAACGAGGCGGTTCCCCATGATGCGATAAACCAGAAATGCACAGGCGCCTGCAATGATGAAAGCCAGGAGGAGGATGGTGAGCAGTCGTTTGTTCATCTGGAAGCCTGTCTGAACTGGCTACCCCGCCAGCTCCGCCTTTCTGGCTCTTGGGGCAACTCTCAATCCCTGTAGAGCATCCGCCAAAATAGCTCCGAACCGGGTTTGAGTGTACTCAAAGCCAGCGAGAGTTAATGTGCAACTTTAGTGTATTCCTTGGTTACCCCATAAAGAATACGAGAAAAAGAGGTTGAATGGGAGTGGGGAACCAAAAGAGCTATGAGCGGACTCGGGAATGGGGGATAAGACTTGAAGGGGCAACCTTCGAGATTCCCTCCATCGCCTAGACACGCCCACGTTCCCCGGGTTGGCACCGCATAATAGGAAGAAGAACCAGACGGCGCGAGGGGTTCATTCGGGCATGCTATCTTCCCGCACAATCACACTGTTCTCCGAGCGTCCGGAACCTGGCCAGAGGTCTTCGTCATTTCTGGTCTCGGTGGTTGCCCATGCGGCGGCAATGAGTGTGTTGTCGTATGGCATCATTTACACGCCGGTGACAACAGATCCGGAGCACACCCAGCACTACACGGTCCGGCATCTTGATCTCCACACGCCAGAACCCAGAGATCAGGCATCGAGCAAGGGCGGCAAGCAGATTCCCTATCCCGGCCCGCACACCGCAAAGCAGGGAGCACCGGCGGGGGGAAACCCGAAGCCGCGCGAAGCCGCACTCCGCCAGATTGCGGACGCAGAGCCAGGGCCTCAGACCCTCGTTCAGCCGGATATAGCTCACCCTGCCCATTTGAAAGAGGAGGTGCCGGTGCCGACTGTGGTGATCTGGGCGCCCAAAAAGCAAGTGGTCAAAAACGTCGTAGCTCCGCTTCCCGAGCCCTCTACGGCGTCCGATGTAAAGCCGTCGGTTCAGGCTCCGAATGAGGAAGTCAATCTGACCGACCTATCCGTGGCCGCGAGCGATACGCCATCGAAACTTCAGTTTCTTCCTCCCAGCACAACGTCGCCTTTGGTGGTGCATGGGCCGGATAAGGCGCAGTTGCCGCCCGTTACTGCATCGCAGACTTCGGCCGCTCCGACGCCCGCCGCGGTAATGTCGCTTTCCGATTTGAAGATGAAGGACGGCTCGGTAACGCTGCCTCCGGTGAATGAGACGGCCAACAAGAAACAGGAAGGCCCTGTCACGGATGGTGAGGCTGAAAAACCCTCAGCGCCGGGGCAGGGGAATTCCAGCAGCGTGGCAGGAGGCGTCGGAGCCGGAACAGGCGCGGAGGAGCCTGCTGTCGCAAATGCACCTGTGGTCGCGGCCATATATCCAGCGACAGCCATGAGTGCGAGTCCGGACAGATTTCCCTCCCCGGCGCAGTCGCCATCGACGCCGACCGAAGCGAAGACCTATCCCGCTCCTGCGAGCGCGGATGCTACGGGTGGAACCGATCCGTCGACTTCGCACTTCGAACTTCCGAAGGATGGTCAGTTTGGCGCCGTAGTAGTGGGCGCGACGATGCAGGAGGAGTATCCCGAGATATCAGGCTTGTGGGGCGGGCAGCTCGCCTACACCGTTTACCTGCATGTTGGCCTCGAGAAGAGCTGGATTCTGCAGTATTCGATTCCTCGAACGGAGGACGTAGAGTTAGGCGGGAATACTCCCAGGCTGGAAGCGCCCTGGCCCTTCAACATCGTTCGGCCAAATCTGGCCCCAGGCGCCATCAACGCGGACTCCCTGATGGTGCATGGTTTTGTGAATGAAGCCGGCCGGTTTGAGTCTCTGGCGGTGGCCTTTCCACCGGATTTTCCCCAGGCACAATATGTGCTGAGCGCTCTTTCCCAGTGGCAGTTCCGGCCCGCTGCCGAAAACGGGCGCCCGGCAAAAGTGGAAGTCGTCTTGATCATTCCGGAACTAGACAACTGAGCGCACCCCCCTGATTTGCCTGCGGAGCTGTGCGCTACCGGTTAAACATTGCCTGCAGGCAACTGCGTCAGGTCGTACCATTTGGGATCAGTCGCACCAGCAACAGGTCGTTGAGGACCGCAGTGAAAATGTCATTGAGAGCCGTCACTGAGGTTCCCGTCGAGGTGCACGTGCTGCTCGACCCACTTTGGTTGTAGTCGGAATAGAAGTACGACGCACCGGACGCAATCTCCGACATCACCTGACAGGGCGTAATGTTGGCCTGGTTTATGGGGGGCATATTCGTTGAATCAGTAGTGCATCCTGAAGACTCTGAGCCATACGCTACCGAGTAGACCGTGGTGCCCTGGTTCTTGGCGTAGTCGGCCGCTGCGACCGCCTGCTGGCACTGGTCCTTTGCGGAGGGATAGGTGCCGTTGTTGTTCCAGGCTGCGTTGGACGCAGAGTTCATCTTGGATGCGCTCGCATTGGCTTCACCATCCGAGAGGATGATCATGATGTTCTGCGGTACCGGAACCGCGTTGGCCCCGCCTTCGGCGTTATACTGTGCGATCAACGCGGATTGCGCCGCATAGATCGCCCCGGCGTAGTAGGTTCCGTCGCCGCCGGGATCACTCATAGCTGAGCAGTTCCTGCCGTTCTTCACGCCGGCTCCCAATGTCATTGATAGGTCTGAACTGCTGTTGAGCGACGATGCCGTGTCGGAGGTGCGGTAGTCGCTGAGGAAACCAGTGACCTCGTAGGTACCGGTGCCGCTGCCCGACGGGGCATAGGTTGTGGCGTTGAAGGCAGGCAGCATGTAGGGCACGATGGTGGGGTTGTTTCCGCCGCAGTTGTAGTCGTTGGCGGCTGTTCCCACAGTCACGTTGGGGAATGTAAAGATACTGACCTGGTCAAGCGCTCCGGATGCCACTCCGTTGGTGACGGTACAGGTCCCCGCCGCGGGGGAACACGGAGAGAGGCCCGCAAGCAGGATCTGCACGCCATTGAGGGCGCAGTTCAGCCGGGTGTTTCCGCAGTTGCTGTCTACCGTCGCCATGGACGAAGTGGTGTCGATGACAATGGCGATGTTCATCGGGGTGGCGCGCGCCCCAACCACAGCGGCCGTTGAGGTGGCACTCAATGTCATCTGGTCAATGCCGAAGACCTGGGAGAAGAAAGTGGGGATGGTGGCCTGCTCGATGACCTGGACTGCATTGGCGTTATTGGGAGCAATGCAGGCTACGCCCATGTTCTTGATCGTGTTCAGGCATTCAAACTTGGGGTAGCCGGTGAGCATTGTTGACGAGGTAAAGCCGGCCTGAGCATTGGCGGAGCCGGCCAGAGCGCTAAAGTTCTTAGTGATCGTTGCGGCGTTGCTGTACTTCAGATTCTGAGCTCCGGCCAGTGCGGCAGCGTCAGCTGCCGATTGCAACTCGCGATACCCGATGTAGGCTCTACCCAAGTCGAGAACAATAGCAGCGATCCCAAGCAGAATTGTTCCCATGAGTGCCACCCAGGGAATGATCTGGCCGTTCTGCTTTCGCAGGAGACGCCGTGCGATGAGTAGGATCTTTGCGGTCATTGGACCATCTCCGAGGTTGATGCTTTAATCACGCAGCCGCTGGGCGTAACGGTGCGGCCGAAGATCATCAGGTTGCAAGGATAGCTGGCGGTGACCGTAGCGGTGGTGCCACCTGCGAGGTTGGCTGCGGACCCGGTGGTCAAAGAGGTACTGGCACAGGTCTTTCCGCTGTAGGGAGCTCCATTAAACGAATAGCTGAAGGTCAACTGCGAGGAATTGATATTCGGTGCAGCGGCAATGATGGCCGATGAGGCGATGCTGCATGGGTCAAGAGTCATGCCCCCGTTGACAGAGACAGTACGAGCGCCGACGTCGACCGCGTTGATGAGTTGCATCTGATTGGTCATGAAGGAGCCGAAGCTCATGATGAAGGTGATGAGCGGCAGCAGCAACATGGACGATACGATCGCGAACTCAACCAGCGACGCACCTTCTTCCTCAGAGACCAGCAGTTGGGCCAGGCGGGCAAACACAGGGTTCCCGGCATTTGGCCGAGAGCCTGCCCTGGCGGCCTTTTGGCGCGCCCTGGAGGGAACCAGGATTTCAGTGACTATGTTCATCTTGCATTCTCCGTTTGCTGCCGCTATTCAACAGAAGTCGCGGCAGCCACGATTTTGGAAAGGCCGGACGAGTCAGGGTCCGCACCATTAGCGCCTGCTCTTCCTAAGGCGGTTAAGAAAGCGATCTAGTTCCTTTCGGTCGGCGGACTTGACCATCGGTCCGGCAGTGTTAATTGGTTCCTGGTTCCTGGCCAGGACAAACTGCAGGCCAACGCCGTCGTTTCCCCAGCGAACCGCGCGTGAATGCACAACGATGGAGCGTTCTTCAGTCTCTTCAACTCCATCCATGATCTGGAGAGTCATCAGGACAAGCGTGCCAGGGTACCAACGCTCTTCGGTCACAACGTAGAGGCCGGTTGCGCTGACGTCGCGGATCGGATGAGGCTCGGTAGGTCCGCCGGTCCAGTAGTAGGCGGCCAGGCTGTCCGCTGTTTCGCGAGGAGCTTTGCGCGGATCGGGCGACCACCACCGCTCCAGCCACCGTTTTGGCGGTTTCACCGATTTAACGCCCGGTTGAATTAGTCCCATCACATGCGGTTTCTCGTGTGTAGGGTTTTCTTCTCCCGAGCGATCTTCGAGTTCGAGCAGCCCGGGCCCCCCACTCCAGAGTGGGTTCTTCCTCAACAGGGCTGCGCTGTGCACAATTGTTGTGGCCGCACCAGCCTTGGCCGCCGCACTCGAGTTGTTCAGGTGCGTCAAGCGCTGTTCCATCTCTTCGGCCCTGCACACCACCAGCTGATCGCCGGGCTGCGTTTGTGAAAAGTAGATGGAATGCGCCGGAAGAGCCAGTACACTTGCCGGACGCGGGACCGTTGCATTGACGTGGAACGAGGGCACGGATTCAACAACTTCAGTGACACGGCAATCCTCATCGAGGTAAAGCAGGTCCAACATGACGCGCAAACCTATTTCGGGAAGGCCGGTGAAAGGGTTGAGCCACAGGCCTTGTCCCGATTTGAGGGAAAGGGAGTTCACCCTCTCCTTGAGGTCGGCGTACGTAAAGTCCGCGAGACTTACCTCGAGGCCGAGAAAGCATTCGCGCGTCTGGTTGTATGCACAAAGTTTCTGAGAATCCATGTCGCCTCCCGCGCCAGGCGGTTGTCCGGCTGCCTGGCGCCGGACTGTCGTTCCGAATGATTGCTCGAATTCGAACATCTGCTGCATTTGTTCCAATCCTCTCTGCGGGCGTCTCACTGGAGGTTGACCACCCCCGATAACTCGAAATCGCACGGTCGAGAGCCCATTTTGGGCCAAAAAATCCCTTCCCCGCCGCAAGGGCATAACACAGAGTCGCATCCGTTGAAAGCGATCTGGTCCCCACCGACGGGATATCGAGTTGGTCGGCGGTTTGAAGAGGCACCACGAGTCCGCCGTGAATCCAGCAAAGCCCGTTTTAGCCTGGCTGGATCGCACAACGCCGAACGGGCCTTGCCTGCGCAGCGCAAATCGACGCGCCGTCCGCACTCCCCATTCGAGTGGTACCTTCCATTTCGCGTTCCTTTCTCTCGAAGTCGAGAAAAACAATTGGTAAAGCGTTGTCCGCCTGTCCAGGTCCGATTGAACAATGCCCGGAGTGGCAGCAGTGTTGTTTCTCCGCGGCACAAGAAGAAGGCCAGCGGTAAGAGCTCAGGTCAACAAAGTAGCTGAAGATCCCCGCAGCCGCGGTTACTTGATCCGGGTACGGCGGCGCTGGATAAGGATCACCAGTACGATCACAAACAAGACGCCGGCGACAATCCGAATAAGGGTGGTATTGTCCATTTCGTATTTCCTTTCCTTTCGACGCTGGAGTGTCATTTGCCCAGAGACTGCCCTGGAAATGAGAACGGTCGTCGCCGAAGCGGCACAGTCCTCATTCCCCGACGAACCTGGAGCTGACACTGAAGCTGGTCGAAGTTTTCGAGTCGCCGGACAAACTAAGCAACCCAGGGCTACTTGACGGAAGTGCGACGGCGCTGGATGAGAATCCCCAACACGATCACGAACAGGACGCCGGAAATAATCCGGATGAGCGTAACGTTGTCCATGTTGAACCCCTTTCTCTCAAAAGTTTTGCTTCATCGGGTAAAGCATTGAACCCCAGAGCTCCACCCAGAACTTGTGCACACCGGTTGCCGGCTACTTGACCATAGTGCGGCGGCGCTGGATCAGAATTCCCAGCACCAGCGCGAACAGGACGCCGGAAACAATTTGAATCATCGTGGTGCTGTCCATAAAACCTTTCTCCTAATTCAGTTGTTGAAGAACGTCTTGAACGATTCCATCATGATGATGACTGAGGGCCCGAGTACAACCAGGAACAGGGCGGGAAAGATAAAGAAGACCAACGGAAAAATCAGCTTGATGGTGGTCTTGGCTGCAGCTTCTTCCACCTGCTGTACGCGCTTTGTTCTGAGCGTGTCGGAGTGGGTGCGCAGAGTCTTTCCGATACTTGTGCCGAACTGTTCTGACTGGACCAGCATGGAAACGAGATTGCGCACCGCATCGACATCGGTGCGTTCTGCCAGATGCTTCCAACTCTCGTCGCGCGGGCGGCCGGCTCGTTGCTCGAGGACTACGACACCCAGCTCATCGCAAAGCTCCGGCTGGGCGAAACGCAGTTCTTCAGCTGCGCGCACCACGGCCTGGTCAAGGCTGAGGCCGGCTTCGATGCAGATCACAAGCAAATCGAGCACGTCCGGCAGGCCTTTGCGAAGTAGTGACTGCCGCTTCTTGATGCGATTTCCCAGCCAGAAATCCGGGACCAGGAATCCGAGCCCAAGGGCGCAGGCATAGACGAAGAACGGCGAGAGCTTGTAGAGGCCGGTGCCCCAGGAAATTGCGCACAAGGCAACGGGCGTCAGGAACTTTGCGCCATTGAAGATCTTGATGGAGCTTTCAGTGCGGTAACCGGCGCGGATGAGGCGGGCCTTAACCACCGAGACTTCAGCCTGGGATTTGGGGATCACACTATTGAAATGCTCGACAAGGCTTCCAACCGAGAAACCCGAATCCTGGATCTGGCCTATCAGTCCTTTCTTCTTTGCCGACGGGTTGATCACTTCGGTGATGCGCTGCAACATGGCTTCGCGATAGAACAGCAGGAGTCCACCGCTGGCTATCAGTACGAAGATGACGAGAAACGCCGTGACTGCAAATCCCATAATGGGTCCTTAGACGTCCATGTTGACGATTTTGCGAATGATTAGACCGCCGACAATGATCATGCCAATTGCGGTGTACATAAGTTTGAGCCCGATCTCACGCTTCCAGAGGATGCTCATCATATCCGGATTCACGGTGTAGAGAGCGAATGCGAGGGCCACTGGCAGAAGGGTGAGGATCCACCCAGTCAGCCTGCCCTGCGCCGTATGTGTCATCACCTGACGCCTGAGCCGGAAACGTTCGCGGATCACATGCGCCGTCTTGTCCAACACTTCCGCGAGATTGCCGCCGCTTTCCTTCTGGATCATGATGGCGGTGCAAACAATGCGCAGATCCTGAAGCGGGACACGCGTGATGAGGTTGTCGAGTGCATTCTTGAGTTCGAGGCCGAAGTTCTGTTCTTCGAAGCACGCTTTGAATTCGCAGCCCACGGGATCGGGGCATTCACGCGAAACCAGGCCCATGGCAGCGATCAAGCTGTGTCCGGCCCGGAGCGCGCTTACCATCAAGTCGAGCGCTTCGGGCAGACCTTCCTGAAAGGAACCGAATCTTTTGCCCCGCTTGAAGAAGACCACAGCAAAGGGTAGCGAGCCGGTAACGAGTCCCACTCCACACGAAATGAGCAGGGAACCAGTTCGCATGTTGACGAGAACCGCTGGTACCAGAAAGCTGGCGGCGCACATAGAGAGCAGGCCACCGACTGTCCACTTCAGGTCAGCTTGGTGGAGGAGATTCTGTATCTGTGGGCCAAGCTCCGCGCTCAAAAGCTTTTTGTTGAGCCATGGAATTCCGCTCAAAGCCTCTCTCTTGCGCAGGTTGAGGATCTGTTCGCGGGTCTCTCTGCTTTCGGTGGCGAGGGCCGAGTCGAGCGTGGCCAGCACCTGCTTTTGTTGCTGCACGGCACCGCTGCCTGTGGCGATCAGCAGCAAGGCGACGACTGCAAAGACGCCCAGAAAGACCAGGATGATTATCATTCCCATAGCTGTTGACCCTCCTTTCCTGCTAGCAATTGACCGGTGTTTCTTTCTCGAAAAGAGCGGGCGGCAAGATGATGCCGGAAACCCGCAGCCGCTCGAGGAACTTGGGGCGAATTCGGCTCGGCTGGAAAACGCCGATTACTTTTCCGTCCGGACCAATGCCCTTTTTGTTGAACGCGAAGATCTCCTGCATGCTGATGACGTTCTCTTCCATGCCGGTGATCTCGGAGATGCTTGTAACTTTGCGGGTTCCGTCGCTCAGGCGTGTGGCCTGCACGACGATGGTGATAGCCGAGGAGATCTGCTGGCGGACCGACTTCTCGGGCATATTCATGGTGCCCATCGCCACCATCGACTCCAGACGGGAAATTGCGTCGCGCGGCGTGTTGGCGTGAATCGTGGTCATGGATCCTTCGTGACCGGTGTTCATGGCCTGCAGCATNNATGCGGTCGGGGCGCATACGCAGACAGTTGATAAGCAGCTGGCGCTGCATGATTGCGCCTTTCCCTTCGATGTTGGCGGGGCGGGTCTCAAGGCGAACGATGTTCTCCTGTGCCAGGCGGAGTTCGGCCGCGTCTTCAATCGTGACCAGGCGCTCTCCGTTCGGGATGTACTGCGACATGATGTTCAGCAGGGTCGTTTTACCGGAACCGGTGCCTCCGGAGATCACGATGCTGATGCGCGCTTTGACCGCGCAGGCAATTACTTCCATCATCTCGGCCGAGATCGTCTTCAGTTCGACCAGTTGGTTTGCGCCGAGCGGGCCGGTGCCGAAGCGGCGAATCGAGAGTGAAGGGCCGTCGAGTGCGAGCGGCGGAATAATTGCGTTGACGCGGGAGCCGTCGGGCAGGCGAGCGTCCACCATCGGCGACGACTCGTCGACACGCCGGCCCACGCGGGAGACGATGCGGTCGATGATTTGCAGCAGGTGTCGGTCGTCGCGGAATGAAACATTCGCGCGTGATAGAAGGCCGCTCTTTTCAATAAAGACATGGTCTTTGTTATTGACCATGATGTCGGAGATCTTGGGATCGCGCAGCAGGGTCTCGAGAGGTCCGAGGCCGAAGACCTCGTCGAGAAGATCGGACTGGATCTTCTCCTGCTCGTCGTAGTTCAGGGGAACCCGCTGGTCGGCAATGATCTCCTTGACGATGCCGGAGACGGCCTGGCGCGCTTGCGAGGAGTTCACGCGCGACAGCTTCTCCAGATCGAGCTTCGAGATCAGCGTTCGATGGATTTCCGATTTGTAGTTTTCTAGATTTAGAAGTTCCACGTCGTAACACCCGTGTTTGCGGTTGTGCTGGTCACCCCAGCGTTACTTTCCGAATAGCTTGAAGCCTTTCTTCTTTGGTTCTTCTTCGGCCCCGCCGGAAACGGTCCTGGCCATCTTCTTGATGAGTCGCGAGATCGGCGAGTCCACAGCGATAAGCGGCGTTGCAGTATTCTGCATGCGTCGCACCGCAGGGTAGTCGTTGGGGATCTTCCACTGCGCCGGCCGGGTGAGCGCCTTGGTAATGTGTTCGTCGGTGACACCGAGGGCCTTTGGCTCGTAGCGATTCAGAACAATTTCAAGCTTCTTGTCGCCAGCCTGGAAGTACTGCGAGATCAACCGGTTCGAATTGCGCAATTCGGGGATCCCGGCCTGTGTCACCAGGTAAACTGTCGTGGCTTCCCGATAGAGAATTGTTCCGGTGGAGTCGAATTTGGAACCTACGTCGACGACGACGTTGTCAAAACCTTGGCGCGCTACGGTGATCAGCTTGTCGATGGCTTCGTTGGAGGCATTTATGGTTGGGAACTTTCCCGGAGCGGCAAGCACCCACACACCGGAACTGTGCTTGACGATAAGCTTTTCGAGCAACGCCAGGTCGAGACGGCTGGTATCCAGCAGCGCGGTGATTGTGGAGTATTCTGCGATGATTCCCAGGTTGAGGGCCGCGTCCCCAAGGGGCAGATCGAGATCGATGAGCAGAGTGCTTTGACCCGAATCCTGCGCCAATGCCACGGCGAAATTGCAAGCCAGTGTGGTGACTCCGGCACCGCCCTTGGCGCCAAGAAACACAAGAAGCTTGCCCCGGGTTTTCTTTTGTGTACGGCTTGCAGGCCGTCGGGCTGCGGCTCGGACCAGCGCTTCGGTCATCGTGGCCTGGGCAAACGGCGGAGTCAGAAACTCACGCGCGCCGGCGCGCATGCAGCGGACCAGCAGTTCAGAATCCGGCTTGGAAGAGAAGACCATCACTGTCGCCGCGCCGTTCGCGCAGAGGCTTTCCACCAGTTCAAGGGCGTATTCGGGATTCGGGTCGAGGTCGATGATGATGACGTCGTATTGCTGGTCCAGAAGCTTGGGCACTTCGTCCAGGTCAGCGGGATAGGCATCGAACTCACGGATTTCGTTCCCGCGGCCCTGGCGAAGCGCCTCGGCCGCCGTGCGCCGCGTCAACTCTTCGGGCCCAATCAGCGCGATCGACAGCGCTTCCGTTGAAAAGGAGTCGGAGTAGGGCGCTTCGATGGTCTGGTTCGTGTTCGCGATCATGGAGTCGCTTCCTGCCGCCGGTTGCGTCGTTCTCGCCGGATCGTTGAAATACTGGTAGATCTTTTCGGTCTCAGACATTCCTCTGTTGCAACCTCAATGAGAAAAGAAGGAGATTAGGGTTCCAATTGCGATTGCCGGTGCGTACGGCATCTTTCGTTTGAGAAAAGCATTGAGAGCAGGCTTCCGCTCTCCGTCGGAGTTCTTGTTCGAACCGAAAAGTCTCTTGATGCCAAATGCCCATATGGCCCAAACCAGAATCATCACGCCGCCTGCCATGGCGGTAACGATGAGCGCGATAAACAATTGGTCGGGTCCGATCCATGCGCCTATAGCGGCCGCGAGCTTTACGTCGCCGGCGCCCATACCACCAACCCAGAAAAGGAATCCGTAAATGAGAATGCCCAGGCCGAGGCCGGCAAAGCTGTGTCCCAGTCCATGCCACCCCCCCATCCACGCCGAGGCAACGAGGCCAGCCATCATAAAGGGAAGCACGAGCCAATTGGGGATGCGGCGGCTGCGCAGGTCAGTGAACGTCGCCACTGCGAGCACAATCAGCGTCGGCCACCAGGCAAATGAGTGCATGCTTCGAGACTCCATCTGGGTCCCTGAAGTACCGGGAACACCGGAATGAGTGCAATCACTCAACCAAAATGCCATACTCCCAAGTTGTCTGGAATCAATCAGGTAGCTTGTATCTGACCCGGCAGTGTACACGGCTGTTTACGCAAAACAGGGGGAGTGGAACGGTGGGTATACACCTGGAAACGAGTAATTTAGCGCGCGGCGAGGGGGCTGGGAGGGAATAACAGCGGCAGATCTCGGATGGGTGCCGTCACAAATGGATGTCCGTTCAGGTTCACTGTTTGTAAGTCCTTGGCAGGCAGAAGTTTGACCACATCATCGATGTAATGCGCGTATTCCGCATTGCCGGCAGGAAGTGGGAAGAGAACAAAGCGCGACCACGTGCCGGAGGGGAGGGAAGACAAAAGTTCAGTGTCCCGGTCGTGCATCGAAAAGATCCGAACGCCTTCCGTGAGATGAGCTTCAGGATACTCGAGCGTGAGGTAGTCCGGAAGGTAATATCCGGCGTGGCGATAGCCCAGGAAGTGGTTGTCAAAGCTTACAACCAGCAGATCGCTCGGCGCACCTACTTGGGGCATGGCATTCCGAACCTGATTGAGCTCGGCCTCAAAGTGGCGGACCGAGCGGAAGGAGCAGTACCCGGGGAAGGCCAGAAAGATGGCGACGTCTGTCGCCGCGCATATGGAAATCAGGGCGATCCTAAATGCACGAGGCCAGCGGGTCCGATCGTACCAGTCGGCGATCCAGTGACCGATCCAAAGGCATCCGGGCACCGCGACCAGTAGCAAGTATCCGCTGTTTACGAACTTGAGAAAGATGAATGTGAAGAAGCAGAGAGCGGGCACGACCCATACGGCAGTGAAGATCGTTCGTGCTTTATTTGATGCCTCGGGCTGGCGCGGTGCGAGCAGTGGAGCCAGCGAAGCAGGCCCAAAGCAGAGAAAGTAGATGAACGCGATAAAGAGGGCTCGCGCGAGCGAGGTTGCTGGCGGCGAGTTGAAGGCAGTGTTCTTCGATGGCACCATTCTCCACAGTGAGAACAGTGCACCGAAGTAGTTAGCGCAGCCGCCGCTCGCGTAAATCATCGGCAGGAACCATGCGGCCCCTGTGAGTGCGAGAACGGCGAGACTCAGGAGGCTCTTTTTGATCGGAACTGACCACAACGAGAAGAGGAACAGCGGCCCGAGAAAGACAAGCGACGACGGGCGAATGCCGGCTGATATTCCGAGCGAAATGGCCGCTGGAACCACAAACGCCGCATCCCCCCGATGGATACGCCAGCAAAGATAGCCGAGTAGGGCCGAGAAGGCCGCTTCAACGCTGTAGGTGAGGGCGACGGTCCCGTGGAACCAGGCAAGGGGAGAAAACAGGAACAGGAGTCCGGAGATCCGGGCTGCTCGTTGGCCGAACCAATCCTGCGCCAGCAAGTAGATCATCGCTACCGTGGCCATGCTGGCGGCAACACTTATGAGCACCAGAGCCAGGTTTGCGTCGTGGACGAAGAAGTTCACCAGCCTGCCGATGCAGACGTAGAGGAAGTATCCCGGAGGGTGCGGCTGGTGGACTCGTGTATCGAAACGCGCCATCCCGAGAGCGAAGTTGACCGAGTCGAGGTCGTAGAGATCACGGCTGCGAAACACGAGACGGCTGATGGCGACAGCGCCAAGCAGAAGCCAAATATCCAATTTTTGCCGCGTGTTCACTCTCCGCATCGTAGCAACTGCGATGCCATTTGCCATTTTGCGAGGAACCAAGATACCAAATGCACCTGTCGAACAGTTACCTCTGTCCGATCGTAATGACACAAAGGTGTTAGCTATGGACCGGTGCGGCCACTGTGGCGTCAGGCCACGTCATCTCCGCGCTGCGCACGCGAAATGTTTCCCTAACCCGCACAAAATGAGCCGCCTATCGAATACCAAGCGATGGCGATCGATTGCCCGGTTTGCAGGTTTTTGCAGGCATTGTGGTGCA
Source organism: Acidobacteriaceae bacterium (assembly GCA_003165935.1). Lineage (GTDB taxonomy): Bacteria > Acidobacteriota > Terriglobia > Terriglobales > Acidobacteriaceae > Telmatobacter. Next base: position 16,435 of record PMXB01000240.1, on the reverse strand, counting down.
TTTCGTTGCGCGCCAGGAAAAGAATGGCCCGGCCATGTTACGTAGGTGGCATTGACCCTGCATAATCCAGTCGCTAGTTTGCTGGTAGAGCTCCACGAGTGATCGAGATTGTCATCAACGTGCGCGCGGAAGCAAGGGGTACCTCGAGATTCCCGGTGGTCAGGAGGTCTGTGCCAAGGCGTTACTGGTCACCAATTTGCATGGATTACTAAGGTTGCACAAACCCTAACGCAAAACAGGCATTGGCGCAGCCAGAGCCGATAACGAACATAAGGGTACGTCGCCAAGGCATCTCAAATTGGACGAGGCTGCAGAGACAAGAAAAGGCCGCGCGGGCATGATCAAGATTGGGCTTTATTCTGACGACCGAACGATCCATCCACTTCTCTCCTCTGCTTTGGGGAAGGAATTCCAGATTTCGCTGGAATCTGACCAAGAGGGGATGAACACGCGCATCGCAGCAGGCGATTGCGATGTTGTGATCCTCGATCTGAGTTCCGACCATGATGCGCTCCGAGAGCGAATTGACTACTCCCGCCGATTGATCGAGCTGAATCTTCCCGCCATTGTGATGGCTGACGACGGCCTCCGCTCTACTGCATTTGAGCTGGTGCGTACGGGGGCATTCGGATACTGTCGCAAGCCGCCCTCCGTTCGCGAACTTAAGACGATGCTCAGTCGGGCCTATGAGACCTCGCTCCTGAAACGGCAGCTCCATACTGTCCAGCAGCGGCTCGAGGAACCTGGCACCTGCGACCGGATGATTGGATCGAGCTCCCATATGCAGCGGGTTTACGAGCTGATTCAGCGAGTCACCAATTTGAACGCCGCCGTGCTGGTGAATGGACCCAGCGGAACCGGCAAAGAACTCATCGCTCGTGCGATTCATAACCTGGGCGCGCGTGCAAATCGTCCCTTTGTTGCTGTCTCCTGCGGCGCGATTCCTGAAACCCTGATTGAAGCGGAACTGTTCGGCCACGAAAAAGGCGCATTCACTGGTACTGTTGGCGCGCGCGAAGGATATTTCGAGCAGGCTGCGGATGGAACCCTGTTCCTGGATGAAATCGGAGACCTCAGCCTGTTTACCCAGGTCAAACTGCTTCGGGTGCTGCAGCAAATGGAGTTCAGCCGCCTGGGCAGCAACAAGCTGGTTCCCCTGCGTGCTCGCCTCGTCTTTGCGACGCATCGCGATTTGGCGAAACTCGTCGTCGAAGGCAAATTCCGGCAGGACCTTTATTACCGCATCAACGTGATGCGCATTGACTCGCCTGCTTTGCAGGATCGCTCCGAAGATATTCCCAAGCTTGCCCGTCATTTCCTGCGCCACTACGCGGGAATGTTCCAGAAGCCGATGGATGGAATCGAGCCGGAGGCCATGGAGTTGCTGCAGAACTACAGTTGGCCCGGGAACGTGCGCGAACTGGAAAACGTCCTGCAACGAGCCATCATTCTGGCTCCAGGCCAGATGGTACGCGCTGAAGATCTGACGCTGAGCAGCGATGAGGCAGATGGCGGCGATCTTGAGGATGTGGTCGACATCAGCGACTACAATCCGGCGAGTTCCTTCGAGCGCCAGTTGCGCGACTACAAGGTAAAGCTGGCAGTGAATGCGGTGCGCGAGAACAATGGGAACAAGACGTTGGCTGCGCGCAGCCTGTGCATCTCGCGTGCATATCTGCACCGGTTGATTCGACTTGCTGAATCCGATCCAGTGTTCGATTCCGATCTTCGGCAAACGGTAAATGGCTGAGTCGATAAGCAGAGGATCAAAGGGATAAGCCGCAAGGCGTATTGCCTGTGGTTCGCCGCGTGATCTAAGCAGAGAAAGCTCTTTTGCCGGTGATAATATGCAGCCTATGCGCATGCAAGTCCTGCGGAGGGTGTTCTCTTTTCCTGTTGCTCTGGCCGGAGCCTTGCTCCCATTTGCGGTGCTCAACGCGCGATCGCGTCTCAACGACCCTGATGTCTGGTGGCACCTCAAGATGGGTCAGGTAATTTGGATGACTCACGTCATTCCAACTACCGATCTCTTCTCCTATACAGCCCATAATCAATCGATCGTGCCTCAGGAATGGCTTGCCGAAGTCACCATCTACGCCGCCTACTTGGGGGGAGGCTATTCCGGGCTGATGCTCTGGCTGTGTCTTTTCACGACTGCCCTGTTATGCACAGCCTACCTCCTTTGCTCCCTCTACTCGGGTAATTCCAAGGTGGCCTTTCCAGGAGCGATGATCGTCTGGTTTTTTGCAGGCATCGCGCTTAGCATCCGGCCGCAGTTGATCGCATATTTGCTGCTGCTCGCAGAGCTAGTCGCCATTCATCTTGGACGAACCCGAAATCCCCGCTGGTTCTTCCTCCTTCCACCGCTTTTCGTGCTCTGGATCAACTGCCACGGCTCCTTCATCCTAGGGATCATTGTGGCGGGAGTGTTTCTCTTCAGTGCCTTTTTCAACTTCGAGTTGGGTTCCCTGGTTGCGCAACCCTGGGATGCGCGCTCCCGCAAGACGCTGCTGCTGGCCTTGACCCTCTCGCTCCCAGCCTTGTTTCTCAATCCTGTCGGGATTCGCCAGATTCTCTATCCCTTCGATACGCTGTTCAATCAGCATCTCCTGATGGCCGACGTCGAGGAGTGGGCGCCCCTCAAGATGAACAGCCCGAGCGGCATCGCGCTGTTGGCCATTCTCCTTTGCTGTTTTCTGCTTCCTGTCCTTCGCCGGTCCGTGCTGTACTGGCATGAACTTTTGCTTCTGGCCCTGGGGACCTGGCTGGCTGTCAGTCATGTGCGCTTGTTAGCAGCATTTGGCATATTGGCCGCTCCGGTTGTCGTCCGCCAGTTAGCGGCTTATTGGGATGGCTATGATTTTGAAAAGGACCGCATTTGGCCCAATGCGGTTTTCCTCGCCGCATCGCTGCTCGTGGCGTACCTGGCCTACCCCAACTCGAACAGCCTTCAGGCCCAGGTGGAGGAGCAAAGCCCTGTTAAGGCGGTCAAATTCCTTGAGGCCAATGGTATTGCCGGGCCGATGCTGAACGATTACACGTTTGGCGGCTACCTGATCTGGGCCGCGCCCCAATACCCGGTGATGATAGACGGCCGTACGGATCTCTACGTATGGTCGGGATTCCTAGGTGAGTATGGAAACTGGGCTAACCTGCAAAGCGATCCGCATCTGCTCCTGGACAAGTACAAGGTTGGTTTCTGCCTCTTGAACAGCCAATCACCCATGGCCCGCGTTCTCTCGCTGTTGCCGGATTGGAAGCAGGTCTACTCGGACGACAAATCTGTCATCTATATGCGCAAAACGCCCGCGGAATCCGCAAGGTAGCTGGCGGCGCAGGAACGCGATGCGCCTGTAGCGCTCACACGCGCGTGGAAACTGCGCTATGTATGTGAGTTGTATTCTGGTGGTCCGGCGATGACCATACCGCTCTTCTGGCGGCCGTGGATGTACCAGCAACACCAGTTGGTCTCGTGCTCGTTGCCGCCCTTTGGTGCAACCAGCTCGCGATACGCGATTCTTCCATGCACGAAAATCTTCTCGTCCCAGTTCTCGATCAGCTTGACCCGATCTTCGGACTCGCAGATTGCCGGCACATCGTCGCGTGAGAATATCTTGATTGGCGTCGACTCACCGGGGACCAATGTAACCGGAATCATCGGTTGAGAGTTCTGCCGATCGTCGTATTCGGGGGTCGCGGGAAGGTGCGCCTCGTCGGACTTGATGCCGACCTGCTCAAGCATCGCTGTAATCGTCGCGGGTGTTCGCCCCTTATTGGTTGCGGTGATGGTGAAGCTGTTCGGCTTATTGATGGTTGGCTCAACCGACACCAGAATCCAAGGGCGTTCTGCAACCAGAATGGCCTGTGCGGTGGCGAGTGCAGCTTGCGCGGCATCCAGCGCTGCCTGGGCGGTTGTCTCGGCCAGCACGGTGTTGCGCTCGATCTTTTTCAGGGTCGAAAGCGCCAGCAAAATGGCGACATATCCGACCAAAGCGAGCACCAGGTAAACGCCCCAGCTGATCCGCTCGCGCAAGAGCCACGGCTGCGCGGGCTGCGGGGGAAGGGTGACGATCAGATGCGGCTGCTGATCTTCGCACGGTACGCCGTTGCAGTCGGCCTTCACGGTTGCGTTTTGCGAAGGGGTCTCGGACTCGGCTTGGACAGGGCTTTGCAGGATGGGCGACGCATGGCTGGTCGCGGAAGAGTTTGCAGCGGAGGGTTTAGGAGCCGATCCGGCATTGGGTCCCGGCGCATTTGCCTGAACCATTGAGAGCAGAACGGCCAACGAAGCCAGACCCCGAAGCATCATGGCGCAAATGTAACACATGGTCCGCTGCGAAGGGAGTGGTTCTCGGTGCTGAAGGAGGTTAGCCGAAAGCGAGGAGGATCTGGCTGAAGACGGAGTGGCCCGATGGTTATTTGTTACGCGCTTCTACTTCTGCCAGCCACCCGCGGCGCAGAGTCTCGCTGGGCACGCTCGAAAGGTAGGGCTTGATGTCGAGAACCGGCGTGCGGTCGAGCATGTCGACTCCGCGCACGTAGAGCAGGGCCCCATCGCGACGGAGGAGTTCCACCACAGTGAGCCCGATGGGATTTGGCCGGCGCGGCGAGCGGGTCGCGAAGACGCCGTGGGGGCGGCTGTCGGTGGGCGGTGCGCCGATCAACTGAAATTCTCCAGCACGATCGAAGACCCAGAGCACGTAGAGGTGCGAAAAGCCCTCAATGTCTGTGAGGCCGAGATCAAACTCGGGAAGGATTTCAATGATGCCTTCGGCTTCGTGCTTCGCGCCGAGGCCGCGCGGTATGGAGGTTGTGTTCTGGTAGGGAGTCCTGACGAAACCAATCGGCTGAGGCGCGAACATGATGGTGCCTCCTGTTGATGGCAGAGCGGCCAACAGGAACAAGAGTACCGGGAACGCTGGACATGGACCAAGTTACGCAATCTCGGCCCGGAACCAGGCCGAGGGATTGAGGCCGCCATCGTCGGTAAAGCAAACCAGCCGCGCGAACGTACTCTCGCCACGAGGCTGCTGGAATTGTGCCAGAGGGTTTGTTTTGTTACTATGAATGAACACATGGTTCGCGCTTCCCTAAGACGTTTCTGTTGTTGCCTTTCGAACACGTTCGACGGGTGCAACGCCTAGTCTGTGATCTCCAAGCGCAACTGATCCAGAAGACGCACCCGAAGCTGAGTTGCCGGGTTCTGTCTTCGATTCCCTCCGGCCTTCAGCAATTCATCCGCAGTTGAAGAGGCCTCATGCCGGTAGCCCCAAGCGGTACTTCGTCCCCACCATCGCCAGCGAATGGTTCGTCGCGCCTGAGCCATCTGCGCCTGCTCGAGGCGGAGAGCATTCATATCCTGCGGGAAGTCGCCTCGGAGTTCGAGCGCCCGGTCATGCTCTATTCGATCGGCAAGGACTCCTCGGTCATGCTTCGCCTGGCACAGAAGGCCTTCTATCCCGCGCCCATTCCGTTCCCCTTGATGCATATCGACACCGGCTTCAAATTCAACGAGATGCTCGAGTTTCGTGATCGAACGGCGCGATCGGTTGGCGCAGAACTGCTGGTGTGGCGAAATGAGGCAGCGATCGCGGCGGGCACCAACCCGATCAAGCTGGACACCAAGCGCTGCTGCGCATTGCTAAAGACAGGTGCGCTGCTCGACGGTTTGCGCCATTACAACTTTGATGCTGCCTTTGGCGGCGCACGCCGCGACGAAGAGAAGTCCCGTGCCAAGGAGCGCATCTACTCCTTCCGTGACAGCGTGGGCCAATGGGACCCGAAAAACCAGCGTCCCGAGTTGTGGAATCTCTACAACGCGCGCGTACATCCGGGCGAGTCGATCCGCGTATTTCCGCTGTCGAATTGGACCGAAATGGATGTCTGGCAGTACATCCATGAAGAAAAGATCCCGGTTGTCGATCTGTACTTTGCCAAGGAGCGTCCGATGTATGTGCGCGGCGAGGCTCTGCTGCCGGTTGAGCAGGACTTTATGGCGCTGCCGGGCGAGAAGCCGCAGTTGGTGAAGTGCCGGCTGCGCTCGCTGGGATGCACCCCATGCACTGGCGCAATCCGCTCGGATGCGGAGACGATTCCCGAGATCATCGCCGAACTGCTTTCATTCCGCTCATCGGAGCGCGCAAACCGAGTGATCGATCACGATCAGGAAGGTTCGATGGAGATCAAGAAGCGGGAGGGCTACTTTTAAGTGTCTGCGACTCCGGTTTCAGTATTCTCCATTCAGGAATTCCTTGCCGAAGAGCGGGAGAAGGATCTTCTCCGTTTCTCGACAGCGGGCAGCGTAGACGACGGAAAGTCGACGCTCATCGGCCGGCTTCTTTACGACACGCAGTCGGTCTACGAAGACCAGGTGAAATCGATCCAGGGCAAAGGCACAACGGCGCCTGGACAGATTGATTTTGCTTTGCTCACCGATGGCCTGCGTGCCGAGCGCGAACAGGGCATCACTATCGATGTCGCCTATCGCTACTTCTCCACGTCCAGGCGGAAGTTCATCATCGCCGACACGCCAGGTCACGAGCAGTACACGCGCAACATGGCTACGGGCGCATCCACAGCGGATGCCGCAGTCGTGCTCATCGACGCAAGCAAGGGCGTGCTCATTCAGTCGCGCCGTCATGCCTACATTGCTTCACTGCTGCGTGTGCGTTCCGTGATCGTAGCGGTCAACAAGATGGATCTGATCGGGTACAACGAGGCGACGTTCCAGGCGATCGAATTGGATTTCCGCAGACTTCTCGAACAGATTGCCGCCGACACCGGCAACCCCGTGGAGGCTTCATTTGTGCCCGTGAGCGCCCTTGCGGGCGACAACATCGTCCACCGTTCGCAGGCCATGCCGTGGTATAAGGGGCACTCTCTGCTTGAACTGCTCGAGTCGCTGCCTTCGTCAGTGAACACTCGGCAGGCGCCGTTCCGCTTCCCGGTGCAGCGCGTGCTGCGCCCGAATCACATGTTTCGTGGCTTTGCCGGACAGATCGGTTCAGGAACCGTCCGGCCCGGCGACACGATTACTGTTCTTCCCTCGGGTAGTACTGCTGAGGTTCAGCGCATTGTCACTTTTGATGGCGACCTCGAAGAGGCGTATGCACCCTTGTCGGTGACGTTGGTACTCGATCGCGAAGTCGACATCAGCCGCGGCGACTTGATCGTCTCTGCACAAACTCCAGCCAAGGTAGCCAAGAGCATCCAGGCATCGCTGGTGTGGATGGATCAACGACCTCTGTTGCTGAATCGCCGCTACCTGCTCAAGCACACCAGCCAAACCGTCCCCGTGGTTCTCTCCGCACTGCACTATCGCACCGACGTCGGCACTCTTTCACGCGAGCCCGCGCAGACGCTGCACATGAACGACATCGGCACGGTGAGCCTGACGGTGCTGCGACCGATCGCGCTCGATCCCTACGGAGAGAATCGCGCGACGGGCGCATTCATACTTATCGACACCGACACAAATAGCACGGTGGCTGCCGGCATGATTACCTCTGCTGGAACCGACGATGGTGTTGGCGTTGGATCAGGCCTGGTGGATGGCTGGGGACGCGTCACGGCCGGTGAGCGCGATGCGCGTTGGGGTCACCGTGGTGGCGTGCTTGAAGTCACCGGCCCCCTCGAACTTCTGGACGCGGTCGAGCGCTCGCTGTTCTCGGTCGGCGTGGTGTCATGCCGCATTGATGCGGACGACGACGCGTTTATCCTTCACCCATCGCTGCTTGAGATCATCACGCGCATTCAGTTTCAGTCAGGCCTGCTTGCCCTTGTGGTGCGAGTGGACGAGTCGGGCGCGGCCATGGCGCGCACTGAGGGCGAGCAGGTCACACTCGACGCAACGGATTCCAACAAAGCCACAGCCCAGGTGCACCAGTTGCTGCACTCGGCGGGTATCTTCATTCCATCGGAAAAGGCGGGTTTGTAATGAGCACAGCGGCAATCATCACCGGGGTGGAAGCAAAGCTCGCAGAAGTGCGCAGTGCCCTTGCCCGCGAGATCACGGACAAGGGAGACGTCTGTGTCACCTGCAGCTTCCAGGCCGAGGATATGCTCCTGACGCGGCTCGCGCTCGACCTCGACCCGAACGTCCCGGTCCTGTTTCTCGACACCGGCTATCATTTTGCCGAGACCTATGAGTATCGCGATCGGATGGCACGCGAGTGGAAGATGAACCTGTTCAACCTTCTTCCCGAGCAGACCGTGGCCCAGCAGGAATCGCAGTTCGGCATCCTCAACCAGACGGCTCCCGATCAGTGCTGCAAGCTGCGCAAGGTCGATCCGCTGTTCAAGGCTGTGGCGAATTACCGCGTCTGGGTGACCGGGCTTCGGCGCGAGCAGGCCAAGAGCCGCACGGCCCTCGAAGAGTCGGCAATGTTTGCGCTACCTGGCGGCACGCATGTGCTCAAGCTTGCGCCTCTCGCTTCGTGGACCACGCGCGACGTCTGGTACGGCTGCGAACAACTCGGTATCCCATTGCTGCCTCTCTATGAACGCGGCTACTCCTCAATCGGCTGCGAGCCATGTACCATGCTTCCGATCGATCCTAACGACCCGCGTTCAGGGCGTTGGGCAGGCCGGAAGGTCGAATGTGGCATACACATCGAAGCGGACCCGCGGTAAGCGGGCCTGTAACTTTGGGTCACTCGCAGAATCTGAGGTAAGGCAATGCACTACATAATTGGCTTCTTTATCGCCCTGTTTATTGCGTTGACGGGGGTGGGAGCCGGCACGATTACGGTGCCGGTGCTGGTACTGTTTCTTGGGGTTCCTGCGCAGATTGCGGTTGGCATCGGGCTGATGTTTTCGACTGCAGTGAAGCTCATTCTGGTTCCAGCGCAGATCGCGCGACGCAACTTGGTGTGGCGGACTCTGGGATTCATGATTCTGGGCGGAGCGCCCGGCGTGCTGATCGGCTCACTTTTTCTCAAGCACCTCGTCACGAGTGGCTCACAGAACCTGCTCAATGCACTGCTTGGATTCATTCTTGTCACCACGGCAGGATCACAAATCATTCTTGCGTTCAGGAAGCGAAATGAAAGCAAGGAACGCCGCGATCGGAGTCCGTTGCTGGCTTGGCTGATGTTTCCGGTGGGAGCTGAGGTTGGATTCTCCTCGGCAGGTGCTGGCGCACTTGGTAGCGCCGCGCTGCTGAGCCTTACGCCGCTGTCACCGGCACAGGTCGTTGGCACCGACATTGCTTTTGGCTTTCTGGTTTCACTGATAGGCAGCGGAGCGCACTGGTTCTCACATGCGTCGAATCCGGAGTTGCTCATCCACCTAATCATTGGCGGGGTGGTTGGCGCCCTTTGCGGAACCTTCCTGAGCACGCGCATTCCTCGCCGGCCTCTGCGGTTCGCGCTGCTGGTCTGGCTGCTGATTCTGGGAGGCCAGTTTCTCTACAAAAGCTACGGCGTCTGGAAGAATCCTCCGGCGAAGAGCGCAGTTCCCACATTGTCAACACCACAGAAGTAAGCGGAGAAGCCGCGAGTCACACCACCCTGTCGTCTGCGCAGAGGATGTAGGCGACATTCACGATCGAGGCCTGAAACCTAAGTTTTCTTTGCTCGATAAGCATCGGAGAGTGGCACTATCCTCCTCGCCGGCTCACCCTTCCCTGAAGTTCTCTTCATCCCGACCCTGACTTGCCCATCGATACTAAGTTCGGTGGTTCCAACGGCATCTTTGATTGCATCCTGAGCCTTGCCCAACGCGCTTTCGACCTTGCCCTTGCCCTGTTGAGCGATGCCCTCCACTTGGAGTTTGGGACTGTGGGTGATGCCGCCAGCCTTGCGCTTTGCACTTCCGACCAACTCATCGACCGTTCCGTTCATTCGATTCTTGTTCATAGCCCACCTCCGTGGAATCAGCTCATGCAGGCTTGACTCTATCTCGCGTCAAATTGCCGGTCTGAGCAGTTTGGACCACTGGTGTTTTGTCTCGGAAGGGTGTTACAAAGGCAACCCGGTGTAGTGTTCGTGAGCGTGAACGCTTTCGTGGTCCTCTTCCGCCTCCATGTGGGTGATGACCTCGGTAGGCGTCGTGAGTTCTGCGGCGAGCCTCTCTTCCACCCTGGTCGCCAGCGCATGCGCGTCGCCAAGTTCCGTTGCCTTCGGGAACAGGAGGTGCACCTCAACCAACTGCCGGTAGCCAGTAGCTCGGAAGCGGACGCCGTGATACTTGATCCCCAGTTCAGTGCAGATGGAATCGAGCCGTTCGCGGATCTGGTGGCCAATAGCTGGATCGGAGTAGTCGAGCAGGCCCACTGCCGCACGCCAGACCAGCTTTCCGCCTGACCAGAGAATGTTCACGGCCACAAGCAGCGCGATGATCGGGTCGAATGGCTTCCAGTGCGTGCCGATTACGAGCACCAGGCCAAGAACGACGCCAAAACTCGTCCAGGAGTCAGTAAGTACGTGTTTTCCGTCGGCTTCCAGAATCAGTGAGTTCAGGCGGCGTCCGGTCTGGGTCAGATACCAGCCGAGCGCGGCATTCAGGCACCCGGCAGCGAGCAACAGCATCGTTCCGGCGCCAAGGTTTTCCAATTGAAGCCCCGCAAGCCACTTTTGAATCGCAGTGATCAGGATGTAGATGGCTGCGAGCACGATCATCGCCCCTTCAAATCCAGCTGATAAGAAGGCGATGCGCTCATAGCCATAGAGGAACCTGGGGGCTGCGGGCTTCTGGCTGAGCCGCAAGCTGAAGGCGGCGAATGCGACGGCGATGACGTGGACGACCGACTCTGCCGCATCCGCCAGGATCGCCGTGGACCCCGTCATGATCCATGCAGTGACTTTTCCGGCAAGCATCGCCACGCCAACGATCAACGACAGTCGCATAGCAAACCATGCGTCTTGCACATCCGGGCGCCCGGTCGCTGGAAGGTGGGCAGTTTTCGCTATTTCGAGGGAATTCTGATTCAACACTTTGCCCTTAGGTTGGGCGATAAGATCCCAATCAAGCCGATGCTCTCACGGAGATTTCATGGAACCTGTGACCGCAGACACTGACAGCTCTCAAGCGCCGGGGAAATAAGCCGCAGCGAATACAGGGTCGAGCAAAAGCCGGGAACCGTTGGCTCAAGGAACAGTCGGCGAAAAGGGACCGCGGAGGCGGGGCACGGAGCGTTCCTACTCGCATCGCTAACTGGCGATCTCGATTTCGACGCGAGATTCTTCTGTCTCGAGTCTTTGCCCATCAAAGTCGAATCGATCGAAGATCCGCGAGAACTCGCGCACGATCTGCTCGCGGGTGAGACCCATCGCTTCAAGGTTGTAGACGTGGTTGCTGGTGTGCGTCCTGGCGGCGTGTGCTGCATCTCGCAGAATCGACTCAACCGCATCGCTTTCCGGATAACCGAATTCGCTGTAGATCCTTCCGAGGACGCGATCCGGAGATTGCACCAAATCCTCGTACAGGACGATCATGCAGCGCCGGGATCGGTCCCGATCAATGACCTCGAGCGGATGCTCATACCAGTACTTTGTCCAGTCGAGGATCCTTCCGCAGTGCGGATAACGGACGGGAGGCTGGCTAAAGAGCCGCCATGCGTAGTGGAAGAGCGAAACGGTGGAAGGCACCGCTTCGAGAGGATTTCGCACGAGGTAGACGATGCGGGCATCGGGAAACGTCTCGAGCAGCGACTCGATCTTTGCGCTGAATAACGGATTCTTCGCAAGGTAGAATCGGGCGCCAGTGGCATAGAGGTGTCGTTGGATGCATGCCTTGTAGAACGCCATGATTCGTTGCCGCTCAGCGCGCGGAATCGCGGTGTCGAAGTACTGATATTGCGGCAGTTCGTCGAGGTAAGGGAAGACGAAGCCGGCCAGTAACGTGGACCACGCGTAGAAAAGGACGTGCTCGTCCTCTTCAGGATCGAACAGGCTGAAAGGGTGCAGTTTGAGCTTGCGCAGGGTTCGCTCGTCGAGGCTTCGCAGAAGTCTTTCGCCCGGCCCCCCAAAAAGCCCGTCCAGCCACGCCAGCACTCCAAAGACGCGGCGCTGCGTGATCGAGGGCATCAAGTAGATTTGCCCCATCTTCATGGTGGTGAAGCTGGGGTCGCTGGCCAGGGCCCGATGGATAAACGTCGAGCCGCTTCGGAAAGGGGACACGATGAACAGCGGCTTTTCGACGGGTTGCCGCCGGTAGCCTGGGAAGAATATTTCATCCAGGAGAAAGCCGGCCCAAGCGCTCAGCGCGAGTGCGCCCCAGATGGGGTAGAAGCACAGCAGGAATGTCAGGCGATTGCGGTCGAGCGGCCCATTGGTGCCGGCGGTTCGGTGGAAGGCCCGGAATGTCAAGCGCCAGAACAGGCGGAAGTTGAAGATCATTGCCAGCCGCGGTCTCCCCGTAATCATTCGCGGTGCCGACAGCACTCAATCGTGGAATGCAATCCCTTAGCGTCGCAAATCTGCTTAGGGGTACTCCCAGACTGGATGTTTGCCGTTAATCCACGGTCTCCGCAGCAGGCTAGTTGTGTCAAGGACAGAAAGTCGAATGGGCGGCGAAACTGTGAAATGAGGATTTCGCGGAAAGGGAGAAAATCGGTGGACCTGATCGGGATCGAACAGATGTCCTTCCCGGCAATCCGGGACGCGCTAGCTTTTAGCGCCTCGATCGAAGTAGATTTGGTGGACCTGATCGGGATCGAACCGATGACCTCTTCCATGCCATAATAGGAGTCATGGGCCAAATAATAGACGGCACAGTACTTACGAACCGGCACAACCGGCAGAACTGACACCATGGGCGCTATTTGCCCACAAAATGCCCCCAAATTTCTGGGAAGCGGGCCACGGGTTGATCTGTGTGGGATCAGCCCAAATTCCTTGATTAGGCCTCCGAGCAATTGTGCCGCGGGCTGCTGAATGCGTGGCGGACTTGGCATCCGATCAAGGTCTTCGATGGCGAAAGTGGGTTCATTTCAGTACTGATTCGAGGTTCCAGTTCGCTGCGGAAGTCTCCGCATTCACCTCTATCTTGCGGGCAGATTGCAGAGGGAGGTGAGCAATGGTTAGCCGCGCTCCAGGTTGACCACACAATTTATCTGCGAGCACGGAACACCAGGACCAGAGCTACGATCAGGACCAACCCGCAAATCCACATCCAGCTACTATTCCAACCTTGCATTCCCATGTTGTATCCGTTCACCAAACCTCCTCAGGTGGCCCCCGCAAACGGCCCTATCTCGAACCCTCTCAATTTGGATAGGTCCAAGTCCGTCAGTAGTGCTCGGGGCATCGAAAAGCCGCTAGAGCTTCGTTGTCCGGAGTCGAAGGGCATTGACGATCACCGAGACGGAACTGAAGCTCATGGCTGCCGCGGCGATCATTGGATTCAAGAGTAGTCCGAAGGCAGGGTAGAGCACGCCCGCTGCAAATGGTATCCCGACAGCGTTATAAACAAAAGCGAAGAACAGATTCTCGCGGATGTTGCGCATGGTTGANNTTGCTGAGATGGCGGGCGCGGAGAATGCCGCGAAGATCGCCTTTCAGCAGTGTGATTCCCCCCGCTTCCATCGCTACATCCGTGCCGGTTCCCATGGCGATGCCGACGTCCGCCTGGGCGAGCGCGGGTGCATCGTTTACTCCGTCGCCGGCCATTGCGACCGCGGCGCCTTTTTGCTGGCGATCCTTCACAACCTCCGCCTTCTTCTGGGGCAACACATCGGCATAGAATTCGATGCCGAGCTTGTCCGCTACTGCCTTGGCGGTCGTCGCGTTGTCTCCCGTAACCATGATGATTTTCAGACCGGCCGCCTTAAGTTCGTGGATCGAATCGGGCGTGGATTCCTTGATTGGATCGGAGACCCCTACGATGCCCGCCGCTTTGCCGTCCACGGCGACAAGCATTACTGTCTGCCCCTCTTTGCGCAGAGTATCAGCTCGTTCAAGCAAAGGGCCGGCGTCTACGGACAGGTCGTGGAACAACTCCGCATTCCCGACAGCGATCTGCTTGCCTGCGACGGTTCCTTTTACACCCTTGCCTGTCTCTGAGCTGAATCCGGCCACATCGGTCAGGGTGAGCTTCTTTGCCTCAGCGCCCTTCACGATGGCTGCTGCCAAAGGATGTTCGCTGGATCGCTCAAGGCTTGCGGCGAGCTGGAGCAAGTCGTTTTCGTCAATTCCAGGCTGAGGAATGACAGCGCTCAGCCTCGGTTTCCCTTCGGTCAGCGTCCCGGTCTTGTCGATGATGAGCGTGTCCACCTTGCCAAATGTCTCCAGCGCCTCAGCGTTGCGGATGAGGACGCCTGCGCGAGCCCCCCTGCCTGTGCCCACCATAATCGCCATTGGAGTGGCGAGCCCGAGAGCACATGGGCAGGCAACGATGAGTACGGCCACTGCATTCACAAGTGCATGTGAGAAGCGCGGCTGCGGCCCTGCAAAGTACCAGACGATGAAGGTGATTGTGGCCGAAAGAATGACAGCGGGAACAAAGTACGAGGCGACTCGGTCCGCCAGCCTCTGAATCGGGGCTCGTGAACGCTGCGCCTCGCTAACCATCTTTACGATTTGCGCCAAGAGTGTGTCGGCCCCCACGCGCTCTGCGCGCATCACGAACCCGCCGGTTCCGTTCACCGTTCCCGCCGTGATTTTCGCCTCCCTAACCTTTTCGACCGGAATGGGCTCTCCACTGATCATCGATTCATCGACTGAACTGTGACCTTCAAGGACGGTGCCATCCACAGGTATCTTTTCGCCGGGACGCACGCGGAGGCGGTCTCCAACAATAACCTGATCGAGCGGCACGTCGGCTTCGCCGCCCTTGTCGTCAAGCCGCTTGGCCGTCTTCGGAGCCAGACCGAGCAAAGCACGCATCGCGCCGCTGGTCTGGCTGCGGGCTCGCAACTCCAGCACCTGGCCCAGAAGCACCAAGGCAACAATGACCGTCGCAGGCTCGAAATACACATCGAGTTGCCCTCCAGCTCCGCGATGCAATGCCGGAAAGATTTGAGGAACGACAGTGGCGACGACGCTGTAAACATAGGCCGTGCCCGTACCAAGGGCGATCAGCGTAAACATGTTGAGGCTGCGATGAACAAGGGATTGCCAGCCCTTGACGAAGAACGGCAACCCGCACCACAGGACTACAGGTGTTGCCAGAGCGAATTCAATCCATGTCCACGTTCTTGCCGCGAGCATGTGTTGCATGGGTCTGTTGGGGAGAAACTCGGAGATCATCAGCGCGAGCATCGGCACCGCAAGCGCGACGCAGATCCACAGGCGCCTGAACATTTTGGCCAGCTCAGGGTTCGACTCTTCGGCCTTGACCTCACGAGGTTCCAGCGCCATGCCGCAGATGGGGCACGGGCCTGGGGCATCGCGTACGATCTGCGGATGCATGGGGCAGGTATATTCAGTCCGCTTGGCAGCTGCAGTCACGGTGGCCGGTTCGAGCGCCATTCCGCACTTCGGGCAGCTACCAGGTCCCGGCTTTTTGATCTGTGGATGCATGGGGCAGGTAAATTCCCCATGCGGCTCGGTCTTGGCTGGCTGCTTCGAGGAAGCCGCGTCCGGTTTGGCCTGCAAGTACTTCTCAGGCGAAGCACGGAACTTGGCGGCACAGCCCTGGCCGCAGAAGTAGACGGTTACACCCCGGTGGTTAATGCTTGCCGCCGCCTTCGACGGATCGACCCTCATCCCGCAAACGGGATCGAGCACTTCGGGCTGCTGCATAGTAGCATTGTTGATTTGTTCGCCCGCTTCGGTCTGTGCCCTTTTGCTCTGAGAGTCCGCGTAAACCAGATGAACCATTTTGTGTTCTTGCTATTCTTCATCGTTGGCCAAAGATAAGCGGAGTTCTTGATTTCGTTAAGTTTGGCGGATTGCGCTCGCAGAGTGTCCCTATCTGCACAGCATGGTGTTTCCCGAAGATCTAGCATGGTCCAGTAACCGCCGGATACGACTGTGCCTATGGTCCGTTTATCGGCGGTTTCCGATGGGACAAACATGACAGACAAAACTGAAAGTCGAATTTTTCCGAAAGAAAGTGCCCTTGCGGAAGGCCGCGCGACCGCAGGCTATCTCGGCACCACAACCGCTCTTGCCGCCACGCGGGCAAACCCATCTGAAGTCTTCTTCACTCCGGACATCAATGGCGATGGGCTGTTGAAAGTCTATGCGAAGATCAATGCAACAATCGGCGGAAAGGTCGCCATCAAGCTGCATACCGGCGAACCGCATGGTCCCAACATTCTCCCTCGCGAAATGGTAAGAGCCTTGCAGCAGCATATTCCAAATAGCTGCCTGGTCGAAACCAACACTCTCTATAAGGGCGAGCGCAACACGACGGCTGAACACCGCGAAACCCTTAAGATCAATGGCTGGGATTTCTGCCCCGTTGACATTATGGACGAGGATGGAGCGGTGATGATCCCCGTTCAAGGCGGGAAGCACTTCAAAGAGATGTCGGTCGGCAAACACATGCT
>PMXB01000182.1 GCA_003165935.1 Acidobacteriaceae bacterium | reverse complement strand
GCTGCTGCCGCTTCCATCTGCGGGAGAATGGTCTCCAATTCGGCGAATTCCGGATGCCCGTGCAGAGATTTGAGCCGCGGGTCAGCAAGCATCTGAAAAAACCACGGGCACCGCGATTCAGCAGCACGCTGCAGCTCTGCGATTGCCGCTTCCGGTTCGTCGAGCTCAAGCAGGGCCGCCGCGTTCATTGTCCTCATCACGAAGCGCTCCCGGCTCAGCCAGTCAAGCCGTTCCAGCAGGGTACGTGCCTCCGCGGCACGGCCCGCGCACGCAAGGGCATACACCTGCACTGAAGTTGCCATATCAAGGTAGGGAAGGCGCCGCGCCAGATCGGCCGCTAGCTCCACCGCCATTTCAGTCTCCCGGTTATAGGCGAGAATGATCGCACCGTAGAGATTCGAGCCCTCGTGTCCCGGGAACAGCGAAATCGCCTGCTTAGCCTGTTCCACGCTCGCGTCTGCCTGTCCATCCAGATGGTAGGCCAGCGCCAGGCGGCTCGATAGCCACGGAGAATACGGATCAATCTCCAGCGCGGCAGTCAAAAGTGCAATCGCCTCAGCAAACCGGCGGCGGCTGAGCGCAAACATCGCTCGCACACGCGTCGTCCACGGGTCGTGCGGCAATCCCTCTGAAGTCGAGAACGCCCAAAGCGCTCCGGCCAGGTTGCGGTCGAAGTGAAAGTTGATCCAGCCCATCGCTGGCAGCATTGCGGGCGCGGTTTGGGGCAAATCGGGGATTGTGTCTGACGTGCCGTGAATCAGGTTGGCCGACGTTGTCGGCGACATATAGCCGTAGAACGCCTGCGTCACGCAAAGGTTTGCCAGTTCCACTTTCGCGGCAATCAGCGTGGGATCCAGCTCCGCGGCCCGCGTCAGCTTCTGCAGGCCGTCCTGCATGCGGTGACGCTCCATTGTCTGCCATTCATGGCGGCCACGCAGGAACGACTCGTAGGCTTCGTGGTTGTAATTGCTTCGGTTCAGCGAGCCGGATGAAGAAGCGGAGATCGAAAAGCCACCCGCGCCAGCCCAGCCATTCTCGCTTGCTTCCTCGGTCCAGGTCCCATGCTCCGCAGACGTGCTCTCTTTGCGGGCTCTTCCCCCAGAAGAGGGGGACACAAATTGATCGTGTACCTTTAGAGCCCCAAGCCGGAACGTGAGCCGTTCCACAAGCTCCGTTTCGAGCGCGACACTCCGCTCGCGATCCACCAGCAGGTCTTCCACCCAGATCTGCACCCCGTCGGCAACACGGATCATCTCTGCCCGTAACCGAAAATGGCGGGGGAGTGCCCTCATGATTCCGTTGAGAACCAGGTCGGCTTGCAACGTCCGCCCCAGCTCAATCGCGGTCAGTCCCCGTTTCGCCAGGGCAAAGCAGGAGTCTCGCGCCAGCACCTGTATGCCGGCAGCCGGCGTGTTGCTTAGCCGGGCGATCGTCTCTTCAGCGATCGCCGGTCCCAGGTGTGCTGGTACTCCCTGATCGGTTTCAAACGGTGGAATGGCGAGCCGCGGATCCTTTCGATTTGCTGCGCCAGCTTTCTTTACTTCTGCCGTGAGGCGGTAGCCCCGCTTGTAAAGCGTTTCGATGCAGTCTTCTGGCTCTAACCGCGCGCGCAACGACGAAATGCATCGTGGCAGGCTCTCGGCCGTCACGTTGGTCGCGCCCCACAACGCCTGTTTCAGTTCGGAAATGCTCACGATCTGCCCCGCCCGCGCCAGCAAAATGCGCAGCGCCGCCAGCTCGCGCGGAGTCAGATGAACTACCGATTTTCCGCGAGACAGCGTTCCGTCCGGCTCCAGGCGAAATTCGCCAAACAAAAGCGCGCTGGCTCCCGCGTTCTGGTTAATGTAGTAAGGCAAATCAAGTCGATCCAATACCTTACCTCGGGTTCAATCCTGATTGTCTGGCCGAGGTTATGCCATCCGAATTCGGTGAATGGCGGCGATATATCCGTGAAGAACCCGCGTGCACGCTAAGGCTTCGGATCGGGTAAGAAAAGCACGCAGATTCTGTTTTGCGCGGCCCAAATTTCCCAAATATAACGGCAATTATGCGCTCAGCGTGGGCCACTCAGCAAGGAACTCTGAACGATTATCAGGCACTTTCTGTTTAAAAAGTAGGTTACTTGTTTACTAAAGTATAAATTGCGTCATTTTGATGCATGTCATTCAATTATTGAGTCTTGCATTCGATTTCTTATTGATGGAGCTCGAATGAGTTTTGTGACGTCAACACGCCTGCGGTCAGTCCCGACCGTTTAAGGGGGGACAATGCCCCAGGCAAGGCTGGGCTCGCTTCCGCGGGGCAGATAACCTCGCGCAGCCAGCTTCGGAAATAAGCAAAAAAGTCTGCCCGCAGCCGGGACCGGTACCGCCAGCCCCGGCTCGAGACTCAATCAACTACTTCCGATTAAACGTTAAGCCCAGCCCGGTCGTCAGGATCACGTCGTTCTTGTCCAGCGTCGAGTTGGGCAGAAACGACGTGTAGTTGTCGCTGAAAGTGGTTACCCAATTGAATACCTTCGCGATCTTGGTCGAGAACGACGAGTTTACGTTGAACTGAATCCGCCCCAGGTGGCTCATGTCTGGGAAGAAGTTTGCCTGTTCTGTAAACAGGCTCGACGCGCCAAGCTTGCGGTTGTATTGTTCGCCCAGGTTCAGCGCCACAAAGCTGTCACTCGTCGACGGCGTGGTTGTATCGCCCGTTAACACCCCGGAGTAGCTCTCATGGGTCCACGCCACGCCCCCCAACACATCAAGGAACTGGTTCTTATCCTTCAGCGCGTGCCAGCCAAAGCCACCGGACACGGTCGAGCGCAGACTCAGGTCCTGGAGGGCATTGCTCAGAAAATCGCCTGACCCAAAGGCGAATAGCTTCGGATTCACATTGTGGTCGTAGCGCGCTCCTCCCCCCGTGGTGTTTGCCGAGGTCACATCCGCTTTGTTGTCGCGCCCATACAGCGTGTTGAAGTAAAGCGACGTTTTGTCTGTCCGGGTGGCGCGAACCGCCGTGAATCCGGCGCCAAACGTCTCAGTATCGGAGTTGCCCTTGGCAAGCGCGAGGCTTGCGTTCGCAGCCATCGTCCATGCATGTCCCCAGCCGGGCCGAAGCGATGCTTCATAGGCAGCTTGGTCTGCCGGCGTTCTCAGCACAGCGACGGCAGCTGCATCCATCGTTGTATTGCCCGAGGCCGTCGTGATCACCAGGCCAGCATCTGTGCGGTCAATCGAAGTAACGCTCAAATTGCCCTTGTCCTGCGGAAGCACCAGGGGCTTGTCTACCTTCAGGCTGGATACCTGGTCCCATGCAATTGCAATTGCGTCAGCATAGGCTGTTTTGAAGGTCAGCTTGCCGCCTTCAAGCTTGACCGCCGTTCCGGTAAGCCGGTCGCCGTTCTTCAGCACGATGGTGTCGGCTCTGAGTGCGGACTGGGTGATAAGTCCAAGGATCGCGAAGACCGGGAGGAATGCGCGAAGAGGAAGTTTCTTGCGGTCGGACATGGGGGATTTCTTGCTCCTTCGTGAATGTTGATCGATTTGGCTTCCCGGCCGTCGCTCGAGAGCTTCAAGCCGGTGCCTCATAAGATGTTAAATCGTGTTGCGCCGGAGCCGCGTGTTCTTCCCGCGAGGAAATCTTCAAAGATTCTTCAGGATTTCTAACACCTCCCTGGGGAGAAACTGGGGTTGACGGGAACTCCATTGTCGGATTCCTGCAAGGTCATGCGTCCGATCAGGACACGGAGTGTGAACATGGTCAAGACTGTCACCTACGCCAAGTGGTCTCTCGAGCCTTATTGCATCGGGCTCAAGCTCCGTTCTCTCCGCAACCAGAAGCGCCTTACTCTCTCGCGCCTGGCCGCCGAGACCGGCCTTTCTACTGCGCTGCTCTCCAAGCTCGAAACCGATCGAATGATTCCCACGCTCCCCACGCTGGCCACTATCAGCCGCGTCTACGGCGTAGGCATGAGTTATTTCTTCGGTGAGCCCGCGCATCACACCCTCTCCATTACCCGCAAAGCTCATATGCAGGGCATCGAACGCGGCGTGGAGAAGATCAAAATCATCCCCCTCAATGCGCCATCGGAACGCTCGCGTCTGCGTGCACAGGTCATTGAGTTCCCCGCAGGCGCCGGGTCCACCACGACAGACGGCCAGCAGACCGCGAGTCGCCTCGTCTATGTCCTCGAAGGAAAGCTGGAATTGGAGTCCGGAGGCATTCGCGAGGTATTGGATACAGGAGATTGCGTCTACATCGAGAGCGAGATGGCCCTGGCATGGAGCGCCTCAGGCAAGCACCGCTGCCGCATCCTCAGCGTTTCCCCGGGCGACCGTCGCGTCGAAGGCTAGGCGCCTTTTCACTCGGCTATCATCTTTCGTGCCACGAGGGAAATCTGCGGCTTGTATCACGAGCTCAGTGATCAATCGATTTGCCCGCAAGCTCGATGTACTTGTTCTTTTCGGCGAGTTTACTCACGTCGCAGCGGCTGTGTAGGATGGGATGCACCGCGAGGACAAACGAAAGATGCGACCCAACTTCAACCTGATGCGAGCCACACTCACCGGCGCGCTCGGCGGCCTGCTTTTCGGTTTCGATACTGTTGTCATCTCCGGCGCCATTGGCGCCCTGGTGCACCTTTATTCCCTTACCCCTAAGCAGGAAGGCTTCACCGTCGCCATCGGCCTTGTCGGCACCGTCATTGGAGCACTGTCCGCCGGGGTCATTGGCCAGAGGCTTGGCTCGCGCGAAACGCTCCGCATCACGGCGATCCTCTACATCCTCTCCGCCGCCGGCTGCGGCATCGCCTGGAACTGGGACTCGTTCCTTTTCTTCCGTTTCATCGGCGGACTCGGCATCGGCGCGTCCTCTGTGCTCGGCCCCGTCTACATCGCCGAACTCGCCCCTGCCAAATGGCGCGGCCGCCTCGTCGCCGCCTTTCAGTTCAACGTCGTCTTCGGCATCGTGCTTGCCTACACCTCCAACTACCTCATCCGCCTCATGAACCTTGGTGCCACGGAGTGGCGCTGGCAGGTGGGCGTTGCTGCCTTCCCCGCTGTCGGCTTCCTCGCCCTTCTATTCGGCATCCCCCGCAGCCCGCGCTGGTCTGCCTCGCAGGATCGCATCGACGAAGCTCTCTCCGTACTCAAGATGATGGGCGACCCCGATCCCCAGGCCGAGCTAGCTGATATCCGCGCCGCACTTGCTGAAGAGCATGCTTCCGCCCATGAGCCTGTCTTCCGCTGGAAGTATCGCTTCCCGCTTTTCCTCGCCATCTCCATCGGCGCATTCAACCAGCTCGCCGGCATCAACGCCATCTTGTATTACCTCAACCCCATCTTCCAGGCCGCCGGCTATAGCCAGCTCTCCGGCGACCAAAAAGCCATCGCTATCGGCGTCACGAACCTCATCTTCACCATGTTCGGCATGAGCATCATCGACAAAGTTGGCCGCAAGACGCTCCTGCTCATCGGCGCGGTCGGAACCGCCTCCTGTCTCTCTGGCGTCGCCTGGATTTACGCGACAAACTCCCACCAAAGCCTTCTCGTCTGGTTCCTCATCACCTACATCGCCTTCTTCGCCATGAGCCAAGGCGCAGTCATCTGGGTCTACATCGGCGAAGTCTTCCCCACTGCCGTTCGCTCCAAGGGGCAGGGCATCGGCTCGGCCAGCCACTGGTTCATGAACGCCGCTATTGCCATGGCATTCCCTGTCGTAGCCAAGCAAGTCAGTCAGGCAGCGCCGTTCGTCTTCTTCGCTGTCATGACCGTGGTGCAGTTCCTCGTTGTGCTCTTCATCTACCCCGAAACCAAGGGGCAGACGCTTGAGGCTCTCCAGCGCAAGCTGGTTCCCATGAACTAAGGTCGTGCCTCCAATCACCCGCCCAATCCTCGCCTCTCGCTATAATGCAGGCATACGGGCGCTCGTTTGCGCGCCCTCATTGCCACAGTGTGCGAGGTCAGGAATGGAGCAGGTAGCTATGCCCGTCGAAGAATCCCAGACGAAACGGGCCGAGACAAAGCCCCAGGAGACGAAGCAGGACTGGATGAAGCAGAAGCAACTCGCCACTCCCGTCGAAGAGCCCACCTTCGACTCGCCGCTCGCTGCCGCCAGCTCGGCTCTGGCCACCGCCATTCGCGAAGAGATCATCCGCGTCGGCCGCAAGCTCTGGGAGCGCCAGTACGTCGACGGCAACGGCGGCAACATCAGCGTCCGCATCGGCAAGGACTACCTGCTCTGCACGCCCACGCTGCTCAGCAAAGCCGATCTCGAGCCGGCGGACATCTGCCTCTCCGATCTCAACGGCAAAATCCTTGTAGGCGACCGCGACCTCACCAGCGAGCTCCTCCTTCACCTCGAAATCTACAAGGCCAACCCCAAGGCCCGCGCCGTCGTTCACTGTCATCCGCCCTACGCCACTGCCTTCGCCATCACCGGCACCGTTCCGCCCAACGGCTTCATCCCTGAATACGAAGTCTTCATCGGACCCGCCGCCGTCGCACCCTATGAAACCCCCGGAACCCAGGCATTCGCCGAGACCATCATTCCCTTTGTCGAGCAGCACAACACCATCTTGCTAAAGAACCACGGCGTCGTCTGCTGGTCCGACTCGGCCACCCATGCCGAGTGGCTCTGCGAAATCATGGACACCTACTGCAAGACCTACCTCATCGCCAAGCAGATCGGCGAACCCCTCGCCGTCATCCCCGAAGACAAGATCGACGACATCCTCCGCCGCAAACGCCTCATGGGCCTGCCCGACGCCCGCATGCACCGCGTCGAGGGATAGACGAGTTTACTTTTGCTCGAGCCGCGCTGGGCCTTTGGCCTAGTCCGCCGGCCGGTCCCGCATCAGCGCAATCACAAAGGCGACAAATGAAATCAGCGCGACAACGAGCGAGACATACGTCCCGCTCGCGAGCACGAATGTCACATAGTCTTGCGGCTGTTCCCAGCGATTCGTCTCATGAATTGAGCAACCGGCACAGCATATTAGCGCGCTCGCCAGGGATGCAAGACAGAACGTTCCGATCTTTGCATAAGGCCTGAGCGGTTTTTTCATTGCAAAGATGTTCTCAGCCTGATGGAGAGGAACGCAAGGCAATCGTTGCCCATATTCCCCTGCGAATGTCTCCACGATATTCATTCAAATGCAAAGGCAATGCGACGGCTGTCTCGGGGCAACTGCGAAATCACGACTTCCCCGCGTGGTCCCCATACTCCCAGTCGTAGGGAACGCCCGTATCCCCGAGCACAAACTTCACCAGCTCCGCGAATCCCGCCTCCGCGCGAACGTCGTTCGAAAAGATGACAACGCAGCGCTGGCTTGTCTCCAGGCAGACCATCGTATTAGCCGTCTGGCCGTCGTGCCCTCCCTTAAAGAAGCCGTGACCCTGCGGACCGTCAAAGACCACAACGCCAAGCCCTGCCGCCAAATCCTTTCGCTGCTGATTCACAGGAAGGTCGGGAAGAAACATCGGAAACTGGCCTGCTGTGGGAATGTGCAGGCTTGGCTTGGTCATCTCCGCGCGCGAAGCCGCGCTCAACCCATCGCCGCCCACCAGCGCCGATGCAAACTTCGAAAAATCGGAAATCGTCGTGTTCATCGATCCAGCCGCTCGCACCTTCTTCCGCTGGCTGTGTTCCTGCGGCTCGCCCTTGTCGTTCCAGCCATCGGCCACATTGGTTTCCGCTCCGTTGAGGAAAACCAGGCTCGTCCGCGTCATGCCAAGCCTCTTGAAATCCGCATTGGCCACATCCCCAACGTCGATCCCCAGCCCCTGCGCCGCGCGGCCGTGTTCAATAACAAATTGCAGCAGAATCAAACCCTCTCCCGAATAGCTGAAATGAGTCCCCGGCTCGAAGTGGATGTGCAGTTTCTGGTCCGGCTCAATAAACCAGAAATTGCTGAAGCCCGTCGAATGCGTCAGGCACATGCGCGGCGTGATCTTCTCCCATCGCGGATCGTCGGCCAGGTCCTTATAAGGCCCGTACTTGTCCGGGAAGGTCAGGTCAGGGCCGTAACTAGGCAGCGGTTTATCCAGATCGTCCTTGATCGGTGTGTCCAGCTTCAGCCTGCCCTGATCCGCCAGTTGCATCACCATATAGGCAAACACCGTCTTGGTGAGCGATGCGCCGTACATGATCGTGTCGGCGTTGAGCGGATCGCCCTTGGCGTTGCGAATGCCGTAAGCCTGCACATAGCCCACCTTCCCGTGGTCGACCACGGCAACGGCCATGCCGTTAGCGTGGGTGCTGGTCATGATGGCCGCTACTTTCTGGTCGATCGCTGCGTTGCCGGGGATTTTCTGTGCGCCACCAACGATGGGAAGCAGGACGGCGGCAAAGCAGGGAAGAAGCCTGATGATCGAATTCAAGGGGAAGGTCCTCGGGAGGGTTGACAGGGGGAAACTCGTTCGGCGGGATAGAGAACACGACGCGTGGTTAGATTGACGCAAACCCGAAGCAGGAAGTTCAATGACCGCTATACCGCCAGAGTGAGGGTAAGCTGAGCCTGGTCACCCTACAGTTTTGGTGTTGAGTATACTGTGGACTGGGGTCCACATATGGAAACAGTGCAGATTGTGCTCGATAAAGAGCTCCTGCAGGCCACCGACCGGGTTGCCAAGCAGACCAAGCGAAACCGCTCGGCACTGGTGCGCGATGCGCTGCGCGAGCACTTGCGCAGAATCGAGATTCGCGCACACGAAGAGCAGGAGCGAGCTGCCTACAAGGCACATCCACAAGATCTCGATGAAGCTCGATTGTGGGCGTCGGTGGCAGTATGGCCGGAAGACTAGCGCGTGGGGAAGTACGGATCTGCGCGTTTGCAGCTCCAGACAAGAAGCGGCCAGTCGTAGTGATGACTCGAAACAGCTCGCTTGATTTTCTGGCGACTGCCACGGTCGTGCCGATCACGTCGACGATTCGCGGTGTGAAATCAGAGGTGATTCTGGATGAGTCGGATGGAATGAAGGCGCCGTGCGGGGTGAATCTGCACAACACAACGACTGTCTCAAAGCACCGCCTGGGGAAGCGCGTGGCGCAGCTGAGTTCACCACGAATGGCCGAACTATGTGCCGCGCTACGATACTCCTTTGGCTGCGACCTCATTGATGACGCAACATCCGTGTTACACTAGGTTTGCGCTCAGTGATTTGGCCGTGAGCAGCAGATTGCCTTCTGGTTTCAATTATCACCAGCCGGCAAGTTTGCCTGGCACAGATTTTTCCCCCAAGCCCCTACAGCGTAACCCTTTAAGTCTCCTCACCCGGCGACTTGGCTTTGGACCGCGAAGTTTTGGTCCAAGGTAAAGGTTCCAGCTCTTCCGCGTGCGCCTCCTTGAATGGACTGGTGCCCGGCAAGCAAAGGAACGATTTCCGGGGGATGTGATCCCAGCACGTGTGATTCGTGCCTGGATCGGTCCGGAGCAGGGGGCCACCCGGCAATGTGCCGCTTGGCGAACCAGTAGCGTGGGTCAGATTCGGGCCTCATTGATTTGAAGGCCGGTCCTCAGGACGTTTTCGATTCTCACAAACGCGTAGAAGATTAAGAAGGCTCGCGCCCCCCGTCTCTAGCACTACGGGTGCGTTCGCGCCTCATGACCGGTTCCGAATGCAGGCCGCGGAAGACTCCGCCGCTCACGGAATCAATAGGAAAAGACTATTTTGGATTCTCAGTTCTCACAGTTTGCAATCTCAGCGCCGCTCATGGCGCGCCTCAATGCCAACAAGTTCACCACCCCTACGCCCGTCCAGGCCGGTGCAATTCCTCCCGCCCTCGAAGGCCGTGACGTTCTGGCCACCGCCGCTACCGGCACCGGCAAGACCCTCAGCTTCCTCATCCCCATCGTCGAGCAGCTCAACAAGCTCGATATCAAGGGCGCCCAGGCGCTCATCGTTCTCCCCACCCGCGAGCTCGCCATCCAGGTTGAGACCGCATTCCGCGCCATCCGCACCAGCCCCACGCAAACCGCGGCGCTCGTAGTCGGCGGACTCCATGAGGGTGCGCAGCTTCAGGCCATCCGCCGTGGTGCGCAGCTCATTGTCGCCACCCCCGGCCGCCTCGAAGACTTCCTCAAGCGCAAGCTCGTCCGCCTCGACACCGTCAAGATCATGGTCCTCGACGAAGTCGACCGCATGTTGGACATGGGCTTCCAGCCGGCCATCGCGCGCATCGCCACCACGCTGCCCGCAACGCGCCAAACCCTCTGCTACTCCGCCACGCTCGAGGGCGCGGTCAAGGAAGTGGCTCGCAAATATCTCAACAACCCCGTCCGCATCGAGATCGGCTCAGTCCTCAAGCCCGCCGAAAACGTCGAACTGCGCACCTTCGAGGTCGAGCCCGACAAGAAGCAGGAGCTTCTCGAACACCTCCTCGATCAGGAGCAGGGCAGCTTCCTTGTCTTCGTTCGCACCAAGCA
>PMXB01000016.1 GCA_003165935.1 Acidobacteriaceae bacterium | reverse complement strand
CTGCTCATCCCCACCAAACAATTCGTCAAGCGCCGCCCGGCTCTCGGGCGGACGCCGATCGCGCTCAGCCTCAGACAGAAAGTCATCCGGCACACGAGCCTCGTCCAGCGCGGCAAACACATCGGCCCACGAGCCCGGCCCCTCCGACAGAATGATCTCGCCAGTCCGCGGATCGCGTCGAATCGAAACCTCCGAAGACCGAAACCGGTACTCGGCAGGAATCGTCACATGCTGGCTTCTGCCACTCATAAACACTCGTGCCTTCGCTGCCTGTGCCATCGTTCCACCTCAGTGCTATATATCATGCTATACAGCATTGCCAAAGTCAAGCGGTACTAGGACGCGCCCATCCCCAATAGACTCCCGCATTCCCATCCCTTAACATGGGTCGCAACTCTCATGACGACTTCAATCCGCTCCGCCGCCCTCTCCCTCGCCCTCCTTCCCTTCGCCCTCCTGCCCCTAGCCCAACCGGCCACCCTCCCCGCCCAGGACTCAGCCCCTCCCGTCCAGATCACCGTCGATGCCGCCCACCCCGGCGCGGCCCTCAACCCGGCCATGTTCGGAATCTTTTTCGAAGACATTAACTTCGGCGCGGACGGCGGCCTCTATCCCGAACTCGTCAAGAATCGTTCCTTCGAATTTCCGGAGCCCCTCACCGGCTGGCACGAGACAATGGGCATCAGCCCCAAAGGCATCGAAGCCTCCCGCGGCGAGCTAGGCATCCACACCGATTCCCCACTCAACCCCAGCAACCCCCACTACCTCCACGTCCGCGTCTACTCGCCCGGCTATTCCTTCTACAACACTGGCTTTCGCGGCATGGGCATCGAGTCCGGCGCAGAATATCGCTTCTCCGCCTACGTCCGCACCACCGGCCCCAAATCCACCCGCGCCACGATTGGAGCCATCAGCGTCACCATTACGGATGACGCCGGCCACGAGATCGGCCGTGGCGAACTCAAATCCTTCAACAGCCAGTGGACCCGCTACGAGACCATCATCCGCGCCACCGCAACCTCGCCGCACGCGCGCCTCAACCTCATCCTCGACGAGCCCGGCCAGCTCGACCTCGACATGGTCTCCCTCTTCCCCGTCGACACCTTCAAACACCGCCCCAACGGCCTGCGCAAAGACCTCGTCCAACTCCTCGCCGACATGCACCCCGGCTTCCTCCGCTTCCCCGGCGGCTGCATCGTCGAGGGCCGCCTCCTCGCCACCCGCTACCGCTGGAAGAACTCCATCGGCGACATCGCCCAGCGAAAAACCATCATCAACCGCTGGAACGACGAGTTCGACTACCGCCCCGCTCCCGACTACTTCCAGTCCTTTGGTCTCGGCTTCTACGAGTACTTCCAGCTCGCCGAAGACATCGGCGCGCAGCCCCTGCCCATCCTCAATTGCGGCATGGCCTGCCAGTTCAACTCCGACGAAACCGCCGCCCTCGATCAGCTCGACGAGTACATCAAGGACGCGCTCGACCTAATCGAATTCGCCAACGGCCCCGTCACCTCACCCTGGGGCAAGATCCGTGCCCAGCTCGGCCATCCCGAGCCATTCCACCTCACCATGATCGGCGTCGGCAACGAGCAGTGGGGCCCGCGCTACGTCGAGCGTTACAAGCTCTTCGCCGCCAAGCTCAAGACCCAGCACCCCGAGATTCGTCTCGTCGTCGCCGCCGGCCCCGCCCCCTCCGGCGAGCCATTCAACAGCCTCTGGGCCACCTGGCGCGATCTCCACGCCGACATCGTCGACGAACACTACTACATGGCCCCTGACTGGTTCCTCACCAACACCGGCCGCTACGACCACTACGACCGCTCCGGCCCCAAGGTCTTCGCCGGCGAGTATGCCGCGCAAACCGTCGGCACCACCAGCTCAGAGAATCGCAACAATTGGAAGGGCGCCATCGCCGAAGCCGCCTTCATGACCGGCCTCGAGCGCAACGGCGACGTCGTCCAAATGGCCTCCTACGCCCCGCTCCTTGCCAATGTCGAAGCCTGGCAGTGGAAGCCCGACGCCATCTGGTTCGACAACCTCCACTCCTACGGCACCCCCAACTACTACGTCCAGCGCGTCTTCGCCAGCAACGTCGGAACCCGCATCGTCCCCGTCGCACCCCAGGCCGAATCCGGCCTCTTCACCAGCGCCACGCTCGACGAACGCTCCCACGAACTAATCGTCAAGGCCATCAACAACACGCCCGTCACTCGCCCCGCAACCCTCCAGCTCAACGGCCTCAACCCCACCGGAACCATCCGCGTAACCACTCTCGCCAGCGCCGACCTCAACGCCGAAAACAGCTTCGACCACCCCACCGCCGTCTCGCCGGAATCGTCATCGCTTGAAGTAAAATCCGGAACAATTCCAGTCCAGTTGCTTCCCTACTCGGTCAATGTCTACCGTATCCCCGTGCGCTAGTTGCTGAACGCTCGGCCAGAAAGGAATCCGGAATGCCGAACTGGTGTCTCGTTCTTTCGCTACTTCTCCCTGCTGTTCTTGTCGCCGCGCAGACTCTCGCCCAGAGCGGACCCCCACAGCCAGTGCAAACCCCCATCGCCAATTCAAAAATTGGATTGCTGCTGCCCATCGCACAAGGCGCGCGCGGCTTGGCGGTAGATCGGCTGGGCAATATCTATATCGCAGACACAATGAATAACCGCGTCGTAAAAGTACCTCAAAGCGATCTGGCATGTTCCAAGC
Organism: Acidobacteriaceae bacterium; assembly: GCA_003165935.1. Taxonomy (GTDB): domain Bacteria; phylum Acidobacteriota; class Terriglobia; order Terriglobales; family Acidobacteriaceae; genus Telmatobacter. The sequence goes on along the minus strand of PMXB01000016.1, from coordinate 3,426 downwards.
CCGGCAGTTGCACGCTTGTCGGATGTTGTTGGACCGGATCAACGATCACACCTATGAGCGTTGCGGTCGGGAACAATCTCGATGTCTACATCGGCTACACTGTCGGCGCTCCGACAGTCATTTCGGGTGGCATTCTCAAGGTACCGTACACCGATCCGACCTGCTCGAAAGGCACCTGCTTCTCATTCGCAACGGACATCAAGTCCCCTGTCGGCGTCGCCATTGATTCCCTGGATAATATCTACATCGCAGATGAAAACAATGGTCAATTCGTGTTCCTTGAGTCGCCGCGCGCCTTGTCAAAATGCCAGCTTCCGGTCGTGAATGGATACTGCGAAATTCCAATTCCCGTCGGATGCTCGCTCAACAATACCTGCGGTCCCAATCCAACAGGGCAAATAGAAAACTCGGCGGGCATTGCTGTACTCCCGGACGGCACTTTCTATGCATCCGCCAATCTCAGTGGTGTCGTGCTGAAGGAAACACCCAATTCAGGCGGATACCAAGAGACCCAAATCGGCCCGGCACCAGGCCAGCCGCATATGGTGAAACACGCTTGGGGTTTGGCCTTGGATTGCGCCGGCAATCTCATCATCGCTGACTGGGGCCTGAAAGACATGCAGGGCCAATTCACCTCAAGCCAGGTATTGCGCATACCCGCAAACGACCAGACGTGTTCAGTCCAAAACGACTGCACCCAGATCGGTACCGGCATTTCCGGCCCTTACGGTGTCGCCGTCGGTCCCGATGGCGGCATCTACATCTCCGCTTCATCGATCAAAGGCTCTCCCTCCGGAATCGTGAAGGTAGGGCCGTAGGTCCGCGATACTAGGGTCCAGCCAAGCAACCGGAATCCGGACGCTCGAGATGTTGCCCGTGGGAACTGAAGGGCTTGAACGCAACACAACGATATCTAATTTCCGCATATTTTGCGGATATTAGATTCTCTATTCTCCGCAAACCCCGCGAATCACTCTCGCAGCCTCCACCGCCCAGGAACTTTCCCCCACCTCCCCGCGTAACTCCTACCAACACCTCCGCATACCAGCAACCCCTTTTCAGGAGCCGCCCACCGCATGCACTCGACCACCAGGCTCAACGACCTTCGCGCCGACTTCCTCGCCACCAGCACCCAGTCCATGCCCATCGCCGGCATAATCTACTGGGCCATCGTCGCCGTCGCCGCCCTGCGCGTCACTCCGCAGCAGCTCGCCTACATCGTCGGCTTCGGCAGCGGAACCATCTTCCCCCTCGCCCTCCTCGTCGATCGCCTCCGCGGCCGAACCATCCGCCGCTCCAGCACGAGCAACCCCGTCACCCAGATGTTTCTCCAATCTCTGGCCGTCGTCGCCCTCCTCTGGCCTCTCGTCCTCATCGCCGCCTTCCAGGCCCACAGTGCCAACCTCATCGTCCTCGGCGGAGCCATCCTCATGGGCATCATTTGGATCCCCTACGGATGGGCCGCCAACGATCCCGTCGGCCTCCGCCACGCCATCGCCCGCTGCATCCTCAGCTACGCCTGCTTCCTCTTCGTCCCCGCGCCCTACACCGCCTCAGCCATCAGCATCGCCGTCCTGCTCTGCTACCTCTATAGCCTCATCTTCATGCGCAAATCCCCCGTCGAGGTCAGAAGCTAATGCGAGCTTTATCGGCGAGCGACCGGTCAAACGCAATCGCGATAAAAGCCGCATGTGCCGCCAAAGGATGGTCGTAGCCGCCCGCTGATTTGCCGACTCGCTCCCTGGCTGGCTCGCTGACGTTGTAGCATCCAATCTGTGACTCGTCTCGACACCGAAGTGATGTACGTCCGCGGCGTCGGTCCCCGTGTCGCCGAGCTCCTCAAAGCCAAAAACATCCTCACCGCCGAAGACCTCCTCTACCACCTGCCCTTCCGCTACGAAGACCGCCAGAATCCCCGCTCTCTGGATGAGCTAAAGCCCGGCGAAACCGCCTCCGTCATCGCCGAAGTCCGCGGCTCCATCCTCCTCCGCACCCGCCGCGCCCCCATTTTTGAGCTAACCGTCGGCCAGGGCCGCCACGCCCTCAAGTGCCTCTGGTTCAACGGCACTTATCTCGAAGGCAAATTCAAAGCCGGCCAAACCGTCGCACTCTACGGCCGGATCGAACCCTCCCGCTCCAGCTCGAACTTCAAAATGATCCAGCCGCAGTTCGAGCTCCTCCCCGACGACTCGGACGATGCTGAAACCCGCCTCCTCGAAGTCGGCCGCATCACCCCCGTTTACGAGTCGCTCGGAGGCAGCCGCCTCGCCTCCCGCTGGCTGCGCAAAACCATCTTCCACCTCCTCGAATCAGCCCGCGGCCAGATCCCCGAGTGTCTGCCCCGCCACATCCTCGACCGCCTCAATCTCCCTGATCGCGAAACCTCCCTCCGCGAAGTCCACTTCCCGCCCGAAGGCACCCCCTTTCCCCAACTCGCCGGCTTCTCCACCCCCGCCCATCGCCGCCTCATATTCGAAGAGCTTTTCTTCCTCGAACTCGGCCTCGAGCTCAAGCGCCGCCGCCTCCGCGATCGCCCCGGCATACCCTTCGCCACCACCGACAAGGTCCGCGAAGCCATCCGCGAAGTCCTCCCCTTCCATCCCACCGCCGCACAAAAGCGCGCCCTCGGCGAAATCGTCACCGACATGCGCTCCCCCAGCCCCATGCGCCGCCTCCTCCAGGGCGACGTCGGCTCCGGCAAAACCATCGTCGCGCTCCAGGCCATGCTCGTCGCCCTCGAAAACGGCTTCCAGGCCGCGCTCATGGCCCCCACCGAGATCCTCGCCACGCAGCACTACCTCGCCGCGCGCAAGCTCCTCGAGCGCTCCAGCCGCAAACCCNNCTCATCATCGGCACCCACGCCCTCATCGAAGAAAAAGTTGAGTTCGACCGCCTGGGCCTCGTTATCGTTGACGAGCAGCACCGCTTCGGCGTCCTACAGCGCTTCAAGCTCATGAAGAAGCCTCGCCCCGACGGCTCTGAAGACGCCGAGCCCGACGTCCTCGTCATGACCGCCACGCCCATCCCCCGCACCCTCGCGCTTTCCCTCTACGGCGACCTCGACGTCAGCATCCTCGATGAGCTTCCCCCCGGCCGCAACCCCATCGTCACCCGCCGCGTCCCCGGCGAAGAGAGCGACAAAGTCTGGGATTTTGTTCGCAAACAGGTCGCCCTCGGCCGCCAGGCCTACATCGTTTACCCCGTCATCGAAGGCTCAAAGGACGACCAGCCCGAGCTCGACTTCTCCCACGATCCAGATGCCGACGCAGGGATCGCCCCGCCGCCTCCAGCCAAAAAGTCGGCCCGAAAAGGCAAAACGGCGCAGCTCTTCCCAAACGCAAAGCTCGAAGCCAGCCCCACCGCCAAGTCTGGCCTCAAGTCCGCCGTCGAGATGCACGAGAAGCTCCGCACCGGCCCGCTCTCCGG
>PMXB01000315.1 GCA_003165935.1 Acidobacteriaceae bacterium | reverse complement strand
GCTCGAAGCCGAACTCGAGATTCTTCGTTGGCCGGAAGCTAATTTTCTCGACATGTACCCAGGGATGCGCCGGATTTACCCACGGTTCGGGGTTCTTAAAGCTCCCCGGTCCAGACTGCGGCACGTAGGTGTGCCCTCTCAGCGATCCGACCAGAAAATCGTAGCGGAAGGGTCCGGTGAGGCGGGAAAGCAGCGGAACGTGCAGCGGCTCGATGCGGTTGATGTGGAAGGCGTAGATGTTTTCGGCGTTGTTGGAGTAGGCCATGGCGCCACCCTGGGCGGGTCCCATCCACTCGTCCTGTTTGCCGAACGAGATCTCGTGGCCGACCCAATGCATGGAAGCGTAGGCTTCCAGCAGCCGTCCTTGTGTCGCTTTGGCAACCGGTCCCAGCGGAATGGTCGGCTGGCTGTACGGCAAACCCGTGGCCGGGTTGAGGAAGAGGATCTGATCGATGTTCGAGAGCGTGGCGGCCAGCGCGGTCGAATACCCGGTAGCCGAGGGCGCACCCTGAAGCTCACCAAAGGCCGGCTATTGGGATACAGGCTGCTAGGTTGATATGGCCGCGCCGTATTGCTCGTCGGAGGCCGCCCTCCCATCGCAGATGGCAGTCATATGACGTTCATTCAAAAGACACTGAAAAGCAGTGTGGACTTCAGCGTTTCTCTGCAAAGTGCATCGCTGCGTATGCTCGCCATGGCCGCCACGGCTCAGCTATCCCAATCGCCTCCGTCGCAGAGACAATCGGCCCAGTTTCTGCAAGACTGCGTCTGAGCCTGGACTCCGCAAATGGAAATGCGTCAGGTTCCCCAAAAGCTCGCATTGCAATATAGTTTGCCGTGCTTTCATCAATTCCACAAGTCTCTTTCAATCGAGAAACCACCTGCTCAAGTGTCCTAGAAGTGGCAAAGCTGAGATGCCTGCGAATGCCGGAGCAGGTGAGTCTGCGAATGATCTGAGCACAGCTATCGCTGATGCCCGCCTTTGACAAATCGGCATGAGCAAGGATTTCTGGACGAGGAAATAGAAATTTCAGGCCGCGAATCGGAGTATCCACGGGGGCTCCAAACATCTGAACGAATCGACCCACAATCCGCCTCGTGCCGATCGTTGTCAGCTTCTGCCCCAGGACTGCAAGTACCGCCGCCTCGAATCCATCCCACACTCCGGGCACCCTGAGTCCCGGACGCAGTTTGATGAGCCCTCGAAGTCTGGAATCACTTGATAAATGGCTGGCGATCTGTATCGGATCGGCATTCAGATCGAAGATACGACGGACTCGCTCTACCGTCTGCGCCAATCCCTCATAGCTGGCCACCTGAAGGTGAACAACAAGCCGCGATCTGACTCCGTCTGGCCTGACGGTTAGAATCCCCGGAACTCCGCCGACCTCGATCGTCCGTTGGTACGAGCTTTCTTTCACAACCTCAACTCCGGGAATCGCCCTCGGTTTCAGAAACGCAATCAAACTTGCCCAATCGAAGGGCCGCCTATACGGAAGGCGAAGTTCGAGACCGCCTGCACGGGCCTTCCGTCGTGATCCGCCTGCGGCACCGCGCAGTTCGCTTGGCGACTGTCCTGCCGACAAATGGATCGCGTGATTGAACTCGCGAATGCTCTTGAATCCCGAGCCAAAAGCAATCTGGGTCATCGGGAGCGCCGATTCCTCGATGAGTTTTCTTGCCAAATGAACCCGGTGGGTCGTCGCGATCTTCAGCGGTGAAGTACCGAGATGCTGCACAAAGAGACGCCGCAACTGGCGCGAACCTAGCCCTAACCGTTCTGCCAATTCATCTACGCCTCCATCATTCAAGGCCCCTTCCAGAATCAGCCGAACGGCGCGCGACACGACCGCCGACGTGCCCAGCCACGCGGGTGTACCCGGTGCCGCTTGCGGCTGACACCGCTTGCAAGGGCGGAAACCGGCTGACTCAGCGGCTGCGGCACAGGCAAACAGAAGAATGTTCTCTAGCCTTGCGGGGGGAACTGGACAGACGTTCCGGCAATAGAGGCCGGTGCTCGTTGCACCTGAGAAGAAGCGTCCATCGAAGCGTGGATCGCGGCTGCTGATGGCTTGCCAGCAAATGGCGGTGTCAAGCCCATCCTCGTTTCCCATTGCATGCAGGCGAGTGCGATCCAGCCTCAAAGCCGGAATTGACCTGGAGCCGATCCTTGATTGCATTTTCGCCGCAACCGTCGAACCCATGCTTTGAATCCTAGGGGCGCATCTGTAAAGAATCTGTAAGAGTCACTAGCAAGTTTCGGACATGATGATCCGTCGCGAGGCCATAGTGTCCGAAACTTGCCAGCAAAGATCCTTGCTTACCTGGATTCTAAGCAGGAGCAACTGAGGAGTAAGCACAATGGGGTTTCTCAAGAACTTTCTGCTGAAACAGAAAGCGTCCAAGGATCGGAAGGCGATCCAGGGCGCTCTGGACCTTCATAACCGGGGCGAAGTACGTCGTGATGGGCTTACTCTGATTCATGCCTCTCATCACCTGGAGATCGAGTGGCGCGCACGGGAGGTGCATCCCTGGGATCGCGCCTCTGAGTCGAAGCAGCGAGAGTTTCTACTCGCAGAGCAGTCTATGGCGGATACGGATGGGGCCCTATCCCGTCTGTTCAATGAGTTGCCTGAAGTCGATGTGATTGAGTTCAGTGTGACGCATCCGGATTCTGGCCTGCGGATTCTCAACGGTACAGTGGAGCGCGCATGTCAGATGCCCTGCACTCGGAATGTTTCAGCGAGAACGAGGTTATGGCGCAGAGGCGTGGCAGTCACGATTCCTTTCATTGTGGCTTTCGCGCTGGGTTCAAGCGCCAGTTGTGCACAATCGCAGACAACAACGACTGGCCCAGAAGCTGATGCCTCCAGTACAAGTACCGACCTCTTCGTCATGATTGGGTCGGACTTCGATCGTCCGGGCCTTTTACCTCGCGCAAACTACAACATCGGAATCGGCCACACCTTCGCCCTCCTAAAGAAAGACCCGGTCGGCGACGAACTCACCTTCGGCTACACCTATGAGAATGCCGGAGCGCACGGATTCTTTCACACCGCCTTTGGCGAACACACTGAATCCGCTGGCGTGATGAAGAACTTCTCGCTTCCCAAAACAAAAGCGCTGACAGGATATACCTGGATACAAAGCGGCATTACAAGTTTTACTGGCAATCCTCACGTGCAAAATAGACTCGATAGCGGCGTATCCCTGGGAGCTATCATCCACTTCAACAAAAGCAGCTCCATCTGGATACAGGAAAGCTACAGCAAAGTAGTTACCGTCCCTTGGTACACGACATCGAGCGTTGGCTATACGTACAGCTGGTGAAGACATCAGACCGGCGAAGATTTTGAATAAGAGGTGCGCGGGCGGAGAAGACCACTACGCAAGGCTCCTCGCTTACGGCTGCCTTTCCTGATCGATCTCCTCGTAAAGTTCGTAACAGTCGATTGGCAGCCCGAACAAAGAAAGGCAAATGTAAGGATGGCCGCGAACACAATCCGCTTATTCAACGACTCGCGCAATCAGAGGCCATGTGGGTCCCATTTCACACTTCCTGCGCCAGTTCGTTAAATCGGTATCCCACATATGCGTCCGTTAGAAGATACTGCGGATTCTGAGGATCGTCTTCAATCTTTTTCCGGAGTTGCCGAACAAAGGTTCGAAGATACTCTAACTCATTTCCATACTCCGGCCCCCACACGGATTTCAGCAACCGGGCATGCGGAATGGGTTCACCGGCATGCATCATGAGGTAATGAAGCATCTCGAACTCTTTGGGCGTTAGGTGAATCGGCCGGCCACCCTTCTGTACACGGTATTTCACCGGGTCGAGTTCGATCTTGCCATAGCGAATCCGTGCGTCCCGGTTGGCGTCCAGAGCATTTCTTCTGCGCACAGCCGAGCGCAACCGCGCCGCCAACTCACGCACTTGAAACGGCTTGGTGATGTAGTCGTCGGCGCCTGCATCGAGCGCCAGTACTTTGTCATCCTCGCTGTCCATCACAGTCAACATCAGGATAGGCAAGCGCGCAACCGCGTGCCGGATACACCGGCATGCTTCCACTCCGCCCATCCCCGGCATGTCCACGTCCAACAACACTGCATCGAACCAGGTCACGCGAGCCAGCGATAGCGCTTCTTCGCCGCGAGCCGCTTCCACAACCGCAAAGCCCATGCCGGACAACGTCACACGCAATGCCCGGCGCGTGGAACTGTCGTCATCTACCACGAGGATCGTGCCCTGGCCAGCATCCGACTGCTCCGTGTTCATTGCGCCCTCCTCTGGTCGGTCGGAAGGGAAAGATAGAACGTCGTACCTTCCTTGTCGTCGCTTACAACCCACACATGCCCATGATGAGCTTCAGCCGCTTTTTTCACAACAGAAAGCCCGATGCCGGTGCCGGAAACGCTATCCTTCGAGTCGGATGATCGGTAAAATCGCTCGAAGATCCGTTCCCGATCTTCGATCTGAATCTTCGATCCGAAGTTATGCACGGAAATGAGGGCCTCTCTCCGGCTCGCGCGCGCGACGACCGCAATCGGCGTCCCTGCCGACGAGTACTTCCGTGCATTGTCGATGTACTGCGTCAGAATCATTGCAAGCAAGCCTCGATCCGCGCGCACGGTCAACGAAGGGTCCTCCATGGCAACCTCAATGCTGTTCCTTTCCTCATTCGCTGGATGACCGGCCAATACTTCGGACACCACATCGGCCACGGGCACGTCGGCTGTCTTGAGGCTAGATTCTTTCGCCTCGAGCTTGGCAGTTTTCAAAAGCCGTGTGCAGAGCCGGTTCAGTCGAACTGCTTCTTCGTCAATCAGTTTCACCAGATTGAGTTGCGACTCAGTTAGACCGCCAAGCTCGAGCAATCCTGAACTGGCAGTCTGAACCGCAGTAAGCGGCGTCTTGAGTTCATGGGCGAGCGCATCCATTACCCCAGCGCGCAACTGCTCACTGCTCTTCGCGGTCTCAGCTCTCTCTTCCTTCTCAAACCACTGGTGCCGGTCGATCGCGATCGCGGCAAGAGAAGCAAGAGCATCGACCACAAGCGGACTAAGGCTCCCTCGAACCGCCATGGCACCCACAGTCCCCGGCCCGGCTTGCAGCACGCGTTGCCAAGTCTGAGTGCTCGGATCGCCCCGCGATGAATTGCGCAAGTAGCATTCCTTGGCCAGGTTTTCCTCACCCGAATCCCAGTCGCCCATCCTGTCTTGGCGGCTCAAGTTTATGTCATACAAGGCCACCGCGCGCAGGTCAAATACTCGATGAATCAAAATCGCCAGTTGCGGACCAGGAGGCTGACGCAGATCCAGCAACAACGAGCTACGGCTCAACTCATACAGATGCTCCATCCCCGCGAGATGGTCCTCCGCTTCTTTTGACGCTCGCTTCTCTCGCCCGTGCAACCTACTGATTGTGAGGGCCGCCAGCTCAAACGTCACCAGCGCTATGAAAACCCCTGGGCCTGAAACCGCGAAACTAAGAACAGGGGACTCAAAGTAATAGTCGAGCAAGAGCACAGCCAGAATCGACGTGATAGACGCTTGCCAGAAGCCGAAGAGCGATGCAACCGCCAGCACAACCAACAGATAAAGAAAGCCGATGGTGAGCGGATTCGCCTCAAGGACGAACCCGCCATAGGTCAACAAGGTCAATACTGCGCAACCCGTCAGGCACTCAGCCCACACACGGGACTTCCGCCGCGATATCGCTTTTCTTATTGCACTTGGCTTTGCCATTTAGCTATCAGCAGCTCTCCCGCCAATCGTGATCTCTGACAACAGCATATGGGCGCTAGCATCAGGAACATATAAGGAACGGATGCGTCCTAAGAAAGGATTGTCTCATTCCGTAAATTAGGAAAAGATTAAGATTGTATGCATATTTTATAAGAGAAAGGACGGTGAGCGATAACTCCTGCTGCCGCCCTTTCTCGTCGCTGCGGGCCGTTTTCCCTTTTTTCACGTGTACTGCAGCTAGCTGGTTGGCGCACCTGATTTAGACGCCGCCAGTTGGCCATACTTGGCGGCTTCGGACTCAGCCTTGGTGGCCTTGGACAAATCGTATTGATAAGCTTGGCGCGAGAAGTCCATGGGTCTTGGGGCTTTGGTTCCCATCCAGGTGACGTTCCTGCTCAGCTCTACCCACTCTTGCCTTTCTTGCTCTGCCTTGCGGAGGTATTCCCGTTGCAGGCCGGTATAGTAGTCCGCTAGCGCGCCGTACTGTTCCGGGGTATGCGCCTCGCGAAGCAGTTGCTTCATCTGGCCGTGTGTGTAACGCGGATGACTCTCGGAAGGCGATACTGTTTCCTGCGCGCTGGCCCCAGTTGCAAGGACGATTGAAACAACAGAGAGTGCAAATAGTCTACGAATCATGTTTGCCTAACCTCCTATAACTGAGTATGGTGCGCAACACATGAATGAGGCATGAGGAGAATGATAGAAATTAGTTTAGAGTTAATCGAATTCGGCGCCGCGGAGCGGTTGATCGGACGCCTAGCTTAGTAATAGGTTTCTCGCAGCGCCCGCGCGTCCCTCACCAAGCTAAGGAACCTACTTGCCAACTCACGGATGCGATCTTCCTGGCGAAAGTGCAAAGCCTCCTTGGGTAGTAGTTCTCCACCAAGGCCAATCGCTGTAGCCCCGGCGAGAATGAAGTCTGAGGCGGTCAGCTGATTGACGCCGCCTGTGGCAATCAGGGGAATTTGAGGCAGTGGCACCTTGAGAGCGCGCACATATTGGATGCCTCCCACATGGCCGGTGGGGAATATCTTCACAAGATCCGAGCCGGCCTTCCAGGCAGCGATGATTTCGGTCGGGGACAAGGCACCCGGCAGTACCACAACATTGACTTTGTTTGCATAGGCCACTACCTCGGGAACAAAGCCCGGACTGGTCAGGAATCTGGCCCCGGCATCGAAACATGACTGGGCGGCTGCCTCGTCCAATACGGTGCCGGCTCCTACCGCCATGTCGGGATAGCGTTTGGCTAGGTCGTCGATCACGTCCAGCGCGCCGGGCGTGGTCATGGTGATTTCGACAACCGGGATTCCCGCCGAGTAGACAGTCTCTGCCGCATATCGCGCGAGTTCCCGTGAATTCACGCGTACGGAAGGCAGAATGCCAAACTCCTCGATGCGAGCTCGAACTTCATGTCTCTTCATTGATTCGACCTCTTCGTACCGGTTTTCAAAACGGTGAGGCTGCCCGGACGACTCTCAATGCAAATGCCGTTCATTGAAGCTCCTCGCGTCCAACTGCAAGATTCATTTGGCCGGCGGCTGTCATGTAGGCACCGATTAACTGCAGGTAAGCAAGTTGAACGACCCGGTAATCGCTCTGTGCATTGAGGAAGTCCATCAGCGATGCCCCTCCATGCTCGTAAGAGAAAGTTACGGTGTCGCGCACATACACCGACTGATCGAGATACTGCGCTTTGTACGGCCTGATCAAAGCAATATTGCTGCGCACCAGTTCGTAGGCGTTGTCGACGTCGCTAAAGACCTGCGCTTTAGCCGCTTCGGCGGCCTGCGTGCTTCTGTCGATGTCGATCAACGTGCGCTTCTTCTCGCCCTGATTCTTGTCGAAGATCCGCAGCGGAATGCTCACGCTAACGCCGATCGTCTCAGGGCCATTGGGGTTATTCGTCGAGGAGTTATTTGTGAACCAGCCTCCGAAGGTCGGATCGGTAGAGCCGTTTGCCACGGCCAGCTTGTGGTTCGTTTGGGACTGCTGGATCGTCTGAATCGCCGCCATCAGGTCGGGCCGGTTATCGAGGGCAATCTTGTGGTAATCATCAAGCGGCTGAAGGTCAGGCCCAAGGTCGAAGGGCCCGGTCACGTCGAACTGGTCCACTGGCGTGCGGTCGTCCAGCAGCAGAAGAAGTTGAATCTTCTGCTGACGCAGGTTGACGATCGCGGTCTCGATTTCCGACTCGTATTGCACGCGCTGAAGTTCGATGCGGGCCAGGTCGATCTTGGCCAGGTCGCCGGCTTGGAAGCGTGCACGGCTTATGTCGATGATCTTGTCGTAGTACTCCAGATCGGCTTTGGCCAGCGTTAGCACTGCCTTGGCCTGGAGCGTTTGCACAAAGGCAGAGCGCAGTCCGAAAACCAGGTTGCGTTCCAGATCCACGTGTTGCGACTGGGTAATCTCCGTGCCTTCCTTGGCGCTCTCAAGCCGCAGCTCCCGCTTGTGTTCGCGTTCGTGCAGGTAACTGAAGTTGGGTTGCTCAGTAGTGCCCTTGAAGGGAGTCCAGACCCCATTGTGCGGTGCAGCCTGGTTACCATCCACTGATAGAGTGAACTGCGGATTGGGGCGAAGGAATGCCGTGATCTCCTCCGCCTTCATCTCATCCACATTGGCCGCATCCGCTTTCAATACGGGATTCACCGCTTCGAACTTCGCTTTCACCTGGTTCCATGTAAGCGCCTGCTGAGCGCTCGCGGTACTCATCAAACAGGCAATGCCAAGGACAGGGCCTCCCAGGCCGCGAATTAGAAGAGAGCTCAGACTAACCTTCAAAGGCCACCTCCGGTTTCGGGAGCTTGTCCCCTTCTCGCGCGATCCAAACGTACAGGGTTGGGAGAAGGAAGATGCTCATCGCGAGAGATGCCATGAGTCCCCCCACAATGACAATGGCAAACGGCCGCTGGGAGTCGGAGCCGATAGCGTGCGACATTGCGGCGGGAAGCAGTCCCAGAGTAGCTACCAGCATCGTCATCATGATGGGGCGAAGCCGCAGGACGGCGCCTTCAATCGCAGCGCTTTCCGGAGTGTAACCTCGGGCTCGAAGCTGATTGATGTATTCAAGCATGATGACACCCGTTTG
>PMXB01000001.1:28134-28591 GCA_003165935.1 Acidobacteriaceae bacterium | reverse complement strand
GCCGGGCGAAGTGTCGGTGGGCGGTGATGGAACGGTTTCGGTGGCGGGCGGCGCCGTGGCGGCTGTTGGCGTCGTCAGCTTTCCTGCCGGAACAGAGCTCACGCCCGAAGGCGCGAACCGCTATGTAGCGCCGCGAGGTGTAACGCCGGTCGCGGCCAAAGATGCGGCGGTGCATGAAGGCGCTCTTGAGGCCGCCAATCAGGANNACAGCCGCCAGCGGCATGAGCGCACAGCAAATGAATCTGGACACGATCGCCAACAACCTGGCCAACTCGTCGACGACGGGTTTCCGGCAACTGCGCCTGCAGTTCCAGGACATGATCTACCAGAACATGGTGACCCCCGGCGCGGCGCAGAGTCAGAATACGGTTTCAGCGGGACTGCAGATCGGCCTCGGAACCAAGTCGGCGGCGACCGAGGTCATTAACACCCAGGGCGAGCTGAACGAGACCGACAA
>PMXB01000001.1:0-28088 GCA_003165935.1 Acidobacteriaceae bacterium | reverse complement strand
CTCAGCTCCGGCGATCCGGTGCTGGGAAACCCCGGCGGGACCGAAGGGATGGGAACCCTACAGCAGGGGTATTTAGAGAACTCAAATGTGGACGTGGTGACCGAGTTTGTGCAGATGGTGCTGGCGCAGCGCGCCTACGAATCGAACTCCAAGGTCATAAAAGCGGCAGACGATATGTATTCCGAAGTCAATAATATGACGCACTAATTTGCATGCAATCGTTGAGGAATGGACGAGGGGGGATGGGCAGGGTGACGGCGTGTGCGATGATTCGGGCGGCACTTGCGGTACTGGCGGCTGTGGCGGCGCTGCCGGCTGCTGGCCAGAACGCGACCGCCGGCGCACCGCCGGTTGAGCAACGGCTCGGCCAGGTGATCCGGGAGATCGATGATTCCGCGTCGGGAGACCGGTGGCTGCTGGTTCGTGACACGAAGAATCCGGCAGGGCCGGGCAGAATGGTGCGGATCGAGACGGGAAAGGCGGGTTTGACGGGCGGAATCGAGGGAGCGCCGGCGCGGAAACGCACACAGAGCCCGACCGCCGCTCCAGTTCGTCCCGTAATTCATGCAGGCGACGCGGTGATCCTGGAGAAACACACCTCAGTGATCGATGCGCGATTGGAAGCCGTGGCGCTCGGGTCCGCGGCGGTTGGGGCTGAGTTCAAAGCGCGGTTGAAGATTGGCGGCAAGGTGTTGCGCGTGGTGGCGCTTGCGGCGGGAAGGGCGGAGATGACCCCGGAGAGTGAGGCGCAACCGTGAAGAGGAGTTGGACGGTGGCAGTGGTTGTAGGCGCGCTTCTGGCTGTGCCGGCCGGGACCTGGGCGAAGAAACCTAAGCCCGCAGTGCCTGCGATCAAGGCGACACCGCCGGAGGAGGCTTTGCGCGCCTATATCGGGAGGGTGCGCGCCCAGCAGGCGGCGGAGGTGCGGACGCCGGGATCGCTCTGGAGCCCGAATGGCCAGTTGGTGCGCCTGGGCACGGATGTGAAGGCCTTCCGCATTCACGACGTGGTGATGATTGTGGTGGGCGAAAGCCTGACGGCTTCAACTGACGGCCAGGTAAAGAACTCAAGGGCTTCGAATGCCAACTCCGGAGTCACTTCGCTCTTCGGCGCGCTGAAGGCTTCCAATGCTTTGCAGAACCTGGTCGGCGCGACTGCCTCGTCAGGGCTGACGGCGCAGGGGCAGAGCACCACCAACTCGAGTTTGGCGACGACCTTTGGCGCCGAGGTGNNCCCAACGGGATGCTGGTGGTGCAGGCGACGCGGCAGATCACCTTTTCGCAGCAGACGCAACTGATCACGCTGCGCGGCCTGGTGCGGCCTGAAGACGTGAGCAACCAGAACCAGGTGCTTTCGTCGGCCATGACCGACCTCGAGCTCGACGTGACGGGCAACGGGATTGTGAACGACTCAACCTACCGGTCGAATCCGCTGGTGCGTTTGCTGGAAAAGCTGGTGGTGTTCTGACATGAATCACGTGCCGGAGAGTGCGATCGAGGGGCAGGGGATAGTCAAGCGGCCTGCCTTTGCAGTCGGGAGAGCTCGACACCGCCGCTTGCCACTCCGGCAGAGCCGGATGTTCTGGTGGTGGATGGCGGTGGCCGCGGTATGGCTTTTGTCGATCGCTCTGGTTCAGCCCGAAGAGCCCGGACAGAAGTCGCGGATCAAGGATGTGACCACCATCGAAGGCATTCGCGACAACCAATTGGTGGGTTACGGGCTCGTGGTCGGCTTGAAGGGCACAGGAGACAGCTCGCAGACGGTCTTTCCCGCGCAGACGCTGGTTTCGGCACTCGAGAAGATGGGCATCACCGTTCCGCAAACGGGATCGAACAGCGCCAGCAATATGCAGGTGAAAAACATGGCGGCGGTGTTTGTGGTGGCCACGCTGCCCCCGTTCAGCGGGCCGGGGTACAAGGTGGACGTTACGGTGTCCTCGGCCGGCGATGCGCGGTCGATCGAAGGCGGAATCCTGCTGATGACGCCGCTTTACGGGCCGGATGGACAGATTTACGCGCAGGCGCAGGGAGCCCTCGTGTTGGGAGGCTACACGGCCGCGTCGGGCGGCAGCTCAAAGCAGATGAATCATCCCACCACGGCGCGCATTCCGGGCGGCGCCATGGTGGAGCGGGCGTCGCCTTTCGACTTGAAGCAGATGCGAACTGTCAGCGTGATTTTGAACGACGCCGACTTTCACACCGCGGAGCAGATGGCGGATGCGATCAACCAGGCGCTGGGCTCAGCGCGAGCAAAGGCAATCGACAGCCGGCGCGTGGAGATTGCGGTCAAGCCCGACGAGGATGTGGCGGAACTGCTCGACAAAGTGGAGGAACTTGACATTCAAGTTTTTCCGCGGGCGCGCGTGGTGGTGAACGAGCGCACGGGAACGGTTGTGATTGGAGGCACGGTGCGGCTGCAGCCGGTGTCGATTCTGCACGGCGGGTTGAGCATCAACGTGATCACTCAAGTGGAAGTCTCGCAGCCCAACGCAATGTCGTCCGGGACGACGCAGGTAATGGAGCAGACCGCAGTGCAGGCCCAGGACAAGCCGGTGAACCGCATCGAGCTGAAAGAAGGCGCTACGGTGGAGGATTTGGTCGAGGAATTGCAGCGAACCGGAGCGGGAGCACGGGACGTGATCTCGATCCTGCAGGCGATGAAGGCCGCCGGCTCGCTGGACGCCGATCTGGAGGTGCTGTGAGGCAGAGACCAAGGGATCGAGAGAGAAAGGGACGGAGAAGACGGGTACCGGGCAATTGGGGACAAGGCGGGAAACAGGAGATTGAGGGTAACAATGCAGGTTGGATCGATTGCCGGAAACGCCGCCGCATCTGGCGCACAAGCGACGCCATCGCCGCGGCTGGTAAGGGCAGCGCACGAGTTTGAAGGGCAGATGATGAAGGAGTTATTGCACCCCATGATGGCCGGCGATGCGCTGACAGGCGCTGAAGATGGGGACTCGGATCTGGGTGCGACGTCAAGTTCGGGCTCAACTGGAGCGTTGGGCGAGTTTGCGTCCGAGGCGCTGGGGCAGGCGCTGAGCGAGCGCGGCGGTTTTGGAATTGCCGATCGGATTGTTAAAGAGCTCTCACACTCCGGTAACCAGCACGGAGACGGGAAGGTAACCAGAAATCTGCACGGCAATACCGTGATGAGAACTCCTGAATGACTAGAGTGATTAGCAGAGAGGCCGATAGACCCAGCAAGGAGCAAAACGTATGGATATTCGCAATAGTTTGGACGGTTTAAGGTCACTCTTGGGAGTGAACCCGACGCCCCAGTCTGCGCCGCAGTCCAAAGGGAGCACGGCCACGAGCGGGAGCGGATTCGATTCCGATCGGGCGACGTTCAGCGCCGCGGGGAATGAGGTCTCGCAGGCCCTCTCGGACGAGGGCGTTCGCACGGAAAAGGTTGCATCGATTCAATCGGCGCTGGCGGCGGGAACTTACGATGTGCCAGCTGCAGCGGTGGCCTCGAAATTGGTTGACGCGATGCTGAGCGGCGCGTAGGCCCTTCCGGCCGTCACGAAACTTGGGCGGGCTTGAAGAAACCGGAGCTGGCTTGACGAAACGAACCGGCGCAAACGTGAGCCCAACGAAACACGAAGGCGGGCAAAGGGGAGAGGAACGCGAGGCATGCAGGAGCTTGAGGCGCCGGCGGCGAATCCGGAATTGAAGGAGCTGGTGGTGGAAGCCTCGCGCGCGCTGGCTCGGTTGGATGCGCCGCGGCTCGAGGAGCTGGCGCTCTCCTGCGAGGCACTGAATCGGGATCTGGACTCGATGGACGCCGGAGAAAAGAGCGATCTGGCGCGCCAGGCGCGAGAGGCGGCGCCGGGCATGGCGGTACTCGGCCGAGTGTTGGCAGTGACGCGCGCCAACCAAAACGTGATGCGGCGGCTGCGCGAGATGCGCGAGCGGCGTCTCGAGTACAGCGAGAGGCTGATCCGCGCCGGTGCAGAAACGGTTGCGGAGGCCGGTGCTGAAGTGGAGGCGGTCCATGGGGACGATTAACTCCGCGTTGAGCGTGATGGCAGGGGCACTGGACGCCGACCAGGAAGCTTTGAACGTGGTGGCGAACAACGTGGCCAACGCCAACACGACCGGGTACACGGAGGAGAAGCCGGACTGGCAGGAGAGCTCACCAATCTCGGTTGGCGGCGTGCTTGTCGGCGACGGAGTAACCGAGACAGGAGCGACGTCGCAACGCGACCGGGTGCTCGAGGAGCGGCTGGATCAGCAGCAGCAAATGGCCTCGGCATCGAGCACGCGGCTGACAGCCTTGAACAACATGCAGGCGTTGTTCACGCCGGATTCGGGCTCGTCAGGCGCGACGGCCGGAGACATCGGCAGCGACATCACCAGTTTCTTCGATTCCTTCTCGTCGCTCGAGAGCGACCCGACCGACAACGCGCTGCGTGAGCAGGTATTGTCGTCGGCGTCGACGCTGGCCGGCGACATTTCCAGTGCAGCGAGCAGCCTGAACGGGCAGAGCGCGGCCATCGACCAGGAAACAACGGGCGTGGTGAGCCAGGTGAACTCGCTGACCAGCGCAATTGCGCAACTGAATCTTTCGATCGAGTCCAGCTCTCCGAGCTCCGATGCGGGAACGCTTGAAGATCAGCGCCAGCAGGACCTGAGCCAGCTCTCGCAACTCGTCGGAATCAACCAGGTGACCACGGAGAATAACGGATTGTCGGTGACGACAATCTCTGGGCAGTTGCTGGTCTCGGAGGGGCAGAACTTCCAACTGACTACGGGAACGGTGAATGGCGTTACGGATTTCTTTCTGGGCGGAACGGACATTACTTCGCAACTGGCATCGGGAGGCGGGCAACTGGGAGGGTATTTGACGGCACGGGACGTAGACATTCCCGGCGCAGTCAGTTCGCTCGACCAACTGGCTTATAGCATCTCGACCACGGTGAACGCCGAGAACAATGCGGGCACGGATTTGAATGGCGTTACAGGAACGCCGGCGAATCCGCTCTATATCTTCAAGGAGCCGGCGCAGGTGGCGGGAAGCGCGGCGGCGATGAGCGTGATCATGACCGATCCCAGCCACGTTGCGGCGGCGGGAGCGGGAAACGGGACCGGGGACAACTCCAATGCGGTGGCGATGGCGGGCCTCGCCAACGGGCTGATCGTGAATGGACAGACGCCGATCAATTACTACTCGAACTTTGTTTCCACGCTCGGCTCGACTGTTTCCGAGGTGCAGACGGAGAACACGGCGCAGAACGCTTCGGTGACCCAGTTGCAGACGCAGAANNAGAGCAGCTTTTAGCTTCTAGCTCCATCGTGCAGCGGCGGGACTTATTTCATATCTTCAAGAATGAAGGGCTCCGAAGATTCAAGACAAGTGGGTGAAACCGAAGAGCTGGAAGCTAGAGGATAGAAGCCAGGAGCTTGNNAACCAGATTCAGCAGGACGATTCTTTCACTGCGAGCTCGAACCTGGTGACAGGACAGTTGCAGGTGGCAGATTCGGCGCTGGGCAGCGTGGTAACGGAGCTGACGCAGGCGATCTCGCTGGCCACGAGCGCCAACACCGGGACGATGAACTCAAGCGATGTGAAATCGGTCGCCAATCAGATATCGGGAATTGCGGACGAGGTGCAGTCGCTGGCGAATACGAGCTATCAGGGACAGTACATTTTTGCGGGGGGAAAGACGACTGCGGCGCCATTCTCGACTTCGGCGGCGACATCGCCGGCGGTAACGAGCTACAACGGCGACGAGAATGTGAATTTTCTCGAGCTGCCCAACGGGCAGAAGATTCAGTTGAACTTGCCGGGCGATCAGATTTTTCTGGGCGCTGGGACGAACAGCGTCTTCGGTGCACTGAACGCGCTTGTTGCCGACTACTCAAGCGGGCAGGTGAACTCGCAGCAGGCGGCGAGCGACACGGCCGCGTTGAGCACGGCGTTGAATTTCGTTTCCCAGCAGCGCGTGACGGTCGACAGCTCGATCACGCAACTGAGCGCGGCGTCGGGCGCTGTAACAAGCGAGAAAACGCAGCTGACGGCAGCGCAGACCGATCTGATGCAGGCCGATCTTCCCACCATCTCAACGCAGCTTTCGCTGGCGGAAACGCAACAGACAGCCCTCGAAGACGTGATCGCGCAACTGGAGTCGACGTCGAACAGCCTGTTCAGCAAGCTGCAGGGATGAATCCGCGCCGGCGCGGACTGCGCCGTCTTCTCTATACTTGAGGCGAGAGGATTCTCCTTGTTTGCAGCGCTGCGTTTCTTGTGGAATGCGACGCGGGGCCACAGGCTGGCTCCGTGGCGGAGCGAATTTCTGCGCTGGCGCGTGGAGACTTACTCCGGCAAGCGCGCGGAGACGCTGACGGCGAAGACGGTGCTGGGATTCATGTGGACTGAGCGCTGGGAGCTATTGCGTTTTCTAGCCTGGACGGGGCAACTGGAGCGCGAGGCGCGAACAAGACAGGGAATCGGGAGCAGCCAATAGCCAGTAGAAAGAACAGGGAAATGGCGAATCTTCTTTGCCGGGCGGGAACCAAGCATCAGGAAGCGCGTAAGAAGCAGTAGGCGACTGCGGTTGGGCGCTGCAAGAAGGGGTGCGCATGGCGACTGGCAACGGAGCGGTGACGAGGAGAGGATTCGGCAAGTGGGCCGCGGCGGGGCTGGGAACAGTGGCTGTGGCTGGCACGGCAGGCTTCGCAACCTTTGAAGCCCTCGGGCACAGGGATAAGCGGCTTCGCCTGAAGAATGCGTCGGCGCCGGAAGTGACCGGGGCGAATTCCCTGGGCGCTCATGCGGCGGCGAGGGGATTGCTTTTCGGCGCGGCGGTCGATCCAGAGCTGCTGGATATCGAAGGCATTGCTCTGGGGCACACCGACGACGCGTACACACAGCTATTCGTTGAGCAGACGCGGATCCTGGTGGCGGAAAACGCAATGAAGTGGTTTGCGCTGCGGCCGGCGGCGGACCGGTTCGACTTTAGCAAAGCCGACCGCATGATGGGCTTTGCGCTGCTGACGGGGAAGGTAGTGCGGGGGCACAATCTGTGCTGGCATGAGGGGCTGCCGTCGTGGTTCACGAAAACGGTGAACAAGGATAATGCGCGGCAAATTCTGATTGACCACATTCGCACGGTGGCAGGTCGTTTTCGCGGACGGCTGCAAAGCTGGGACGTGGTGAATGAGGCGATTTGGCTTGAGGACGGAAGGCCGGATGGGTTGCGCAAGTGGCCGTGGCTGGAGATGATCGGGCCGGAGTACATTGAACTGGCGTTTCGCACGGCTGCGGAGGCTGATCCGCAGGCGAAGCTGACGTACAACGATTACGGAATCGAGACGGAAGCGCCGGATGAAGCGGCCAAGCGTGAGCAAGTGCTGGCGCTGCTGAAGAGGCTGAAAGCAAACGGCGTGCCGATTGGCGCATTGGGCGTGCAGAGCCATTTGCACGCGGCGGGTGAGCAGCCGGGCGCGGGGCTGCGCGAGTTTTTGAAGGAAGTGGCGGCGCTGGGGCTCGAGGTGTACATCACGGAGATGGACGTGGTGAGCGCGAGGATTGATGGCGGGAAAGCGGGGCGCGATCAAGCGACGGCGAAGGTCTACGGCGATTATGCTTCGCTGATGCTGGCCGACCCGAGCGTGAAGATGCTGTTGACGTGGGGATTGTCGAGCGGACACTCGTGGGTCAACGAGCCGGATCAAAGGATGAAGCGATTCCCGGACATCTGGAGCGAGGGACCGCTGCCATTTGACGACGACGATCGGCCGACCGAGGCGTTCTGGGCGTTGCGCGGGGCGTTTGACGGAGCGCCGCCGCGAGTTCGTGCGGCAAGTTAAGTAGATGGTGCGGGGCAACGTGCCATCGTGAGGGATGACGCGTCTATCCATTAAACTGGAACCCTGTATCGCATGAGCAGCCGTATTTCCTCCACATATATTGTCCGCGCATTTCTCCTGCTGGCGGCTTTCTGCTGGTCGCAACAGTTGCCGCCGGTTGAGCCGCCCGCGCCCATGCCGGTTCCGCAGGGCGGAGCGGCGAGTTTGCGCGTGACAACCACTGAAGTCCTGGTGCCGNNGTGCAGCCGGAGATGGACACGGCGCCTGTGGCACTTTTGGTTGCAGTCGAGCAGGGTGGCACGAGCGTGCTGGAGTTTGACAAGCTGGCCAGGCTGGGACCGCTGCTCGATGTGTTTCTTTCTGATCCGAGGAGCCAGGTGGCGCTGGTGGGATTCGATTCCGCGCCGCATTTGATCCAGGACTTCACGCCCTCAAGCGACCAGGTAAACGCGGAGTTGACGCGGCTCGAGCCGGGTGATGGCGGAGCGGCGATTCTGGACACGGTGAACTACGCGGTGACGTTGCTCGAGTCGCAGCCCAAGGAGTACCGGCGCGTACTGCTGCTAATCAGCGAGGAGCGCGACCATGGCAGCAAGCACACCAAGCCGGTGCAGCTGATCAGGAAGATTGGCGAGTCGGATGTTCTGGTGCTGAGCGTTTCGTTTTCGCCGGCGCTGGCGGAGCTGGGGCACGATGTGAAGGATAGCGGCGAAGACCGGACGATGAGTTTGGAATCGGCGCTGGTAATGGCAGTGATGGCTTTCAAGAAGAATGTGGCCAGAGAAGTGGCGATGGAGAGCGGCGGCGAGTACACGATGTTTCTGGGGGACAAGGCGTTTGAGGCGCGGGTGATGACGGCGGCGCGGGATGCGCGCAACCGGTACCTGATTACGTTCAGCCCATCGGATCCGAAGCCGGGATTGCATACGATTCGCGTGCGGACGGTTGAGGATTATGGGGCGCGGATTGTGGCGCGGGCCAATTATTGGGCCGGAACGGGACCGTAGAAGAGACGTCCAAAGTCCATTCTGTATCGGTCTATATCGATCTGGGGCACGGCCTCGCTAGGCGAGCCTCCAAGGCGCCCGGTACTGCCGTGAAAGCAATTCGCTTGCCCCGGGATCGTCGAGAATCACTTCCCGCTTCACGTCCCAGCGGATTTTGCGGCCCACGAGCATGGAAATAAGGCCGAGGTGGCCGGGGATCGTGGAATGGTGCCCAGTTTCGACCGGTGCGATGGTCGGTTTGCGGGATCGGACGGAATCGAGAAAGTTGCGCCGATGTTCCTCTGAGACATAGAGCTTGATCTTGCGCTGGTCTTCGGGAAGAGAATCTCCCTTGGTCCACTCGGGGTTGGAGGCATCAAATCCGCTGCGATCGACCCACACCCATCCATCGCTTCCGATCCATTTTGTTCCCATGTTGATGGCCGGAGAGCCGCCTGCGATGGTCATCACGACGTCGTTGGGATATCCCGTGACTTCTTTGCGATAGGTGCATTCGATGGTGTACTTGGTCGCGCTGTTCCAGATAGCGTTGGATGGCGGGAATTCGCCGAAGGCGCTCACTTCCGAGGGGCCGGTCTCATCGAAGCCGAGACCCCAATGGGCGATGTCGCCGTGGTGCCCGATCCAATCCAGAAGCTGCCCACCCCCAGTGTTGTAGTTCCATCGCCAGTTCTGGTAGACCCGGACGTCGATGTAGGGCTCCATCCTGGACGGGCCGATCCACCGGTCGTAGTCGAGAGTCGAAGGAGGATCTGTGACGGCGAGATTCCAGGCGGGAGTGCCGGGGACAACCGTTGCAGGATTGGTGGTCTTTTCGGGAAGCGAGGAAAGACGGCCGATAAAAGCGGGCAGTGTGTTTGGGAAGTCGTGATGGCCGCCGGGAAGACCAACCTCGACATGAGTGACGTTGCCAATGAGGCCATTGCGGACAATTTCCGCGGCTTTGTGGAACGTGGGAAGCGAACGCTGCCAGGAGCCGGTTTGCCAAATAACGCCGTTCTGTTGCACAGCTTTCACGATGGCCTGCTGCTCGGCGATGGTTCGCGCCAAGGGCTTTTCGCCATAGATGTCTTTCTTGCGGGTAGCCGCTTCAGTGGCTAGAAGCGCATGCCAGTGGTCGGGGACGGCAATCATTACGGCGTCGATGTCGCTGCGCGCCAGCAATTCGCGGTAGTCGTGGTAGGAGGCACAGTCCTTGTTTCCGTAGTGGCCATTGATGGTGTCGAGCGCCGCCTGCAAGTGATTCGTCTCGATGTCGCAGGCTGCGACGACCTGGCAATCGGGATACGTGAGGAAGACCTTGGTATTCGCTGGGCCCATCATGCCCCAGCCGATGACACCAAGCGTGATGCGATCGGAAGCCGAGACACGGGCTGCTCGCAGAAAGGGACTGGTTGAAACGGCAACTGAAGCCGCTGCTGTCGAAAGAAAGCGGCGACGAGTGAGAGAGGGATAGAGCGTTCGATCTGTAGGTGAGTGGGGCATGGCAGTCTCCGAACCAGTGCCGAATCGGTCAAGGGTATCTCGCTTTAAGATGCCGGCGGACACGGGCTTGAAATGCGTGCACAGTCTAGCACGCGAGAATCGATAAGGGATTCAGAAGAAGGTCGGGCTGCCAATCCTGCGCCCGGCTCGACTCACGCGACTCCGGATTTAGCATCCTGTCTCCCAAGGTGAACTTGTGCACCAAACAGATCAGTTGCGTCGAGAGAAGCGGGCAGTTGGCCGCCCTCTCCGGGTCGAACGATTCTGGAGTCGCAGAAGCTCGAGCAGCTGTGAGGCAGCCTATGCGGATTTCGCAACCAGCTTCCGCGCTGCAATCGCCATCGGAAGCCGGCTGAACCCCGCGAAGATCATGCTGATCCCGATCAGGGTTCCAATGGCCCACTCGCTGCTTGACGGCCAGCTGAGGCCGATCATTGAACCCAGAACCAGGGCGATGACGCCATCGAAGAATAGCCAGCCGGCGCCTCCGATGTGGCGGATGCGGAAGGCCAGAATCAACACAAGAATGCCCTTGAGGTAGAGGTAGCACGCAAGAAGGAACGTAAGCGAGGCGAGGCCGGCGACCGGCCAAACGAGGATGTAAACCGCCAGGCCGAGGTAAAGCAGACCCAGAAGAACTTGCCAGAGCAGGCCTCCGCTTGAACGGATGTGCCAGCCAATGGCCAGGTGCGCCACGCCGCCAAGCACCAGCAACCAGGCGATAACAATTGCCACGCCGATCCCTGCGGCCAGCGGAACAACAATCGCCAGCAAGCCGGCGAGGATCAATATAACACTCAGCGCGATGGCCCAGCCGACAGATTGTTTCTCGATCCCAATGGAAGGTGAATCGGCCATTTGTTCCTCCTTATGTGTGTTGTTTTGGCTGTGAGATTGGCCGGAGCTCTCGCCGGACATCTTCCGGCCAAGTGGGAAAAACGGCGGCCCCGGCGCAGCAAACACTATACCGAATCAGAGTGCGATCGTGGAACATTGGTTGCTGAGCCAGTTTGAAAAATCGACCCCTACTAGAGGGCCGTGGCCCGCACCTTTCAGACTCGGCCGCTCCGGAAAGCCTCGCGGGCTTTGTGGTTGAGGGGGTTCATGTTAATCTTTCAGTAGACACTGAAGAGTGGACACGAGAGAGAATGAGGAGTAATTGACGCCGTGCTGGCGATTGAAAAAAAGACTGACCTGATCAAACGCTTCAGAACCCACGAAACGGACACCGGATCGCCGGAAGTCCAGATCGCGATTCTGAGCGAACGGATCAACGACCTGACCGAGCACTTCAAGGCCCACAAAAAGGATCACGCATCCCGGCGTGGGTTATTGATGCTGGTGAGCAAGCGCCGCCGCCTGCTGGATTACCTGAAGACGCATGACACGGACCGCTATCGCGACGTGATCGGCAAACTCGGAATCCGCAAGTAAACGACGAAAGCTGACATTGAACCGGAAGCATTCAGACCGGACACTGGTCACGGTCCCCATACAACATGGAACACCGGACCAAGGCGCGCCGGGCGGCCTCGAAAGGTCGCTGGAGCCCGCGCAGAGGTGTTTCTCTCGCGCGGCAGAGTTGTGGGCGAAAACGTCCACACTTCGGTTGGTCTCCGGGCCAGCGCTTCGTGCGCGCAATCCCCAAACAAATCTCCCAAGCGAACAAAATGAAATGAGGACATTATGTCTACGAAACACGATGTAGCCGTCGAATTAACCGGCGGCAAGCGACTGGTCTTTGAGACCGGCCGCATGGCCAAGCAAGCTTCCGGCGCCGCACTGGTGAGCACCGGCGAAAGCGTCGTTCTGGCCACAGCAGTGGCATCTCCCGACCCCAGGGAAGGCATCGACTTCTTCCCGCTCACGGTGGACTACCGCGAGTACACGTATGCCGGCGGACGCATTCCTGGCGGATTCATCAAGCGCGAAGGCCGGCCAAGCGAAAAAGAGATTCTGACTTGCCGTCAGATCGATCGGCCCCTGCGCCCGCTGTTTCCCGATGGATTTCGCAATGAAACGCAGTTGATCGCGCTGGTTCTTTCCGCGGACAAGGAGAACGATCCCGACGTGGTTGCCATTAATGCAGCTGCCGCGGCAGTAGCGCTGTCGGACATTCCCTTCAGCGCGACAGTGGGAGCCGTGCGCGTGGGACGCGTGAACGGCGAGTTCGTGGTGAATCCCACGTACTCCGAGCGCGCGGGAACGACGGTGAACATCATGGTTGTCGGCCACAAGGACGGCATCGTGATGATCGAGTCGGGCGCCAAGGAAGAGACAGAAGAAGTCATCCTGGCCGCGATCGAGTTTGCTCACGAGCAGATCAAGAAGATTGTTGCCGCCATCGAGGATCTGGTTGCGGTTGCCGGCAAGCCCAAGCGCGCATTCACCGCGCCGACCACCGACGAGGCTTTCTACGAAGAGCTGAAGGCTAAGGTAGGCGAGCGGCTCAAGGACGCTCTGGATACTCACAAGCACGCGAAAACCGAAAGCTATGCGCTGGTGAAGACGATCAAGGACGAGTTGGCTGCTGAGCTGCCTGCCGACGATCCGAACGCCAAGAAAAAGCTTTCGACCTACTACGAACTTCTGCGCGAGCGGACCTTCCGCGAGCAGGTGACCAGGGAGCGGATCCGCCCCGATCGCCGTGCCTTCGACCAGATTCGCGAGATCACCATCGAGACCAGCGTTCTGCCCCGCACGCACGGGTCGGCCCTGTTCACGCGCGGCGAGACGCAGGCACTGGTCACAGCCACGTTGGGCACAGCGGACGACGGGCAGCGGCTGGAGAGCTATGAAGGTGAGAAGAAGAAAAACTTCATGCTTCACTACAACTTTCCGCCGTTCAGTGTTGGCGAGACCGGCCGTATGACTGGAACCGGACGTCGTGAGATTGGCCACGGAGCACTCGCTGAGCGTGCGATTACGGCCGTCCTCCCCACCGCGGAAGAGTCGCCTTACAGCATCCGCATCGTCTCCGACATTCTGGAGTCGAACGGGTCTTCTTCGATGGCTTCGGTTTGCGGAGCCAGCCTGGCGCTTTACGATGCTGGAATCCAACTGAAAGGTTCAGTGGCCGGCGTTGCAATGGGCCTGGTGAAGGAAGGCGACGATTACGCCATCCTGACCGACATTGCCGGNNTACGGCGACATGGACTTCAAGGTTGCCGGAACCCGGAAGGGCATCACGGCGCTGCAGATGGACATCAAGATCGGCGGCCTGACGCGTGAGATTCTTCAACAGGCGATGGAGCAGGCCAAGCGCGGCCGGCTCTTCCTGCTGGACAAGATGGACGCAGTATTGGATGGGCCTCGCACAGAGCGCTCGGCCTACGCACCCCGCATCGAAACGATCATGATCCCGACCGACAAGATTCGCGACCTGATTGGCAAGGGTGGCGCGACTATTCGCGGCATCATCGAACAGACCGGCGCGAAGATCGATGTAGACGACACCGGCAAGGTGAGCGTTGCATCGAGCGACGCGGACGGCCTGAAGCGGGCTCTCGAAATCATCGGCAACATCACCGCTGTCCCTGAGATTGGCAAGGTGTATCTGGGCAAGGTTGTCCGGCTGGCTGAGTTCGGCGCGTTTGTCGAGCTCTTCCCGGGCACAGACGGCCTGCTCCACATCTCTGAGATTGCCGAGCATCGCGTAAAGGAAGTGAAGGACGAACTGCGCGAGGGCGACCAGGTGATGGTGAAGGTGCTGGCGATTGAAGGCAACCGCATCAAGCTGAGCCGCAAGGCGCTGATCCGCGAGCAGAAAGCCAAGCTGGCGCAGACGAATCCGGCTGCCGCGGAAGTCGAAGAGAGTGACGGCTTCGTGGAGTCAGAGCCACAAGCTGCACCCGCAGCAACTGCTGCACCTGTGCGGCCCCGCCATGAATACGATGAAAAGCAGCCTCGCTCCAACCAGAGCACCATCCTAATCGAGGGCGGTGACTTTGACGAGGACGAGGAAGGGGTGGAACTCGAAGAGGGTGACGAGCCGAACTTCAACCGCGCTGATGGAGTGCCGGTGACTGCCGGAGCGCCCGCCGGTGCACCTAAGCCCGCTGGAGATAACAATCGTCGTCGCCGTCGTCGCCGTCCTGGTGGCGGTGCTGGCGGTGGACGTGGACCTGCAGGGAGCGGCGGTCACCGCGCTTAAGGGAGATTTTCTCCCTCCAAAAACAAAAGGCCTGGACTTAAAGTCCGGGCCTTTTTACTTTCGCCGATTGGTCCTGCGTGTGCCGAATGCAATCTCAGAGCGATGGCGCTAGTCCGCCACCTGAAGCCCTGCCTGCATGCCTTGCTGGAGGGTGGGATATGGTCCTTTAACCGGAAGCTGGGAAGCTGGTTTGTCTTCAGTAGCGCCGTGCTTGATGTTGTACATCCGCAGATCGGCGGCAATGCACAGCGACTCCATATCGCGAGCATCCTCAGGGAAGATGGCGATGCCAACGCTGGCGCCGACGTGAATGGTATGTTCCCCGATCATGAGCGGTTGATCGAGCAAGTGCATCAACGACATGGCGACGTGTTTGGCGGCAGCGGGGCTGGTAGGCTCTTCGAGGATGATGGTGAATTCGTCGCCGCCGGTGCGGGCCACGGTGTCAGATCGGCGGACACGCGCGGAAAAAAGCTCGCCAACACGCTGCAGCACGAGATCGCCAACATGGTGGCCAAAGGTATCGTTGACCATTTTGAAACCGTCTAAATCGACAACCAGCAGGGCGGCGTGGCTCTCGCTGCGGCGGGCACGCTCAAGGGCGTTCGCGAGTCTGTCCTGGTAGAGGCGGCGGTTCGGCAACCCGGTGAGATGGTCGTGGAGAGCGAGATGCCGATTGTGCTCCAACTGGTCTTCTAGAAGCAGAAGAATCATGCCCACCGCGACGAGATATTTCGGCAGATTCCAAACCTCAGCTTCGACGTGAACGGCGGGGAATTTGTAGTAAATAACTTCGCCCACGACAAAAACAGAGGCCCATGCAAGAAAGCCAAAGGTCGTGACGACGGATCCGGCGCTCGATCGGCGGTATGCGAACCAGAAGTGAATGCAGCAGCCAAAATACACCGTGAACAGGACGCCATTCAAGGCCAGGTCAGGTCCGATGTTGGGTCGGTATTGCACCACCAGAAGAAAAACAGAAAGGCTGACAAAGAGCGACAAGATCACCCAGCGCAATGCGTGGTTGACCTTGCGGATCGCGACGAGTGTGATGGTCAAAGGAACCAGGCCAAACAAGGCGGCAGCGGGAACAAGGGCCCAGTTAGTTGGCGCGGCGAACTCAAGCAGTGAAAAGTAGAGTGTATTGGTGGCAAGAAGGCCAAACAAAAGCCAACGACTGGAGGCCTGCCTTCTGCGGTACGGAACCGAGGCCCACATGAAGAGAATGCCGCTCCAGCCGAGGGCCACCATCGATATAAGCTGGGCCCATTCCCCCGCGGCGCCAGGAAGATTCTGAAAGAGAGAAGCTGCGAAGTGGAGGGCAATCATCAACCATCCGATGAGCCAGCCATCGGAGTTGTTGGTCTGGTTGCGTTTTGCCACGGAGGCGAAGGCTCCCGTCAGGAGTCCAACTGCCGCCAGATCCGGGAGGGCACTCCAATTCAATGCATTCACCTCAGGGAAAGCCTCGCTTTAACTAGCATCGACCAATTCGTGGGCGTCGCCATAACTCTTTTGTATTACTACCTTAACCTTAAGGTAAANNTTATACATTGTGGTCGAGGGCGACGATCCCGGCTTCGATATTTTCGTGAATGGGAAGGCCTTGGCCCGTAACGAGGATGCTCTGGAGCGGTTGGCACGTCAACTACACGTAGCCCCACTGCTCGAGTTCTTCTCCGCGGACGAGAACTCGATGGCTCTGCTCTCGGAGCAGGGGGTCGGAGATCCGGGTTGGGGCAAACACCTGCCACAGCCGCAGTGGTTTCAAGCGCCTGAGGGTCTTGTCACTGTGGGGGCACTGATCGTATTTCTGGAAGAGAGTCCCGTGGCTCTCGGGTCGGAATCGAGTGCAGTGCTATCTGAGCTGCGCGAGTATCAGCGCGTGCTCGGGAAGACTGCACTCTACGGGCTTCGCTGGCATCTGGCAGTGAGCTGGCGGTAGGGGCTTTCCATTACAAATAATGCTCCGGGACCGAAAACGAATGGCTGCCAATTATTCTTCTTTGGAAGGAAATACATTTCCCATCCGTCGAATCTGCGCGCCCACTCCACGAAGCTTCTCTTCGATGCGCTCGTAGCCCCGATCCATGTGGTAAACGCGGTCAAGAATCGACTCGCCGTCTGCAACGAGCGCGGCGAGAACAAGCGACGCCGAAGCGCGCAAATCAGAACACATGACAGCGGCGGACGAGAGGCTTGTAGCCCCGCGCACGGTGGCAGTGCTGCCGTCAACTTTGATATTGGCCCCCATGCGTACCAGTTCCTGAACGTGCATGAAGCGATTTTCAAAGATGTTCTCTCTCACCAGGCTCACGCCTTCTGACTGCGTGGCGAGCGCCATGTACTGGGCCTGCATGTCCGTAGGGAAGCCGGGATACTCCTCGGTGGAAATATCGGCGGCGCGAAGCGGCCCATCGGCGCGGACGCGTATGGCGTCAGGTCCGAGGATGTCGATGCGGGCGCCTGCTTCCTGGAGCTTGGTGATCACCGCGCCCAGGTGAGATGGGTTGCAATTGGCAACAATAAGATCGCCCTTCGTAATGGCCCCGGCAACCAGNNGGATTGATGCGGTGACGCGCGCCGTGAAGGCGGGACACACCCTGCACACGAATGGCTGATGTGCCGGCGCCCTGGATCTTCGCGCCCATGGCCGTGAGCAAAGCGGCCAGATCGCTGACTTCAGGCTCGCGCGCACAGTTCTCCATCAGAGTTTCGCCTTCAGCCAGAACGGCAGCCATAAGCAGGTCTTCCGTTCCAGTAACGGTGATGCGGTCGAAAACCAGATGCGTACCCTTGAGACGGTCAGCACGGGCTTCAAGATAACCGTGCTCCTGCGTGATGGTGGCCCCCATTCGCTCGAGTCCCTTGATGTGCAGATCAATTGGGCGGCCGCCGATGGCGCATCCGCCGGGCATGGCGACGCGGGCAATCCCTGCACGGGCGACAAGAGGCCCGAGAACCAGAGAGCTGGCGCGCATGGTCTTGACAATCTCGTACCTGGCCTCAGGTTCCGAGAGGACTCGACAATTGATGGTGGTTCGATGTTGGGCGCGGCCATAGCCGAGTTCGACTTCGGCCCCCATCGATGAGAGCAGCTTGCGCTCGGTCTCGATGTCGCGTACCTGGGGGATGTTCTCGAGGATGACTTCTTCCTCGGTCAGAATGGCGGCAGCCATGCAGGGCAGCGCGGAGTTCTTTGCGCCGGAAACGCGCACCGTGCCAACCAGCGGATTGCCCCCGCGAATGACGAACTTATCCATGAATAGTGATGGGCTCCATGGTCAGTGTAAATGCGGGTGTCTGGTTGCTGCTGTGTAGCCGGCTGGGGGGCTTGAGATGTGGAACGGTTCAGGCTCCAACGATGACAGAAAGCCTGAATTGAGGAGGCGGGTATACTTTCTGAGTTGCTTGTTGCCCCGCCAACACAGGGCTTTGAGGAGAAAGTGAAATGACGGCGAGTAGAGTCCGGTTTCGCTCGGCTGTTTTTGCAGCACTTGTTCTGGCAGCGATGGAAACGTTTGCAGCGCAGGGCTTCGCTCAGGCGTCAACTTCAGCCAGCCGCACTGCTGTCAGGTCCATACCCACCATCGTGCAGAAAGACGGCCATTTCGCGCTGATGGTCGATGGCGCGCCCTATCTTGAGTTGGGCGTTCAGGCCAACAATTCAAGTGCGTGGCCAGCGTATCTCGACAGGGTATGGCCCGCGGCGGAGACGCTCCACGCGAATACCGTGGAGCTGCCGATCTATTGGGAACA
The DNA here is from genome assembly GCA_003165935.1 of Acidobacteriaceae bacterium. GTDB lineage: Bacteria > Acidobacteriota > Terriglobia > Terriglobales > Acidobacteriaceae > Telmatobacter. Next base: position 9,870 of record PMXB01000001.1, on the reverse strand, counting down.
GTTGGAGCCTGTCCAGGGCAAGTTCGACTTCAGCGTCGTGGACCTGATTCTGAAACAGGCGCGCGAACACCACCAGCGGCTGGTGCTGCTGTGGTTTGGAACGTGGAAGAACGGAAGCTCGCACTACACGCCGGATTGGATCAAGGCCGACCCGGGAAAGTATCCATTTGTTGTGGGCAAGGACGGGCAGACGGTTGATTCGCCGTCTCCGTTTGCTCCGGCGCGGCTTGAGGCAGATAAGACCGCCTTCCGCATGCTTATGCGGCACCTTGCAACTGCAGATCTACAGCGCACTGTGATCATGGTGCAGGTGGAGAATGAAGCAGGCGAGTGGGGTGGCGTGCGCGACTACGGCCCGGCTGCGGAAAAAGTCTTTGCCGGCGCAGTTCCGGACGCGCTGGTGAAGGCACTGGGCAAGCAGCCTGGGACCTGGAGCCAGGTATTCGGCGAGGACGCCGATGAAACTTTCATGGCCTGGTCGATCGCCACGTACATTGAGCAGGTGGCGGCGGCGTCCAAGCAGGAGTATGCGCTGCCGCTCTATGTGAATGCGGCGTTGCGCGACCCGTTTCATCCGGGCAAGGCGCCGAACTACGAGTCGGGAGCACCGACAGACAACAACATCGACTTGTGGAAGATTGCCGCGCCTTCAATAAGCATTGTCGCGCCCGACATCTACATGGCCGATTACGCGAAGTACATGAAGGTGATGGAACTCTATAAGCGAAGTAACAATCCACTGCTGATTCCGGAGACGGGGAACTCAGCTGTATTCGCACGATATGTGTTTGCGGCAATCGGGCAGGGTGCCATCGGCTGGGCGCCGTTTGGGTTGGACCTGACCCGCTACAGCAACCAAACTACGGGTCCGGAGGCCATGGAGCAGAGTGCGCTGAAGCCGGTCGCGACGCAGTATGCGCTACTGGCGCCGATTGCTCGCAAACTCGCGGCAGGAAATCTCGCCGGCAAGGTTCGTGGAACGAGCGAGGACCCAGACAATCACACGCAGACGCTTGACTTCGATCGGTGGCAGGTCGTGCTGCGGTTTGGAATGCCAAGTTTCGGCAACGGCATGACGCCAAAGGGCAACACACCGCCCGATGGGGGAGCGGTGCTTCTCGAACTGGGACCGGACGAGTATCTGATTGCCGGCCACCACGTGCGAGTGGACTTCAAGCCGACGTTTGCGCCGGGCAAGAAGAGGCTGTGGATGAAGGTGGAGGAAGGCAGCTACGACGCGGCAGGGAACTGGAAGATGGCCCGCATCTGGAACGGCGACCAGACGGACTACGGCCTGAATTTGAAGGCGGATGAGAATGTTCTGCTGCGGGTGAAACTGACGACGTATTAAGAACTAAGCAACATCAATCGAATGGGCTGCTGCTTGATCCGGTTTTCTACAGCTCGAAGCTATTGTCCTCGATAGCAAGCCGCACGTTGCCGTCGGACTTGGCCAGGCGGCGAACTGCTTCTGGCTTGTCGACTCGCGCCTTGAGCATAACCAGCGCAACAGGAACACTGCGACCGGCGCTCTTGATGGTCTCGACGGCGGTGGGCCGGTCGATCTTGCAGGCCGACATGAGAATGCGAATACCGCGCTCGACGAGCTTGGAGTTCTGCATGTGCACGTTGACCATCAGGTTTTCGTACACGTAGCCCATGCGCGTCATCGCGCCCGTGGTGATCATGTTTAAGACCATCTTCTGGGCGGTACCGGCCTTCATCCGCGTGGAGCCAGAGATAACTTCGGGACCAACTTCGGCAACAATCACGATGTCGGCGGCGGCGGCGATGGGAGAGTCCTGGTTGCAGGTAACGGCTGCGGTGTGCGCTCCGCGTGCTCGAGCATAGGCAACTGCGGCGACAACGTAAGGGGTGCGACCGGAAGCTGACAGGCCGATGACCATGTCTTTGCGGGTAGGCCGGCGGCGAGCGATGTCGCGCTGGCCGAGTTCCTCAGAGTCTTCATTCACTTCGACGGCAGATGCCAGAGCCTTGGGGCCTCCGGCCATGATGTACTGCACTTGGCCCGGTGCTGTCGAGTATGTGGGGGGGCACTCAGAGGCGTCGAGAGCAGCGATGCGACCGCTGGAACCGGCACCAATATAAATAAGACGCCCGCCATCGCGGAGACATCGCGCAACCTGGTCAATTACCTGTGCTATCTCAGGAAGTGCTTTCTTGACTGCGGCTGCTACCTTGGCGTCTTCGTGGTTGATGATGCGGGCAATTTCGAGAGCTGACTTGGTATCAAAGCCTTGAGAAGCTTCGTTTTGGCTCTCGGTAGTCAAATCTTGAAGCAGGGTGGCCGGGTCTTTTTTGATGTCGTGCTTCTGGGCGCCGGTCTCTTCCTGCATCGCGGAACTCGTCAGCATGCGTATGCTCCCAATTAACAATTGTAGCCGGTATCCGCGCAACTGCCGAGAGAATTCTGCCAGCCAGTCCCCTCCATCTAAGCTCCTCAACCGCTAAATCGTTAAAGCGATATAGAACCGAGTTCTCTGCGCACAGCGTCGTGAAAGGCCGGACGAATCTCACGGATCAATTGGCTCTTGCGGTCGGGCCAGGTGCGGTTGGTGAGCAGCACCGCGGCAACGTGCGCATCGAGATCGATCCAAAGAGAACAACCGCTGTAACCAAGGTGGCCGATGGAGTGGGGAGAGAAGTGGCTGCCGGCTGAGGAACTTGGTGAAGGCGTGTCCCAGCCGAGGGCGCGGCAGCCTGTGGGGGGAACCTGGCGCCGCGAAAAGAGCTCGATGGTCGAGGCATCAAAGATGCATCCGTTGCCGCGGGCCGCGGCCAGAACTTCGGCTGCAAAGAGAAGAAGATCAGGCACATTGGAGAAGAGGCCGGCGTGGCCAGCGGCTCCTTTAAGTATCCATGCGTTCTCGTCCTGCACCTCACCCTGTATTGGACGCATCCGCAGAGTGGAGTCTAATTCAGTTGGCGAGATCAGGGCGCGCAGGGCAGTCGGCGGGCAGAAGCCGGTGTGGGTCATGCCAAGGGTCTCGAAGAGCTCGCGGCGCGACCAGGTAGCAAGATGTTCATGCTTCAGAACTTCAAGAGCCTTGCCGAGCAGGATGAAACCGGGGTCGGAGTACTCGGCCCGCGTGCCAGGTTTGGCTTCAATGGGCAACTCAAGGCAAGCCCGGAAAAGCGCCGCAGGCGTGTGGGCAGCGTGGTAGAACTCAACGTAGCCGGGCAAGCCCGAGTTGTGGGCAAGGAGATGGCGCAGGGTAACGAGACGTGCCGGGCTGCCGGGTTCGCGGCCGACAACAAAGCCGGGAAGCAGGTCGCCGAGCGGCTGCTCCAGGTCGAGGTGGCCGTGCTGATAGTGGAGCATAGCGAGTGCTGTGGTAACGACGACCTTGGTGAGGCTGGCTACATCGTAGACCGTGTCTGGCTGGACCGCCGGAGAGTCCGGCTCGTATGTAAAGTGCCCAAGGCTGTCGATAACAACCGGTTCGCCAGCGGCAAACACTCCGTAAGCGCAGCCGGGAAATGCATGCGCGGCGATGGCGTCCGCGAGGACACTACGGGTGCGCGGAAAGTCGAGTTTCGCTGTGGCCTGAGTCATGACGTCTTACGAAGTATTGTCGCCGAAGACGCGGGATAAGAAACGCAGGATTTTTGTTCTTCTGGTTTTGAGCCTTTGAGCCTGCGGTGCCGGTCGCTAGGTTTGAGATTTAGGCTTGCCTACGAGCATCCACAAGAGTTCGAGTGCCATGGGCCCAGCGAGAGCCATGGTGACGAACCAGCCGGTGCGGGTGGAGGGATCTCCGGGCGACGAAGCGTAGACGACGAGGCAAAGAGACGCGTTGGCAAGGTAGGCTGCAAGCAAGGAGCTGATCGACCGCTCCAATGCTGGAATGGAGTTGCGGCGAAGAATGAGAACCACGGCGCTTAAGAGCAGGATGCCGAGGCCAAGGCTGAGTACTGAGAAAGTCTGCCAGGCACTTGTTCCCGCGAGGTGAAGCAGAAACGGAACCTCGACGAGAACGGTGCCGATGCCCGAGAGCAGCGCGACACCGGAGATGACCCGCAAACCGGCAGGCGCCCTCTTGCTGCTTATCAAGGTTTGAACGGTGAGCCAAAGCGCAGGGAAGGCGAGAAAGAAGGGCAGCCCGGCGAGGAAATGCCACCAGTTGCCTTGATCGCCGGGAACGTGGAGCAAGACAGCATCGAGCGGAGAGGTGCTTACGGCAAACGGGAGAAACGGAACCACACAGGCAGCAAGCCAGACAATCAGCATAATGGCGCGGAGCCAGAACGGAAGCGAAAAGGTATCGGGGGGCAGGGAAGCAGCGCTGGGCTGGCGGGATGGGTAATTCAAGAGAACCTCCGCACTGGACTACGCTCCGGGCGAACCAGGGGTTCCGAATGTCGAATAGGAAGTCACCAAGTTTGATATTCCCGATGCCCACATGAGCAAAGGAGGAACAAACCGCCGTGAGCGTATGAAATTTGCCCAACTTCAGGGGCTATCCTGTTTCCAGCTATCGGAGGCGGGGATGTGGGCGTCAATAGAAATGGGGGAGCGGACAGGATGAAGGAAATGGGTCGGTTTTGTGCACGGGCGGGGGCAATCGTAGTGACACTGGCTTGGACGGCGGCTGCGGCAGCGCAGGATCAGCAAGCGGCTCCGCCATCGGCACCTGCGACCGGCACCTCAACCGTTGGTTCGGCAAGCACCACCGCTCCGCAAAAGGTGATCTACACCGTCCCCGCTGGAACGAAGATCTTGCTCCAACTGCGGAGTGCTGTGAACACGAAAAGCGCAAAGCCGGGCGATGGGGTGTACCTCGCGTCCACCTTCCCAGTAGTGGTGGGAACCCGTGTGATGATCCCCGCAGGCGTGTATGTGCAGGGCGTAGTGGACCGGGTGCAGCGTGCCGGGCACGTAAGAGGCCGGGCCCAACTCGATATGCACTTCACCTCAATCATCTTTCCCAACGGTTCGGTGGTTGAGATCCCGGGCCTGGTCAACAGCCTGCCAGGCGCCAGCAAGCAGAAAGTGAAGGACGACGGAGAAGGTACGATCGAGCAGCAAGCCGATAAGGCGCGGAATCTTGGCAAGATTGCCGAAGTCACGGTGCCGGCTGGCGGGACAGTGGGCTCGATTGGCGGTCTGGCAAGCGGTCATCCCCTTGCAGGGGGACTCGAAGGCCTGGGCGCGGGGCTGGCGGCTGCGGGGATTGCATCGCTCTTTACGCGAGGCGCCGATGTGAACATCGAAAGCGGAACGCAGGTAGAGATGGTGCTGCAGCGCCCGTTGCTGCTCGAGGAGGCGAACCTGTCGGATTCTACGGCAAGGGAACTGGTTCCATCGCCGCAGCAACCAAAGCCAATGCCCAAACCTGCAAAGATGCAAATCCTCTGCCCGAGCGGAGGGCTCGGCTGCAGCTAATCCAGAAGGAGCGGTTCATTTAGAATCAGAATCAGATGCAAACGGGACCCAACGACCTCGAACCTATTCCTAACCCAGCCGCCGCGGACGAAAATGGTCCGGGCCTGCAAAAAACTGCGCCTCAGCCTCCGCTCGCTCACAAGCCGGAAGGGCTTGGCCTGTGGGTGAGGGATTTGCTGGTTTCGGCAGTTGCGTCCATCCTGATCATCACGTTTCTTTATCAGCCGGTGCGGGTTGAAGGTACCAGCATGCTGCCTCGCCTCGAAGACAGCGACCGCCTTTTTATCAACAAGTTTGTCTACCGCATCTCGGCCATCGAGCGCGGCGATGTGGTGGTGTTTCACTACCCGCGCGACCCGGAGAAGAGCTACATCAAGCGGGTGATTGCGCTTCCCGGCGACCGGCTGCGCATTGACCGCGGGGTGGTTTGGATCAACGGAAAGCGGCAGGTGGAAAATTACGTGCCCGAGGAGTTCCGCGACACCCGGTCGCTGGCGGAGACGGTGATTCCGCCCGGTTTCTACTTCATGATGGGCGATCACCGGTCAATCTCGTCCGACAGCCGCGAATTCGGCCCCGTGGAACGCTCCCTCATCTACGGAAAGGCCGTATTTGTCTACTGGCCGACCAGGGATGCCGGCGTAGTTCGATAGAACCCAAAAACTACCCGGGAATTCACCGGCCAAACCTGCTAAAATCGATTGAATCCACTCCCCGGAGACGCGATGCAGGCGATCCTGGCGCTCGAAGACGGGCGCATCTTCCGCGGCCATGGCTATGGCTCCCCTGGTGATTGCCAGGGAGAAGTTGTTTTTAATACTTCCCTTACCGGATATCAGGAAATCGCCACCGATCCCTCCTATGCCGGACAGATTGTCGTTCTCACCAATCCCCAAATTGGAAATTACGGCACCAACCACGCAGACAACGAAGCAGCACGCCCGTTTATCGAGGGCCTGATCGTCCGCGAGTTTTCGCCGATCAGCTCAAACTGGCGCTCGGAACAGGTCACCGACGAGTATATGGAGCGGTTTCAGGTTCCGGTGCTGGCCGAGATCGACACGCGCGCGCTGGTGCGGCACTTGCGCAACCATGGCGTGATGCGTGGGGTAATCTCGACCACTGAGACTGACACCGAAAAGCTGGTGGCGCGTGCGCGCAGTATTCGCAAGATGGACGGGACCGACCTGGCAAAGGTGGTCTCAACCAAGACGATCTTCACTTTTGACGAGAACGACAGCCGCAATCAGAGCGGAGCGGCGCTTTTGGCCGACGGGTTCCTCCCGACGAAGGATTCGAACGAGCGCAAGCTGCATGTAGTTGCATACGACTTCGGGATGAAGCTCAACATCTTGCGCATGCTCACTCGTGAGGGCTGCCGGGTAACGGTGGTTCCAGCCGAGACGAGCGCCGACGACGTACTGGCGATGAAGCCGGATGGCGTGTTTCTATCGAATGGGCCGGGAGATCCGGAACCGGTGGAGTATGCGGTCAAGTCGATCCGTCAGTTCATGGGACGGGTGCCGATCTTTGGCATCTGCCTTGGACATCAGCTTACCGGCCTCGCGCTCGGCGGAAAGACCTACAAGCTCAAGTTCGGCCACCACGGCGGCAATCACCCGGTGAGGAACAATGCCACGGGCAAGGTGGAGATCACGGCGCACAACCACAACTTCGCGGTCGATCCGGACTCGATCAACGCCAACGAGGTGGAGCTGACGCATGTGGACCTGAACGATCAAACGCTCGAGGGATTGCGGCACAAGACGCTGCCGCTCTTCAGCGTGCAGTACCACCCCGAGGCAGCGCCCGGACCGCACGATTCGCACTACCTTTTCCGCGACTTCCGCACGATGATGGAGGAGTGGAAGGGATGAACGTTGTTTGACGAACTGCTTGAGACTTGAAGGTACCAAGCCATGGCTTTGAAGAATTCTGAACAACTCGTTCTTGAGGGATGCGCGGAACAAAAGCGATCCGGTGCGTATTTCACTCCAAACGATGGAGTTAGGACGCTGGTGAGCTGGGCTGTTCGGCGCACCTCCGACCGCATGCTCGATCCGTCCTGCGGCGATGGTCGGTTCCTGGCCGCGCATCGGAAGAGCGTTGGAATCGAACAGAATGTCGAGTCCGCTAGCGTTGCGAAGCAGAGAGCTCCATGGGCGCTTGTTCATGAAGGCGATTTTTTCGCTTGGGCTGGTAGTACGAAAGAACGATTCGAGTGCGCTGTAGGCAACCCGCCTTTTATTCGATACCAGCACTTTACTGGAGACGTCCGTGCCAGAGCGCTCGCACTTTGCACGAAGTTAGGGGCGAGTTTCTCCGGCTTGAGTTCGTCATGGGCTCCATTCTTAGTCGCGGCTGCGGGCCTCCTAAGAGAAGGCGGTCGCATGGCATTTGTTGTTCCGGCGGAGATTGGTCACGCGCCTTACGCTAGACCTCTTATCGAGTTTCTGCTAAGAAGTTTTCGGCACACACAGGTGGTAGCCATAAGAGACAAGTTCTTCCAGCATCTCTCTGAAGACTGCTGGCTACTCTATGCGGAGGGTTTCGGTGGAACGTCTACCTCATTACACCTCACAGTGGTGGATTCGTTCGTGTTTTCAGCGGAGCCTCCTCCGGCTACCATTTCCATTCCAGTGGCTGAGTTGCGCGATTCTTGGAAGATGCGACTTCGACCGTATCTTTTGCCGTCGACTGTTCGCGAATTCTATTTGAGAGCTGCTCAGGCGGACGGTTCATTTCGCCTGAATGAGGTGGCCAATATTGGAATCGGCTACGTAAGCGGTGATAATGATTTTTTTCACTTTCGGCCTTCAACGGCAAACCGATTGGGAATTCCGAAGACGCTGCTTCAGCCGACAGTCAGGAATGGTAGGGCGCTTCCGCCTGGGAATCTTACACGTCAAGTTATTGAGGAATGGTACGAGGCGGACGACCAGATGCTTTTGCTCAAGCTGGAAAAGACGACCCAACTTCCCATATCGGTAAAGCGCTACCTTGATTCCGATTCAGGCCATAGAGCGCGCGAGACGTATAAATGCCGTACCCGCGATCCATGGTACGTGGTGCCTGACGTAAAAACACCAGACTACTTTCTCACCTATATGTCGGGGCTCGAGCCCGGCCTTGTTCGAAACGATGCCACATGCACGTGCACTAACTCTGTTCATGGTGTTCACTTCACCGAGCCGGGAGCGATCCCACAAGTGTGTCGTGCGTGGGCTTCCCCATTTGTCCAGTTAAGTTGTGAAATCGAGGGGCATCCGCTCGGCGGCGGGATGCTGAAACTTGAGCCAAGGGAAGCTGGACAGATTCTTATCCCACACCCTGGCTTGGCTCCAGCGCTTCCACCCAAGACCATGACGGATGCTGTTTGTACGATGCGCGAATGGAGGCATTATGCCTCCAATTGAGAATCCAGATCAAAGGGTTTGCCAGTGGATCAACCTAAGGGACGCACTCCGTCGATTTGCAACGCATAGCGGAACAACTCAGAGCCAGATGCACATTAAGCCCCTGCACTGGTATGTAGCTTCCCGACTCGTCGTTGAGGGAGGCTTTCACCCGAACGACATTACTCCTCATCCTCCGTTTTCCGTCGTCAGACGAGGCGGTCGAGATCTCTTGGCTTACGAGCCCCAATGCGCAACGGGCGGGGAAGCAACCGTCCTCGGCGGTCTGAAGACTAAGAATGTCGACATTGTTGCCTTGAAACCTGGCCTTGGGCCTGTCTTGGCTATCTCCTGCAAGGGTATGACTGGGGCCTTTCGCAACCTGACAAATCGTATGGAAGAGACGATCGGAGAATGCACTAACCTCCACATTACCTATCCAGCGCTGGCACTGGGTTATCTGTTCGCCGTTCGTGCGAATCGCCGGATTGAGGAGGTCGTTTCCGCTTTGGCTCCGGAAGGCGCACGACCAGTGCGTCAGCTAGCCGCAAACGACATCGCGCTGCAAGAGGGCGGTCAGCCGGTCGAATCAATCATTCAGTTTCACTCGGCGTTAAAGGAGTTAACAGGGAGAAAAGGAATCCGGAATGACGTGAGTCGGTATGAGGCGGTCTCACTTGCTATGGTCGAGATGGCCGATGCTACAGCCGGAGAGATCCTTCAAACTTACCCCGCGGCGGACAGCCCTTTGAGATTAGAGGAGTTTTTTAAGACTCTCTACCTTCGATACGACGAACGGTTTGTGTATAGTGCCCCGGATCTCAAGACTGTGACGCAACGAATATGTTGGGCGCCTAATTCGCCGGCCTTATCGGAACCGATCATGAACGGGATTGACTACATTCCTCGCCTGGACGCCGATCCAGATTAATCACAATGAACCATACGCCCTTCACATATCTCAGAAACGAAGGTTTAACACCTCAATATTTCAGTAGAAAGAACAATGCCACGCAGAAATGACATACAGAAGATCTTGGTGATCGGCTCGGGGCCGATTGTGATTGG
>PMXB01000121.1 GCA_003165935.1 Acidobacteriaceae bacterium | reverse complement strand
AGCTGGCCGGTTTTCAAGTTCACTGAGACTGTGTCTTTGAGGACTGTGGCGCTGCCGCGCGGGGCCATTTTGAAGTTGGCGGTGAGCGTTTTGCCATCGGAAGTGAGCGTGAGGTAGCCGAACTGGGCGATGGGGGGAACTTCGAGCTTGTGGTCGCCGACGACGGTGCCGGCGGGTGGGGCGCCATCCATGGGCGCTGTGGCCGCGTAGCCGCCGGAGCCGGAACAGATGTACGGCACAGCACGGCCGTTCACCGTGCGGGTGAAGCGTTGGTAGAGGTGGGAGTGGCCGTTCAGGACCATGTCGGGATACACGCCGGCGTTCTTGCAGCAGGCGTCGATATCCTGGGTGAGGCCGAAGCTGCCGCCGGTTTTGGCATCGCAGGAGAGCGGCGGATGGTGGACCGCAACAATGATGGCGCGCTTGCCGGCGGCTTGATCGGGCGCGAGGCGCTGGAGCTCAGAGGTGAGGAAGGCGAGCTGGACGTCGGAGATGGGATAGTGGCCGGCCTGGGACGAGATGACGCCGCCGCCGGTGTCGAGCACGTTGGAGTAGAGGCCGATGATGGAGACAAACGGGGCGTCGAGCGTGAAGTAGACGCCGGGCTGGGTCATGGTGCTGCGGGTGATGGTGGGGGCGTCGGGCGAGGGGGCGGCCACCGCGGCGCAGAAGTTTGCCAAGAAGGCGGTGAGCGTGGGGTTCTGCGGCGCGCTCGACGTGGTTCCAAAGCACATGCCGTCGTGGTTGCCGGGAATGGCGAAGATGGGACGGTCGTATTCGCGGTATGGCTCGTAGAACTGGTCGTAGTAGTACTGCGCCTCGCCGAAGTTGTAGACCACATCGCCGAGGTGAAAGAAGAAGGCCGGCGCACTTGGGCCCCCAGTGGCGACATCGGCTACCATGGCATCGGCCACGCCGGCTTCCTGCGCGACGGCGGTTGCGGCTGACTCGTGTGCGCCGGTCTTGGCTGCTCCGGTGTCGCCGACGGAGTGGAAGGTGATGGCGCCCGCAGCCAGGATGGCGGCGATGGCCTCAGCGGAAAGGTAGTCGGCCAGGTTGATATTCAGGGGCACGCCGGCCCGGGGCTCGGGAATGGGCTGGATCAGGTTCTTGTTGGCGAGGTAGTAGGGCGAGTTGTAGTAGGCCTCGCTGGTGTTGTTTACCTGGAACGCATCTTCATCGGGCGAGGGCTTTGGGTCGGCGTAGAGTTGGCCCTGCGGGCCGGTCATGCTTGGCTTGAACTCCATGGTCGAGTCTCCTGGTTGCGGGGATTGCGGGTGGGAAGTGGGCCGGGCGCGGTTGCCCGGGCAAAGATCACACTCCCACGGGGCCATGCGTGTGTCAAGACAGTTGTGAAGTTGTTATTGGCAAAGGATGAAGCGGGGTGGGTACTCGTGCGGTGGTTTTGATTGACTTTTACGCGTAGAGTTTTTGCTGGGCGAGGATTTGCAGGGGCTGAACAGGCTGCGGAAAAAGGCATGCATGGACGCTCAATTCGTGAAAAACATTCCTCGGGGGCTAAAGCCCCTTTCATTCTATTGGCATTATCGGCACGGCTGAAGCCGTGCCCTGATACAAAGCCACGAGCTGTGAGTTTTTCCGCAAGCTGTGAAGCCCGCGATTCTCTTTGGGGCTCATCGGCACGACTGAAGTCGTGCCCTGTTACAAAGCCTTCGTGAGCCGGAGTGGGCGAGCTATCTGAAGGAGAGCGATTTCAGCCCTTGAACTCGCGGAGGCGGCGGCAGGCTTCGTTGAGCTCGTCGTCCTTTTTGGCGAAGCAGAAGCGGAGGAGGTTTTCGCCTTTGCCTTTGCGAAAGAAGGCAGAGCCGGCAACCGCGGCGACGCCGGTTTGCTTGAGCAGATGGCGGGCTTTTTCGGCGGCGGTCGCGCCATCTATGGAGGAGACGTCGGCGAGCACGTAGTAGGCTCCGGCGGGAACGGTCGGCTTCATGCCTGCTGCGCGGAGGGCGCTGAGGATTCTTTCGCGCTTGTCCTGATGGTCGGTGGCTACCTGGGTGTAGAAGCTGGGTGGGAGTTGTTCGAGGCCGGCGGCTGCACCGTGCTGGAGGGCCGAGGGGGCGCAGACGTAGGTGAGGTCGTGGAAGTAGGACATCGCGCCCATCCAGCGCGCGTCGGCGGTGGCATAGCCCAAGCGCCAGCCGGTGATGCTGAAGGTTTTGGAGAATCCGCTCATGGCGATGGTTCGCTCGCGCATTCCGGGCAGGGTGGCGGGGGCGATGTGCTTTGCGCCGTCGTAGACGAAGTATTCGTAGATTTCGTCGGTGAAGAGAAAGAGATCGTGCGCGAGGCAGGCGTGGGCGATGGCTTCGATTTCGGACAGAGAGAAGACTTTGCCGCTGGGGTTGGCGGGCGTGTTGAGCAGGATGGCGCGGGTGCGGGGGGTGATGGCGGCGGAGAGGGCGTCAGGGTCGAGGGCGAAGTCGTCGTCGGCGAGCGCAACAAGAACGGGAACGACGCGCATCGACTTGAGTGTGGCTACGTGATAGCCGTAGAACGGTTCGAACAGGATGACTTCGTCGCCCGGATTCAGGAGGGCCATGGCAGCGGCATGGAGGCCGGCGGTCGCGCCTGAGGCGACCAGGACTTCATTCTCTGGGTCGTAGCTGAGGGCGTAGTCGCGCTGCTGCTTGGCCCGGATGGCCAGGCGCAGGCGGGCAATTCCGTCCAAACGTGTATAGATGTTGTGGCCGGCGCGCATGGCCTCGATGGCGGCGTCCATTACAACCCCGGGCACAGGCGTATCGCAGACGCCCTGTGAGAGGTTGATGCCGCCCATCTGGTCGCAGAGGGTGGTCATGGCGCGAATCTCAGACTGGAGAACTCCGGGGGCGAGCTGGCTGAGGGCCAGGCGGGAGGCGGCGGGGGTTGTGGCCATCGGGGAAGAATCCTTTTCCGGCCAGTTTACACCCGCGCCGCATGCTCCAACCTACTCCAACTGCGCTCGCCCGCGCGCTACTTCGCTTTCTGATAGACGCAAGGCCCGTAAGCCCGAGTGATTGAGATCTTGTCATCGCCAATGAGCGTAAACAGCGAGCCGCCGGACCCAATGTTTTCCGTAATGACCCACACCTTGCCCTTGGTCTCAGTGTTGTAGGTGACGCCGACTGGGCCGCCGGACTTCCCCTGCGAAAACTGGTCGATGTCGGTTGAGGTAAACACCAGCTTGTCGTAGTAGCATCGGTCTCCCTGCACCAGGTTCCATGTCCCCAGAATGGGATTTGAAGCGCCACGGCAAGCGGTTACTGTGGCCACAAGCAACCCCAGAGCCGCTACAGCATTCCTGCAGATTTTCTTCATTTCGAGCCTCCTCTTTCTGTCACGGGTTTGATTTCGAATGCTAAACAAGAATGCGTAATCGTCGGCGGCCAGCCTTCACTCAGTGTGAGGAATTTCGGTTCGAAAGCGTAAAATCGAGTCTTCATGCACGAACTTTCTATTGTTTCGAGCGTTGTGGATTCGGTGACGGAGTCGGCGGCGGCTTATCCGGGGGCGCGGGTGCTGGAGGTGCGGCTGCGGGTGGGAGCGCTGGCCAGCGTGGTGGTTGATTCGCTGGAGTTTTGCTGGGGAATCGCGACGGAGGGTACGGAGATTGAGGGGGCAAAGCTCGTGGTCAAGACGGTGCCGGTGGTGGTGTGGTGTGAGCCGTGCGGGAAGGCTTCTGAGTTGGACGGGGTGCAGAGCTTTCGCTGCCCCCTGTGCGGCGAGCTGACGATGGACGTGCGGCAGGGGCGCGAGCTGGAGATTGAGTCGATTGAGATAGATGAGGCTGGCGAGAATGAGACTGCCGGCAGAAGAGATAAGGCTGAGGTGCCGGGATGACGACAAGGATTGTTGAGCTGCGCCAGGGAATATTGAAGAAGAACGATGAGCTGGCGCGGACTTTGCGCCAGAGCTTTACGTCGGCTGGGGTGCTGGTGCTGAACCTTGTCTCCAGCCCAGGGACGGGGAAGACGGCTTTTCTGGAGCGGACGCTGCGCGAGCTGAAGGCTCGCGGGGCTCGTGTGGCCGCTTTGGTGGGAGATTTGGAGACCGACAACGACGCGCGGCGTCTGGCGGCGAGTGGAGCGCCGGTGCGGCAGATCAATACGCATGGAATCTGCCACCTGGACGCGGAGATGATCGAGCGGCATCTGACCGGGTGGGAGATCCGAGCGAGCCAGCAAGTCAGCGGGTCAGCGAGTCAGCAGGTCAGCGAGTTAGCGAGCCAGCAAGGCGGCGCGCAGTCGGAGCCACTGGAGGCAGCAGGGACTGAGGGGGGACGGCTGGTTGCCCTTAGCGATTTGGACTATCTTTTCATCGAGAACGTTGGGAATCTAGTGTGCCCGTCGAGCTACGACCTGGGGGAGAAGATTCGGGTGGCGCTGCTGAGCGTGACCGAGGGCGAAGANNAAGACAAGCCGCTGAAGTACCCGACGCTGTTCAACTCCGCAGATGCTGCTGTGATTACCAAGATCGACATTGCCGAGCCATGCGGGTTTGACCGGGAGTTGGCGCTGAGGAATATCAACGAGATTCGGCCGGGGATTCGGATATTCGAGACCAGTTCGAAGACGGGTGCGGGGATGGAGGAGTGGCTGGGGTATTTGGCGGAGCAGCTGACTCGGCGCGCATCCTGACCGGGAAAAGCTAGTATGGCGGCAAGGAGGCTGCACGATGCCTGCGAAGAAGAGTACCCCTGTGATCGGCAAGGCTGAGGTAGAGGCTTATCTGGCGGCTGTCCCTGAGCCAGGCCGCACGACCCTTGAGAAACTGCGAGCAATCATTCGCGCAGCGGCGCCCAAGTCGGCCAGCGAAGAACTCGCCTACAGAATTCCTTCATTCAATTACAAAGGCTCGCTCGTCGCTTACGCGGCGTTCAAGAAGCATTGCAGCTTTTTCCCGATGGGCTCGAAGGCCATTGAGGAGTTTGCGGAGGAGCTGGCCGGCTACCGGGTGACGAAGGGGACGATCCGCTTTCCGCTGGATAAGCCGCTGCCCAAGGCGCTGATTGCGAAGATGGTGAAGGCGTGTGTGAAGCGGAATGAAGCGAAGGCGCGAAAATAAGGCTGAGTCGTAGTGGCCAACGAAATTGCCCCAGGTTCGTGTGGCGAAAGAGTGGATTCTGTAAAAACCTCCCTCAGAGGCTAAAGCCGATCTTTATTTTCAGCTATTTGCGGCACGACTGAAGTCGTGCCCTTTCAAAACGCGACTTTCACCGCGGACTGCCAGGTGCCAAGAGGTGATCTAAATCACATTCGAGGGGTTTGCCGCACGGGTATAAGGTAGTTGCCATGTGTTTAGCTATTCCAGGTCGGGTTGATGAGGTCTTTGAAGAAAACGGCCTCAAGATGGGCAAAGTGAACTTCGGCGGCATTGTGAAACGGGTCTGCCTGGACTTTGTCCCCGAGATCGCCGTCAGCGACTACGCCATCGTCCACGTCGGCTTCGCCATCGAGCGGGTCGACCAGGAGACCGCAGAGAAGACGCTTGAAGTGTTCCGCAAGATGGGTGTGCTGGAAGAGGAGCTGGCCGACGGCGAAGAAGCTGTGCTGATGGCCGCCAGACGGACGCCGTCGAACTGCCCGGACGGGAGTTGTGAAGCAGCGAGTCAGCAAGTCGGCGAGTCAGCGAGTCGGCGGGGCGGCGTTGCGGAGCGCGAATGAAATACCTCACTGAGTTCCGCGACGGGGAGGTGGCGCAGCGCATGGCGCGCGAGATCCACGCTGTGACTACACGCCCGTGGAAGATCATGGAGGTTTGCGGCGGGCAGACCCACTCGATCATCAAGAACGGCATCGACCAGATGCTGCCCAACGGCGTGGACATGGGCGTCGAAATGATTCATGGGCCGGGGTGTCCGGTTTGCGTTACGCCACTGGAGCTTATCGATAAGGCGCTGGCCATTGCGGCGCAGCCGGGGGTGATCTTCTGCTCCTTCGGCGACATGCTGCGGGTACCGGGTACCGACAAAGACCTGTTCCAGATCAAGGGCGAGGGCGGAGACGTACGCATTGTTTATTCGCCGCTGGATGCGGTGGAACTGGCGGCGAAGAATCCTGACAGGCAGGTAGTTTTCTTTGGTGTGGGTTTTGAGACGACCGCACCGGCCAATGCCATGAGCGTTCACGTGGCCAAGCGGCGCGGGCTGAAGAATTTTTCAGTGCTTGTGTCGCATGTGCTGGTGCCGCCGGCGATCACGGCGATCTTGGGCGCGCCGGAGAACAAGGTGCAGGCGTTTCTGCTGGCGGGGCATGTTTGCAGCGTGATGGGCTACTGGGAGTATCCGCCGCTGGCTGAGCGGTTTCGCGTGCCGATGGTGGTGACTGGATTTGAGCCGCTCGATTTGCTCGACGGGATTCGGCGGACGGTTTTGCAGCTGGAGCAGGGAAGCTACGAGGTTGAAAACGCCTACGAGCGCGTCGTGAACTTTGAGGGCAATCAACCTGCGCAGAAGCTGCTGGCCGAGGTTTTTGAAGTGACCGATCGCGCTTGGCGCGGCATTGGGGTGATCCCGAAGAGCGGCTGGCGGCTGAGTGAGGCTTATCGTGAGTTCGACGCGGAGGATAGGTTCCAGATCTCCGGCATTCGGACTGTTGAGTCGCCGCTTTGCCGTGCGGGCGATGTGCTGCGCGGAGTGATCAAGCCGGCTGAGTGCGCTGCGTTTGGAAAGCAATGCACACCGCGACATCCGCTGGGCGCGACGATGGTTTCGAGCGAAGGCGCTTGTGCGGCGTACTACAACTATGGGCGGTTCTTGTCGGCGGAGGAGCTGGCAAAAGCAGTGGTTAGTTGTTAGTGATTAGTGGTTAGTTGCCGAGTGGCCGGGGGTGCAATGGCAAAGGATTTGCGGGTGGACGTTGCGGATTCACCGAGCTCTACGCAGGGCAGTCCGACGCGGGACTTCGCCAACTGGTCGTGTCCGCTGCCGCTGGCGGACTACCCGAGCATTGTGATGGGCCATGGCGGTGGCGGCAAGCTGGGCAACGAGCTGGTGGAACATTTGTTCTTGCCTGCTTTTCGCAACCCTGCACTGGAGAATCTTGGCGACGCGGCGGCGCTCGATCTCGGTTCCGGCAGGATCGCGATGAGCACGGATTCGTTTGTGGTGCAGCCGCTGTTTTTTCCTGGCGGGTCGATTGGGGAGCTTGCTGTGAACGGTACGGTGAACGATCTGGCCGTCTCTGGGGCGACGCCGAAATACCTAAGCGCGAGCTTCATTTTGGAAGAGGGTTTTCCGCTGGCGCAGCTGGCGGCGATTGTGGAGTCGATGGCGGCGACGGCGAAAAGTGCGGGCGTGCAAATTGTTACCGGCGACACGAAAGTTGTGGAGCGGGGACACGGGGACGGTTGCTACATCAATACGGCGGGCATTGGGGTGCTACGCAATGGGGTTCAGGTGGGGCCACACCGCGCGCGGCCGGGCGATGCGATTTTGATCTCTGGAACGATTGGAGACCACGGGATGGCCATCATGAGCGTGCGCGAGGGGCTGGAGTTCGAGAGCCAGATCCGGTCAGATTGCGCGGCGCTGAATGGGATGATCGCCACGGTTCTGGATGCGGCTGGTGGATCGGTGCACGCGATGCGCGACCCGACACGCGGCGGCCTTGCATCGACGCTGAATGAGATTGCGCAGGCATCCGGCGTGGGCATCGCGATCGACGAGGAGAGTCTGCCGGTGCGGCCCGAGGTGCAGTCGGCCTGCGAGTTGCTTGGATTGGATCCGGTGTATGTGGCCAACGAGGGCAAGGTGGTTCTCTTCGTGGACGAAGAGGCAGCCGACGTGGTGCTGGACCTGCTGCGTGGACATCCGCTGGGGCGCAATGCCGCGCGCATTGGCCAGGTAACGGCGGAGCATATAGGGCTGCTGGTGGCGCGGACGGCGATGGGCTCGAATCGGGTGATTCCGCTGCAGATTGGCGAGCAGTTGCCGCGGATTTGCTGAGGCGGGTCCGCTTAAAATGCGATGCAATCGCATATTTTGCAGGGGCTGAAGCCCAAATCGCTTCTTGGCCGCGTTTTCGGCACGACTGAAGCCGTGCCCTTTCAAAGCCTCATTTTTTGGCCGCGTTTTCGGCACCCTTCGACTGCGCTCAGGGCAGGCTCTGAAGTCGTGCCTTTTCAAAACCCCATTTATGAGACCAGTTCCAGGGCTTATCGCTGAATTGCGTATTCGAATAGCGCCGCTCTCTGGAGTGGTTGCAATAGTGGCGCCCACGCTGCCGAGATTGGTGTGCGGGCCTGGAGGCTCGCACGACAGCCGATCTGGAGGTCGGCGCTACGCAGGTGCGGCGCTTGTAACATCCAGTGAATTCAGTTCGGTCATACTCTGAAACAGTGCTACGGTAGTCGTACGTTGCCCAATTGGAGGTTGCTCGCGGTGCAAGTGCGCGGATGCATTAGTGCTCTTCTCTCTGTTGCTCTTCTGGGTGGCACGACTGCTCACGCCAAGGTGGTTGAGGACGTTCCCGGGTCGCTCAAGGGCATGGAAACTGTTTGGGATGCTTTGAAGACGGCCGACCAGCGACCGGTGCATATTCTCTATATGCACGGGATCAATTCGCTGGGATCGGACGACTCCCAGGTTTTCCGCGATTCGATATGCAATGTTGCTCACCTGTGCGAATCCAAATGGCAGAAGGCCGGCACGGAGTATGCGGATTACGGCCCATATGCGCTGGATGCGACGCCGCCGACGCTCGAATACCTGGGCGTGCCTATCTGGACAAGCGAGAACGACGCTGCGGAGTGGCGCGCTTCGGCGCCTTTTGTTACGCACTACGTGGTGCGGCTGCGTGGGCATAACGCCATCCTGGTGCTGGACGAGATCAACTGGTGGCCGCTCGTTCTCAAGCTCAAATGTGAGCGTATTGTGCCGGGCGATTCGCATCTTGCCGGACCCAATCGGAGCCTGCTGAGTTTTTGTTCCTTGCCGAACAAGGACGACCCGGACAACGCGAAACGGTTCAAGCAGTATCAGTGGCTGACCGAAAAGCAGGCGAGTGACCTTGGCCATATGCCGAATCGGGCCGCGCTGATTAACCGCGGGCTCAAGACTGGGCTTGAGGATTGGGGATTCTCCGACGTGTTTCTGGGGATCGGACCTCTTCGACCGGTTCTTGAAGAGGGAATCCGGCAGTTGATTGCGAAGTCGGCAGCCTTCGACCCGCGGGCGAGCGCGGGCACAAAGTCAGTTCACGAGGGCCGGCAAGCTTACAACTGGCAGGAGCATTTGCAAAGCGGGAAGAGTGACGACCAGGTGTTTGTTGCGGTGACTCATAGTATGGGCAGTTTTCTAATTCTTGACTCACTCGATCTCGGTACAGCAAATCGAGCGAAGGCGGCTCCCCATTCGCTGCAGGCTCAGCAGGATTCAATTGAGGATCAGGCGCTGCAGTACGTTGCTGAGCGGACTTCGCTGATCTACTTTTTCGCCAATCAAGTGCCGATCCTGGAGTTGGCGAACCTGAAGAGCGATGGCAGCTCTCAGGCGGCGGCTATCGGTCCAGACACGAGTCCCGATCCAAAGGCGGCACAGACCGCTCCGGCTTCAGAGACCGAGCTGATCAGCCGATGGGCGCAGGTGCATGCCGCATTCGAGAACAGGGTGCATCCGAACGACGCTGTTGCGCAACCAAAGATACAAGTTGTGGCGTTCAGCGATCCGAGCGACCTGCTGACCTGGCGGGTGCCCAAGCTTCGCGATGTGGACGTGGTGAATCTATACGTGCAGAACGGGCTGCACTGGTTCTGGCTGTTGGAGTCGCCTACCACCGCCCACGACAACTACGCGAAGAACAGGGATGTGATTCACGTGATGTTTGGGAAGCAGTGAGGTGGGAGTTTGGGGCAGGCAGGCCCTTGTCCGGATGAAGTTGTACACGCGCGGGTCGGGAGACCCGCACGACAGCCGGTCTGGAGACCGGCGCTACAAAGTTCGAAACCCGACGGCCACTGTACTCGTTGCTTTCAGGCGAACAACGCGAAGGCCTTCTCGATGCGGTCGCTGACTTCTGGCGTTTCAGCGCCCAGGTTGTAATGGATCTCGAGAACAGTGGCGGGCGGCGTGGCCAGCGCTTTGATTGCGGCGACCGTCGCGGGCCAGTGGATGGTGCCGTCACCGGGCCAGAGGTGCTCATCCTTCAGGCCGTTGTTGTCGTGGACATGGACTGAGGCGATGCGCGGGCCCAGCGTGGCTACAGCTTCGGGGATGCCCACGGTCATTTGAGCGTGGCCGAGGTCGAGGCAGACGCCGATGTTGTCGAGGTGGCCCATTTCGAGAATGGTTACCAGGTGGTCGGGGGTTGTCGGCTCCGAGGTGAGATTCTCCACCAGCAGGCGAACTCCGAGCGGCCGGGCAAATGCGCCGAGATGCTCGAGCGCGGTCTGGGCATACTCGATGGTGCGCTGCGACCAGCCGTCGGTGCGTTCGCCGAGGTGCATGATCAGGTTGGTGAAGGGGATGAGTTCGGCGGCTTCAAGGGCGCGTTTGATCTCGTCCATCGCGTCGATGCGGCGGGATTTTTCGGGATGCAGCACGTTTACCGCTGGCGCACCGGCGCGGCCCATCTCGCGGTCAGGGAAGAGCGGCGCGTGCATGGAAAACGGCTGCAACGGATTTGAGCGGAACCAACTGGCCAGTTCAGACACGTCCTCGCGGCTGGAGTAGTCGAAGTGCTGGCGCGCGGCAAAGATCTCCACCGCCTCTGCTCCCGAGCGGGCCGCGAACTCAAGCAGTCCCGGATGGAGACGATGGTTCAAGAACAAGTGAGTCGACAGCGCACGCAGCATGGGCAAAGAATCTCCAGGATCCCAGGGGAGGATCGAAGGGTCTCGATTCTTGCTGGACCCCAAGTTCGATTGTCGCACTTTTGCAATGCGCGGAAGGAGCGGGGATGTTGTTCGGGATGGTGCATCGATCATGGCGTGAGACGGCTGGCGCGTGAAGTAAGCGCGGCCAAATTGCTTATGTTCTGAGTCGGAGCCCGACGAATAGTTTCCGAATAACAACCGCAGATCCTTCGACTCCGTTGGGCACAAAGAACGTGCCCAACTGCGCTCAGGCTGACAGATTCTTGCAGTGCGAACTTTGGACTCAGGACGCTAAAAGCTGTCTCATAAATGTTGACGGACCGGGAAAGAGCGTCCCTCGGGGGCTAAAGCCCACGTCTTTGTTGGCCATTGCGGCACGACTGAAGTCGTGCCCTTTCAAAACCCCATTTATGAGACCAGCTCTAGTAGCCGGCGGCCTTGCCGTAGTGGCTGCGGTGATCCTGGCCACCGAGCAACTCGCCGGTCTTCGGGTCGACCTCGATACATTCGCCGTTGGACCAGTGGCCGTCTTTCATGTCGAGTTTGTATCCCATGGCTTCGAGGGCGCTGATGGTCTTCGGGCTGAAGCCGGGCTCGAGGAAGAGCTTGTCCGGCTCGTACTGGTGATGGAAGCGCGGCGCGTCGACGGCCTGCTGAATGTTGAGGCGGTCCTCGGCCACGGAGAGGAAGATGTTGGCAACGGTGGTGATGATGCGCGCGCCGCCGGGGGAGCCAAGCACGAAGCGCAGCTTGCCGTCTTCGAGGACGATGGTTGGAGTCATGGAGCTGAGCGGGCGCTTGCCGGGAGCGATGGCGTTTGCGGGGCCCTGAATGAGGCCGTAGAGGTTGGGCGCGCCGGGCTTGGACGCGAAGTCATCCATCTCATCGTTGAGCAGGAAGCCGAGCGAGCCGGCGGTCACGCGGGATCCGAAGGCATCGTTGAGCGTGGTGGTGACGGAGACGGCGTTGCCTTCGCTGTCGACCACCGAATAGTGGGTTGTGTCGTGCGACTCGGGCTTGCGGCGTCCGGCGGTGGCGGGAGGTGCAGGCAGAAAGCCTTGCGGGCGCTGAAGCGATGAAGATGGTGTGGCTGCTGCCGGATCGACACCCTTGCGCCAGGCGGCTGCGTACTCCTTCGAGATCATGGCAGCTACCGGGATCGAGTTGTATTCAGGATCGCCCAGATACTCGGCGCGGTCCATATATGCGCGGCGATAGGCCTCGGCAATCAGGTGTATCGAATTCGGAGAGCGGTCGCCGAGTCCGGCGAGGTCGAAGCCCTCAAGGATGTTGAGCGCGCTCACCATGACGATGCCGCCCGACGATGGCGGCGGGGCGCTGACAATCGTGTAGTTGTGGAAGGTGCCAAGGATGGGCTTGCGCTCGACCACGGTGTATTGTGCGAGGTCTTCGAGCGTGAGCAGGCCACCGCCCTTGCGGATGTCGTCGATTAACTCATGGGCCATCTTGCCGTGGTAAAAATCGTCGGGGTCGGCGGCGATTCGCTCGAGGGTGCGCGCGAGCTCGGGTTGGCGGAAGGTGTCGCCTTCTGCATAAAAGTTGCCATCGCGCTGAAAGATGCGCTTTGAGTCGGGGAAGCGGGCGAGGTCTTCGTCGGTGAGTTCTTTCGCTTCTTCGGCGGTGAGAACAAAGCCATCTTTCGCGAGGCGAATCGCGGGGGCCATTACTTTGGAAAGGCCGAGCTTGCCGTAATTCTTCTCGGCGTAGGCCAGGCCTGCCACCGAGCCGGGCGTCGCAATGGAGCGGTAGCCGATGACGCTGGAATTGAGGTCAGTATCGGGGAGCACGTTTCCGTGGGGGTCGAGGTACATTTTTTCGGAGGCGGCGAGCGGGGCCTTCTCGCGAAAGTCGATAAAGGTGGATTGGCCGTTGTGCATACGCAGCAGCAGGAATCCGCCGCCGCCGAGGTTGCCAGCGGCAGGATGGACGACGGCAAGTGCAAAGCCGGTGGCAACGGCCGCATCGACGGCGTTTCCGCCTGCTTTCATAATCTCGACGCCGGCGTCGGCGGCAAGATGGTGGACGCTGACGACCATGCCATGGCGGGCGCGCGCGGGTTGCTCGTCGAGGTATGGGATCACGCTTGTCGAGCCTTCCTGAGGTTGGGCCTGGGGTTGGGCCGTTGAAATCTCTGGACTTTGGTTAAACGCAAGGGTCAGAAGCGTTGCAGCAGCGAGGGCCAAGATGGTGCGCTGATGAGTCATGGTGTTCTGACAGGATAAACCGATGTGTCAACTGTGGCTCCATGGGTGTCTGAGCGCACACATCAGCACCGACGCGGCGTCTATGCTGATGTGGGGGTGCCTATGAATCGGAATCTTGCAATTCTTATCCTGGTTGGCGGGGCGGCCTTTGGCTGTACCCATGCGGCGGCGCAGCCCGATATCGCGGCCAGCATTTATGGCACATTCAGCGGGACGACCACTGGCAACAACATTGTTCAGAGCCCTGCGAACGCTGCCGGCGTGCTGTTGGAGGTCCGCGAGATCAAGAACCCACTGGTTGGATTTGAGGGGACTTACTCTTACAACCGGGCCGATCAGGGGTATCGACTTTATGCATTGCCACTCGACTGCCCTACGCCGACGTCTGGAGCCTGCGGTGTGGTCAGTGTGCTGGTGCCGAACAACGCGCATGAGATTACCGGCGATTGGATTGTCTCAATCAAACTGGCCAACCTGCGCCCATTTGCGCTGGCCGGCGGGGGGCTGCTCTTGAATCAGCCCAGCAGCGCCCCAGCCAACGCCACGACCCTTGGGACCACCATGAGCGCCACCAAGGGCGTATTGGTTTATGGTGGTGGCCTGGACTGGCAACTCGTCCCGCACATTGGGCTGCGCTTCCAATATCGCGGCAATGTGTATAGCGCACCCGCGCTGACCACAGTCTTCACATCGAGCGGAGCATTCGTTCACACAGCGGAGCCAGTGGTGGGTATCTATTTCAAGCTGTGAGCTTGATTGGCCAGCGGGGATGCTGGAGGAAGTGGTACCTTGATTTCCACTAGGGTTGGCCCTCTCAGCCGTCTTTTAACTTGCGCGAGAACGAGCTGCAACAGGACCGAAGGTAGGATGCAGCCATGTCGAGCTCACTCCTCCGCAGCTTGTTCGTGTCGCTTGCAGTCGGCGTCGCTCCGGCGCTGGCCCAGAATGCCGGGCAGAGCGCAGCGCCGACGCCCGCGAGCCTGACAGCCAATGAGATCATCCACCGGGTGCAGCGCCACAACCAGGCGCGCCTCGATGAACTCCGGCAGTACAAGGCGACGCGCCACTACGCGATTGAGTACAAGGGCTTTGCCCACACGGTCGACGCCAAGATGGACGTTGAAGTCAACTACGACTCGGCCACGGGGAAGAGTTTTCGCATGGTTTCGCAGAGCGGATCGAATCTGCTGTGCGATAAAGTGCTCAAGAAGGCAGTGGACAGCGAAAAGGAAGCCTCGCAGGACAAAGCATCGACCGCGCTGAACGACACCAATTACCGTTTCAGCCTGCTTGGTACAGACACCGTAAATGGACGGCCTGCGTACATGCTGCACGAGGAACCGCTGAGGGAAGGCAAGTTTCTGTCGCGGGGAAAGATCTGGATTGATGCAGAGGACTTTGCGGTGGTGAAGATGGAGACGGAGCCGGCGAAGAGCCCGTCGTTCTGGATCTCGCGGACGTCGATCAACAGCTCGAGCGTGAAGACGGACGGCTTTTGGCTGCCGGGGAAAACACGGAGCGAGACGAAGGTCCGCATTGGGGGGACGGCAGTGCTGACGATCGACTACGGAACCTACCAGGTGGTGGCGGCGGAGATGGCGGGATTGGGGAGGAAGTAGGCCATTGGTCCTCAGGTCGCTTAGCAGCCTGTTGTGAAGCAAACCCAACCCGAGTCGATCCAGATTCGAATCTGCATGAGATTTCCACGGTCTCAATTTTGCGTATAAGATTCTCTCCACATCACCTGAGAGGGTTTTTATGTTTTGGAAGAGTCTCAATCCGAGAAGGCTGGCTTGCGCGATGCTGCTGGGTGGCATTGCGCTCGCTTTGTTTTCCAGCACCGCACGCTTAGCGATTGCGCAAAGCTGCAAGGTTGTACATCATCCACCGCCTACAGATGCGGACACAGCGTTTCTGGCTGGCGATTTTGCCAAGGCGGCTGGGCTTTACAAATCGGCGCTGGGGAAGGATGCAGGCGACCAGGATGCGACCATCGGCCTGGTTCACACGCTCTTGCGCCAATTCAAGGTGCAGGAGGCAGCGGATGCGCTGAAGGCGTACACGAAGTCTCCGGAGCCTCCTGCGCTGATGACGCTGCGCGGTGAAGTGGAACTGAGGCAGGGCGAGCCGTGGAAAGCTGCAAAGACCGCGGTAGCATCGCAAGGCCTGGACCCTTGCAACTCGCGAACTCTGTTCCTGCTTTCGAGAGTGGAAAACTTGAATTCGCAATTTGCGATTGCGCGCAAGACGCTGACGACAGCGCACAAGATTGACTCCGAGGACCCTGAGATACGGGCGGAATGGATAAAAACGTTGCCGATCGAGCAGCGGATTACGGAATGGGATGCTTACCTTTCGGCTCCCAGGGGAGATAGTGCGGATGAACGGACCAACCTGCAAACGGATCTGAACCATTTGAAGTCCTGGGCCGCAGGGCCGCGCGCCAGTTGCACGATGGTTTCGACGGCAGCAAACGCTGAAGTTCCTTTCGTCCCCATCGTGGGCGCGGGCAATACCCACCAAACTATCGCGTTTGGATTGACCGTGAAGATAAACAACCGCGAGACGCGGTTGGCGATAGACACCAGCTATAACGCGCGCCTGCCAATCGAGGGAGGAAGCGGAATACTTATCAGCAAAACTGCCGCTCACCATGCGGGCATTACGCCGGTTTACCAGAACGATGTTCCCGGGACTGGCGGCCAAGCGCCGCGCTCAGGCTTCGTTGGCATAGCCGACACCCTATCGGTGGGGGATGTCGTATTTCATAACTGTGCCGTGCAGTCGATGGATGTTAACTTTCCGAACGGCGCCGAGGGGATCGTGGGATTGGAGGTTCTTTCTCCCTTTTTGATCACGCTTGATTTTCAAGCAAAGAAACTCATTCTGGAAACACTCCCGGCTCGACCAACAGAGATGAAGGCCGCGGACGGGCTGTATAACCGATTCTGGGCGCCATCAATGAAGGATTATGCCCCGCTTCTGATTTCCGGAAGCGATATGGTTTTGCCCGTGTCTGTGAATGGAAGCCCTCTCATGCCGTTCGTTCTTGACACCGCAATCAGTTACTCCGCCGTAACACCGCAGGCGGCCAGCTTGCTGACGACCGGACACAAAGATCTGAAGTTGGAAGACAGAAAGGCGATTGCGAATTGGAACGTGATCAGTCTGTCTGGGGATCAAGTATTGAACTTTGCAGGCGTATCGCTGAAGGAATCGCCAATCTATCCCTTTGACACAGCGGCGTTCACCGATGATTCCGGGATGGAGATTTTCGGGCTGATTGGGCTGAAGACAATAAGTCGCACGACCATTCACATTGACTACCGCGACGGGCTGGTGAAGTTCGACTATGATCCCGCACGAAAGAGTCCGTTTTTGTTTTGAGCCTGTGGCGCAGGGAAATTGAGACCTGCGCCACGCGGTTGCGATCCGCAGCGGGGTTTCTTCAGCCGATCCGGCTTCCCTTGTAGACCTTGACCGCAGAGCCGAGGGCGAGGAAGGCGGAATCCGGGGGGAGCTTCAGGATTTCGCCGAAGGCCTCACCGTAGAAGTGGGTCATATTGCCATCTACGTGGACCTCACGCGCGTTCCGCACGTGCCACTGGGGGTGCTGGATTTCGTATTCCTTGCTGCTGCCGTTGGGCTGCGCAGCATAGCCCCAGTAGTGCTCTGTGATGAACTGGCTGATGGAGCCCTCGGCGGGGATAAAGCTCTCACCCCCGGTGGTGAGGCGCAGCGAGCAGCGATTTTTGGAGGCGCCCCAGGCATATTCGGCGCCCATGGTGTGGCTTGTCGGGTCAGTGTGAATGCGGTGGGCCATGGGGACGGAGGAGTATTTTTCGTTGTAGCCGAGGCGGGCGATGGCGGCTACCCAGTATCGGGGAACCAGTTCGCGGATGAAGACCACGCCACGCTTTTCTCCACGCCGGACATAGAAGCGGAGGTTCACTTCTTCAAACGACTGGTGGAGGGGAATCGGAATCCCGTAGATGCGCGAGCGGTTGAAGAGGAAGCCGATGAGGCTGACGTAGACATGGCCGTCGTGGGAATCGAGTTCGGTGCCGCGGGGGACCAGGGACTCCAGGAGCGAGGGGTCGACGGCGTAGTTGGCCATCGCCAGCCACTTCCATTCGGCGGTCATGAAGAGGCCGGGGTTGGGCATGGTCTTAGTCTAGAGGGGTGGCCTGGCTGGCACGCCGCAGCGCATTGCTCTCAAGGCTGCTGTGTTACCGTTCAGATACGGCGTCCCTGAGCCCGGTCGAGCAATGCGGACTGGGTAACGATTGAAAAAGTAATTGCGATCGACCGGGACCCCGCGCGAACCCAGAGCATGTCTCAATTGCCGGAATCCACATCACCAGTGCCGCCCGCGAGCCCGGCGCGCATGCCCGGCCCGGTTGCGGTCGTTCCGCCAGATGTACGCGCCGGAGCCTCAGCAGCCATGATTCACCCCAATCAAAGGATTCCCCGTTGGCTCGAGCGCGCCGAGTTGTTTATTCGCGTGATGCTGAGGATGTACATCGGGGTGGCCATCTGTTACGCGCCGTGGTCCCGTTTTTTCTGGGATCAGAATCCGCTCTTTGTGCAGCATCCAATGCTAGCGAACATTGCCTTGAATGGCGCGGTTCGGGGCCTTGTGACTGGACTCGGACTGCTGAATCTGTGGTTCGCCTTCCTGGATGCGATGGGCAAGGGACGAGATGCGGATTCGAAGTGACAGGGTAGGTAGTGCGGAATGGTGCACACGACAGGAACATTGAGATCGCGTAAGGAATCTCTACACAAGTTCGGCGCTGCCCCAGGCGATCTTTTGCAGGGGCTAAAGCCCGCTCATTTTGTTGGCCCTATCGGCACGACTGAAGTCGTGCCCTGTTACAGGACAAGTTGTGCCCAGATTCCCTAAGCAAGGGGAGCGGCGCGCAGCCAGTCGAATGGATTTATCCAAGCTGGGAGATGAAAGCGCCCGGATTAAGGAAGTGGAATGAGTACTTCAAATCAAGGACCAACCGACAAGTCGCCCGCCCCGGCCGATGCCAAGCCGGCTGCCACCATTCCCGGAAACCACATGCCGCCCCCGCTTGGGAGCGCGCCGCTCGCATACGAGAACCCGGCATTTTTGAACAGCGCGGATGGACGCCTGATTCGCATTGTGTCAGAGTATCTTGAGCCGCTGGCCCGCTTCCGGCGCGAGCAGATTCAGGACACGGTGGTCTTCTTTGGGTCGGCACGCTTTCGTGGGAAGGAAGAGGCCGACCACGAACTTGAGCTGCTGGAGAACACCGGATCGAGCCAGCCTGCTCCGAGCCATGAGCAGCCCGCGAGCGCACCTGACATTGCTGCCGGCACTGCATCCGACTTGCAGCGCAAACGCGCGGTGGCGGCGGTGGAGATGGCCCGCTACTACGAGGATGCGCGGCGGCTGTCGAGCATGCTGACAAGCTGGGCCAAGTCGATTCCGTCGAAGCGGCATCGGTTTGTGGTGACTTCAGGGGGCGGGCCGGGGATTATGGAGGCCGCCAATCGCGGCGCCTACGAAGCCGGCGGCAAGACCATCGGTTTAAATATCAAGCTGCCTTTTGAGCAATCGCCCAACCCCTACATCACGCCGGATCTCAACTTCGAGTTTCACTACTTCTTCATGCGCAAGCTGTGGTTTGCGTATATGTCGAAGGCGCTGGTGGTGTTTCCCGGCGGGTTTGGCACGCTTGACGAGATGTTCGAGGTGCTGACGCTGGCGCAGACCCACAAACTGGCGAAGAAGATCACGGTGGTGATTTACGGCTCGGAGTACTGGAAGAAGGTCTTCAACCTGGATGTGCTAGTGGATACCGGGGCGATCTCGCCCAAGGACATTGAGCTGTTCCAGTTCGCTGACACGCCGGAGGCGGCCTTCAAGATGCTGAAGGACGGCCTTACGGAGAACTACCTGGCGGTGGAAGCGAAACATGGAGAGGCACCACCGCCAACCGATGGCCGCGCGGACGAAGAGTTGCTGAGGGGGCCACTGGTGGAGGAACTGCTGGGCCCGGAGATTGCCAAGACTCGGAGATAGCAGGGTGTAACCTTAGATATAGGAATTCTGCGGGGATCATCGGCTTTTGCGGGCATTTGGCGGGGTTTGATCGTAACTCTATTGATTCCTTTGTCGATTGAAGGGTTATTAGCGACCTGTTAACCGGGCCTTTATGGAAAAGACGCGATACTGGCTACAGCAGCCCAGCTATAGGAGCGGAGTCGAGCGGGCCTGCGGAGAAGGAGCGCCCATGGCAGCCTCATCCATCTCGTACCTTTGGCGGGATCCTCAGGCCGCGAAGGGATTTCGGTCCGGTGTATCGCTGCACAGCCACACCAACCAGTCCTCAGAGACGCTTGATTTTCTGGCCAATTTCGGGAACCAGTATCCAGTGATGCGTCCCCTTCTTTCGCGGATGGAGCGTCGCGCCGAGTCGATGTACGGCTTTCGCATCAACTATGCTGCCAGCTACTGGACTCCGCCGATGACGCCCAAGCTGGCATTCGATCTTGAGAGCAAGCAGATTCAGAATCTTGACGTAGCGCCAATGGTTTCGATCACGGACCACGACAACATCAAGGCTCCGATGCTGCTGCGCACGATTCCGAGCGCGCGTCAGATTCCGGTTTCAGTAGAGTGGAGCGTTCCTTATGGGACCCAGTCGTTCCACTTGGGCGTGCACAACCTGCCCAGCGCTCGCGCCACGGAGTGGATGGCAACGCTGGCGGAGTACACCGCCCATCCCAGCGAACGCCGGCTTGGGGAGATCTTCCAGGCATTGAATGACGAGCCGAATGTGTTGCTGGTGTTTAACCATCCGATGTGGGATCTCTACCTGATCGGGAAAGAGAGACACGAGTTCCTGGTTGGCGAGTTTCTGCAGAAGTATGGCGCTCACTTCCACGCGCTGGAGTTGAACGGCCTGCGCCACTGGGACGAGAACCGGGCGGTGCGCAGACTGGCGGAAAAGTGGAACATGCTTCTGATCTCGGGCGGCGACCGCCATGGTGTTGAGCCGAACGCGAACCTGAACCTGACGAATGCAACGAGTTTCACCGAGTTTGTCCACGAGATTCGGAAGGAAAGGAAGAGCGATATTGTCTTCATGCCCCAGTACGCCGAGCCGTGGAAGCACCGGATCCTGCAGTCGGCGATCGATGCAGTCCGCGATTATCCCGAGTTTCCGCAGGGCTCACGGACCTGGGATGAGCGGGTCTATCATCCTGATCGCCAAGGTGTGCCGCGGCCGTTGAAGGAACTGTGGCCCAGTGGCAGAGCTCCGAGGGTCATGAAGTGGAGCATCCAACTGGTCCAGTTGATGGGCAGGGGACTGGTTTCGGGTGGGCTGCGCATGGCGTGGAGCGAGGCACATCAGCAGCGGCTGGCCCTGGGCGAGCTGGACGGCTAGAGCGCGACGCGTACTGTGGGGCTGGGCAAGGAAGCCGACTGAAGATGAGGACGGTCAAGCCGCGAGTAGCGTACTTCCCAGACTCGTTCCATGAGATCAACGGGGTTGCGCACACCAGTCGCCATTTTGAGGCATTTGCGCGCCGACAGGGGCTGCCTTTTCTTTGCGTTCGCGCGGGCGATCGTGCACAGACATTCATTGAAGACGGCAATGTGTGGACGCTGGAGCTGCCGCGCGGGTTTCTGTCGTTTGCGCTGGAGAAGGATTTGCGTTTCGATCCGGCATTTCTGCGGCACATCCCGCACATCGAAGAAGTGCTCGATCGGTTCAAGCCCGATTTGATTCACATCACCGGCCCGAGCGAGGTGGGGATGTTGGGCGCGGCGCTCTCGCACCATATGGATCTGCCGCTGGCGGCGAGCTGGCATACCAATGTGCATGAGTACCTGGCGCGGCGGTCTGACTGGTTATGCAAGCTGCTGCCGAAGGCACATTCCGAGGCGGCGGAGCAGACTATTGAAGACCTGACGATGGCGCTGGCGGCCAAGTTCTACTCATTGGCGAGGGTTCTGTTTGCGCCGAACCGAGAGCTGTGCGCGCTGCTGGAGAAGACCACCCACCGGCCCTGCCCCCTGATGCCGCGCGGGGTGGACTCGGAGCTTTTTAATCCGGTGCGCAGGACCAGGGCTGCGGACGATCGCGAGTTTGTGCTGGGGTTTGTTGGACGGCTTTCGATCGAAAAGAACGTGACGCTGCTCGCGCAGATTCAGCAGGAACTGGAGCAGATGGGGCAGACGAACTTCCGCTTTCTCATCGTGGGACACGGGACGGATACGGAATGGCTGCGCGAGCATATGGCCCGCGTGCATTTGCCCGGCGTGTTGCGCGGGGAGGCGCTGGCCGAGGCCTACGCAAACATGGACCTGTTTGTGTTCCCGTCGCACACGGATACGTTTGGCAATGTGGTGCTGGAGGCGTTTGCCAGTGGGGTTCCGGCGATTGTGACGCCGGATGGCGGGCCGGCGAGTATTGTTCGCGACGGGGTGACCGGGCGCATTGTGCCGGATGGGGAGTTTGCGGCGGCGGTGGCGGGGATTCTTGCGGAACCCGCAAAACTTGCGGAGATGAGGAGTGCGGCGCGTGCGCATGCGCTGACGGCTAGCTGGGACTCGGTGTTTGAGGGGGTGTACGCGGCGTACGAGGGGATTCTGCCGGGGGCGGGGGCGGAGCGGGGCGTTGCAGTGAGCGCTGAAGCAAAGGCGATCTAGCTGAGCCGTTGCCCAGTCCTGAGATCCAGCGCAAACTCCGTTTCCTTGTCGGTGAGCATGTCCCAGCCGCGTCCGTGGAGGGTTGGGCCGTTGATGGAGACGATCGTCACGCCTTCCGACGAGAGGCGGTCCGACTGCCATGCCAGGCCTTCTGCGCCCCAGGCGAGGATGGAATGGTGCCCGACAAATATCAGCAGGTTCATTTCCGGGACAGGACGGATTTCGAGGACTGGGCGGTAGGAGAGCATGGTGAACTGCTCCGGTGCGGCGGTGTTGATGAGGTAGGCATATCCGCCGGAGACGGCGCAGATCTCGTGGGGATTGGGGCAGGACCAGATTCCGGTGGGAACGATGGGGTTCTGAAAGCCGAGGGCGCAGGTGGCGAGGAGCTCTGTTGCTTTGGCTTCGGCGCGGATCATCAATTCCAGTGCGCCGCGTTCGACTTCTTCGGCTGCACGCGGGTAGACGAAATGGCGAGGCGGTAGGATCAACGGCCGAGCGGGGAGGATGCGGGCGTGCCAGCGGTGCGGGAAGGTGAGGTTTGTGGTGGGGGCGGTCATGGGAGCACGGAACAAACATTCCTCAGGGGCTGCAGCCCGGTTGTCTTTGTTGGCCCTATTGGCCCGGC
>PMXB01000158.1 GCA_003165935.1 Acidobacteriaceae bacterium | reverse complement strand
CTCGCCCGTCATCTTCAGTCCCTCGGCGTTGGCTGTGACACTCTCGTCGGCGTGGCCATGACCCGCACCGAGTCTCTGGTCGTCGCGCTCCTCGCTATTCTCAAGGCCGGCGGTGCCTACGTTCCACTCGACCCCACTTATCCCAAGGAGCGCACTACCCTCGTAATCCACGACTCGCGCATGCAAACCGTCGTCACCACCGACGAGTCGCGCCCTCAGCTTCCCCTCGACCTCAGCGATCTCGCTGTCGTAAATGCTGAAGATCCTGCCATCTCCAGGCTCAGCTCCGCGCCCGTTTCATCTGCTGCCGCAAGCCATCACCTGGCCTACGTCATCTACACCTCCGGCTCCACCGGCAAGCCCAAGGGCGTAATGATCGAGCAACGCAACGTCGTCAACTTCTTCACCGGCATGGACCGCGCCATCGGTTGCCAACCCGGTGTCTGGCTTGCCGTCACCAGCGTCTCCTTCGACATCTCCGTTCTCGAACTCCTCTGGACACTCACCCGCGGCTTCACAATCGTTCTCGATGCCGGCCGCGGCCCCGGATTCATTGCCGACCAGATCGCCCGCTACGGCGTCACTCACCTGCAGATGACTCCATCGCTCGCCATGATGCTCACCCTCGATTCGCGTGCCTACACCGCGCTTGCCTCACTGCGCACCATGCTCCTCGGCGGAGAAGCTGTCCCCGCATCCCTCATCAACCTGCTCCGAAAGGTCTTCAAGGGCAACCTCTACAACATGTACGGCCCCACCGAGACCACAGTATGGTCAACCACTCACCTCATTCAGGAGGTTGGCGCCAGCGTCTCCATCGGCCGCCCCATCGCCAACACCCAGGTTTACCTGCTCGACGATACCCTCCATCAAGTTCCCGTGGGCGAAGTCGGCGAGCTCTTCATCGGCGGCGACAGCGTCGCGCGCGGCTACTGGAAGCGCCCCGACCTCACCGCCGAGCGCTTCATCACCATTCCGGCGATTTCCCCCCAGCGCCTTTATCGCACCGGCGATCTGGCCCGCTTTTTTCCCGGCGGCAACCTCGAGTACCTTGGTCGCGCCGACTACCAGATCAAGCTGCGCGGCCATCGCATCGAACCCGGTGAGATTGAAGCCTTCCTTGAAGAGTGCCGCGGCGTCCGCCAGGCTGTCGTTGTTCTCCGCGAAGATCGCGAGGGAGACAAGCGCCTCGTCGCCTATCTCGTCGCCTCAGCGGGAAGCCCCGAATCCCCGGCCGAACTCCGCGCCACGCTCGCCTCCAAGCTTCCCGACTACATGGTCCCTTCCGCCTTCGTCTTTCTTCCCGCCTTGCCCCTCACTAACAACGGAAAGATCGATCGCAAGGCCCTCCTCAAGCTCCCGCCGCCCAACCTCTCCGCACAGGCGCCAAGAAACGCAGACCAACCCGGCGCACCGGAAACCGGCTCCGAGATGGAGCAGATCATCGCCCGCGCCTGGTGCGACGCCCTCGGCGTTTCCAGCGTAGGCCTCTCCGACAACTTCTTCGACCTCGGCGCTCACTCCCTCACCGTTGCCGAAGTGCAGGCGCGGCTCCAGCAGGACCTCGCCCGCGAAATCGCCCTCGTCGACCTCTTCGAGTTCTCCACCGTCTCGGCGCTCGCCGCTCACCTTGCCGGTAACCAGACCCTCGGCGCAGTCACTCAGGCCTCAGCCCGCGCAAAACGCCGCCGGATGGCTCGCAGCATTTAACAGGATCAATATGAAGCCCTCTGCAATCGCGATTGTCGGAATGGCCGGGCGCTTCCCCGGTGCGCGGAACATCCGCGACTTCTGGCTCAACCTCCGCGATGGCGTCGAATCCATTCGTACCCTCTCCGATCAAGAGCTCCTCGCCGCCGGTGCAACGCCCGAGGAACTTGCCAGCCCTGACTACGTCAAGCGCGCCTCCGTCCTTGACGACGTCCCCATGTTCGACGCCGGCTTCTTTGGCTTCAGCCCTCGCGATGCCGCCATCATGGACCCCCAGCATCGACACTTCCTCGAGTGCGCATGGGAGGCCCTCGAAGATGCCGGCCATCCGCCCAGCAGCTTCAACGGTTCCATCGGTGTCTTTGCAGGCTCCGGCATGAACACCTACCTCATCCACAATCTCCTCGCCAACCGCAAGCTGCTTGAGACCGCCGGCCTCTTCCAGCTCAAGCAGACCGGCAACGACAAAGACGTCCTCTCCACGCGTGTCAGCTACCAGTTCGATCTCCGCGGTCCCAGCCTCAACATTCAAACTGCCTGCTCTACTTCGCTCGTCGCCGTCCATCTTGCCAGCCAGATGCTGCTCAACTTCGAGTGCGACATGGCCCTCGCCGGCGGCGTCACCATCGAGAATCCTCACGGCCAGGGCTATCTCTACCGCGACGGTGAAATCCTCTCTCGCGACGGTCGATGCCGCACCTTCGACGCCTCTTCCAGCGGTACCATCTTCGGCAGCGGACTCGGCGTCGTTGTCCTGCGCCGACTTCAAGATGCCATCGCTGACCACGACAATATCCACGCCGTCCTTCTCGGCTCCGCCGTCAACAACGATGGCGCGCGCAAGGTAGGCTTCCTCGCACCCAGCGTTGAGGGCCAGGCTTCCGTTATCACTGAGGCTCTCGAATTCGCGGGCGTCAGCGCCGACGACATCTCCTACGTCGAGACCCACGGCACGGGCACCGCCGTCGGCGATCCCATTGAGGTCCGCGCGCTCACCAGGGCATTCCGCAAATCCACAGCCCGCGCCAACTATTGCGCCATCGGTTCGCTCAAGACCAACGTCGGCCACCTCGACGCTTCTGCAGGTGTCGCCGCCCTCATCAAGACCGTGCTGGCCCTCAAGCACAGGCAGATTCCCGCCAGCCTCCACTTCGAAAACCCAAATCCTCTTCTTGAGCTCAAGAGCAGCCCCTTCTACGTCAACGCCAAGCTCACCGATTGGCCTCCAGGCGATCATTCTTCGCCCGGCCAGCCACGCCGCGCCGCAGTCACCGCCCTCGGCATCGGCGGCACCAACGCTCACGTCATCGTTGAAGAGGCCACCCCAACAGCGCTCACCCGCGAGTCGCGCCCCTGGCAGCTTCTTACCGTCTCCGCCAAAACTCCCGCCGCCGCCGATCGCGCACTCGCCAACCTCACCAGCCATCTCCAGGCCCATCCTGAGCTCAATCTCTCTGACGTGGCCTTCACCACCCAGATCGGTCGCCAGGCATTCGCCCATCGCCGCGCCCTTGTCGTTCAGAACTCCCCCGTTGAAAACGCTCCATCAACTCCCGCCGCTCTCGCCGACGCAAAAGCACATCAGTGCTCCGGCACAGCCTCTGACACGCCTCCGCGCGTTGTCTTCATGTTCTCCGGCCAGGGTTCGCAACACGTCAACATGGCCCGCAACCTCTATGTCCATGAGCCGGTCTTCCGCGACACCATCGACCTCTGTGCCAGCCATCTGCTTGGCCCACTTGAACTCGATTTGCGCCAGATTCTCTTTCCCGCGCCGCACGACGCCGAAACTGCCGCCGAAAAGCTCAATCAAACCTGGCTCACCCAGCCGGCTCTATTCGCCATCGAATACGCTCTGGCGCAGTGGTGGATCTCGCTCGGCATCAAGCCCGCAGCCATGGTCGGTCACAGCATTGGCGAACTCGTAGCCGCCTGCCTCGCTGGCGTCTTCTCGCTGGAAGACGCGCTCGCAATCACCGCTTTTCGTGGCCGCCTCATGTACAGCCTGCCCGCCGGGTCCATGCTGTCTGTCCCGCTCCCGCCCGGCGACATCTTCCTCAACGGCACTCTCGCGCTCGCCGCCATCAACAACCCCAGCATGTGCGTGGTCTCAGGCCCTACGCCCTCCATCGCCGCGCTGGAAAAGCGCCTCGCCAGTCAGTCCGTCGCCACGCGCCGCCTCGTCACCTCCCACGCCTTCCACTCCGCAATGATGGACCCCATCCTCGGTGAGTTTGAACAGCGCCTCCGCGCCATCACCCTCAATCCTCCGCAGATCCCCTATCTCTCCAACGTCACCGGCACATGGATTCTGCCCGAAGAAGCCACCGACCCCACCTACTGGGCCCGGCATCTGCGCGGAACCGTGCGCTTCTCCGACAATCTAAGCGAGCTGCTCTGCAACTCCGGCAACATCCTCGTCGAGGTCGGTCCAGGCAACGTCCTCGCCAGCCTCGCTCGCCAGCAGGGCGGCAGCGCCGCAAAGGCATACTCAACACTGCCCCATCCGCATGACGCCACTCCCTCGCTGCGATTCGCGCTCACCACCCTCGGCCACCTCTGGACCCAGGGCGTCGACGTCGATTGGTCAAGGCTCAACAACCCGGCCTGTGTGCAGCGCGTCTCCCTGCCCACCTATCCTTTCGAGCATCAGAAGTACTGGATCGAGCCAGACAAGGTCCGTCCCGACAAGACCAGTCCGGCAATCGCCGCGTCCGCCTCGGCCGCCGCCAAATCCGCTGAAGGGCTCGCCTTCTATCGCCGCACCTGGAAGCCCGTTCCTGCCGCGGCTGCCACCGCGCCGGCTTCCGGCGCCTGGCTCGTCTTCAATGACGCGCAGGGCCTCCCCCACCAGATCGCGGACCGCATCGCCGCCCAACTCAAATCCAGCAAACAAGACACAATCCTCGTCACTCCCGGCACGGCTTACAAAAAGAACAAGCGCGGTCGCTACACAATCCGACCCGCTGTCCGCGCTGACTACGACGCGCTCCTTGCTGACCTCATCGCTTCCGGCTCCGTCCCGTCCCGGATCATTCACCTCTGGTCCATCGTGCCCGAAAGCGAATCGCCTTCACTCAACGGCTCGCCTGACCGCTCTCTGGCTGAGTCTCTTGCCCGCTGCTTCCACGGCCCCCTCGCGCTCGCCCAGTCCCTCGCCGCGCAGGATCTCTCCAACATCGAAATCGCGTTTGTCTCCAACCGTCTTCAGCAAGTACCCCATGAGACCAGTGTTGAAGAGCCGGTTCTGGATCCCGCCCGCGCCGTCGTCCTTGGCCCCGCCCGCGTCATTCCCAAAGAGATCCCCGGAATCCGCTGCCGTTCCATCGACCTCGACCATGTCAACGCCGCTTCCGCGACCCTCCTCATCGCCGAGCTAAGCGCTCCCTCCGACCACACCACCATTGCCTTCCGCCACGGCCAACGCTACGTCGAGACCCTCGACGATCTCGATCTCGACGCCCTTCCCAATTCATTGCCTGAGCACAAGCGCCTCACGCCCCGAGGCGTCTACCTCATCACCGGCGGTCTCGGCGGCCTTGGTCTCGTTCTCGCCGAGCATCTCGCTCGCGAACTCAATGCCCGCCTCATCCTTGTCAGCCGTTCCGCCCTTCCGCCCGAATCCCAGTGGGAAGCCGCGGTCAACGACGCTGCGCTCAATGAATCCACCCGCGAGCGCATCCGCCATCTTATTCTTATCCGCTCCGTCTCCGGCGGCCTCATCGTCCACCAGGCTGACGTCACCAGCGCCCACCAGATGCGCTCCGCCGTTGCCGCCGCCCGCACCCACTTCGGCAAGCTCGACGGAGTCTTCCACGTCGCAGGCGTTCTCGACGACGGCCCCCTCCTGATCAAAACCCCCGAGAGCGCCGCCCGCGTCCTCGCCCCCAAGGTGCAGGGAACCCTCGCCCTTGAAGAAGCGCTTCGCGGCGAATCCCTCCGCTGCTTCGTCCTCTATTCGTCCATCAGCTCCATCCTCGCCCCGGCTGGCCAAATCGACTACGTCGCTGCCAACGCATTCCTCGACGCCTTTGCCCAAAGTCGCAAGGGCCCCATCACCGTCGTCAACTGGGGACTCTGGAACGATCTCGGCATGGCCACGCACCCGCGCTCCACCCATCCCTGGCTCGAGCAACTCCTGCTCAATACGCCCAACGAGGTCGTATTCGCCGGCGAGTTCTCTGAGGCCGTTCGCTGGCAGCTCTCCGAGCACAAACTCAAGGGGGGCAAAGCCCTCATTGCCGGAACCAGCCATATTGAGATGGTCTCCAGCGCATTCATGCGCGCCACGGGCGCCTCTGCCTTCGAAATCCGCGACGCCCACTTCCTCTCGCCCGCCATGTTCGCCGCCAACGAGTCCCGTCAGGTTCGCGTCCAGCTTCACCGCGAAACCGATCCTGGTCACCCCGAGGGCTCCTGGCGCTTCTCTGTTTTCTCCGGCGCCGTCTCCGCCCCCGCCGAGACCTGGGTCGAGCACGCTTGCGGCACCATCGCCCCTTCACCAGCCGCTGCGCCGCCCAATCTCGACCTCGCCGCAATCTCCGCGCGCTGCAATCTTCGCGAGCACGTCTTCGATGAAAACAATGGCCGCCGCCAGCAAAACGAGTTCGACTTTGGACCTCGCTGGCGCACACTCCGCCGTCTGCGCATCGGCGATGGCGAAGCGCTCGGCGAAATCGATCTCGGCACCCAATTCGCCTCCGACCTCAATGGCCTTCAATTCCACCCCGGCCTGCTCGACATGGCTACCGGCGCTGCCCTCTACCTCGCCGAGGGCTACGACACCTCCACCGCACTCTACCTGCCCATCACATACAAGACCATCCGCTCTTATCGCCCCCTGCCCGCCCGCCTTTTCAGCTTCGTCCGCCCCAAAAGCGAGTCGTCCATCCGCGGCGAAGTCATCACCTTCGACCTCGTACTCCTCGATCCCGAAAACCGCGTGCTCGCCGAAATCGATGGCTTTTCCATGCGGCGCATCCCCGAAAATCTTGCCCGCTCTCTCTACCAGGGCGCCGCCGCCTCTGACACGCCCGCCGGCGGTGGCGAACATCTCATTGAAATTCCCGATCGCCCGGCCATCGCGCCCGCTGAAGGTGTCCGCGCCCTCACCCGCATCCTTCAGGTGCGCTCGCCTCTCGCCGTAGTTGCCCTCCCGCAACCCCTCCACTTGATCTCCGAGTACGCCACGACAGCCTCCACTCGGCCTGGCCCCGCTGCGGCGTCCGCCCATCCCACTGAAGCCGGCGACAGCATTGAAGCCACGCTCATCACCTGGTGGCAAGATCTTCTCGGCGTCGAACAGGTCGGCCTCGACGACGACTTCTTCGACCTCGGCGGCCACTCGCTCATCGGTGTACGCCTCTTTGCCCGAATCCGCAAAGCCTGGCAGGTCGATCTTGAACTCGCTGTTCTGTTTGAGGCCCGCACCATCCGCCACCTCGCTGAAGTCATAACCAGGCTGCGCCAGCCTGCCGTAGCCGATACGCGCGTCTGGTCCGCTCTCGTCCCCATTCAACCCAACGGCTCGCGCATCCCCCTCTTCTGCGTCCACGCCATCGGCGGAGACATTCTCTTCTACGAGCAACTCGCCAAAGCCCTCGGCCCAGATCAGCCCTTCTACGCCTTCAAGTCCCCCCTCATCACCCGACCCGAGATCGGCGAAACCTCCCTCGAAGAGCTAGCCTCCATCTATGTTGCCGAAATGCGCGCCTTCTATCCCCAGGGCCCCTACCTCATCGGCGGCGCTTCATTCGGCGGCAACGTCGCCTTCGAAATGGCGAAGCAGCTTCACGCCCAGGGCGTCGAGCCGGCACTCGTTGTCATGTTTGACACCTTTGTCCCCGGCCACGAAACCGTCGTCGAACCCAAAGTCCGGGCATCCAACTTCCTCAAAAGTCTCCGCAAGGGCGGCCTGCCCTATCTCGGCAAAAAGATCGCCGTCAAAGCAACGTACTGGGAAGACCACCTTCGTGTGAGCGGCCGTTACATCGCCTGCCGCGCTCTCAAACTCGCGGGAAGGCCCCTCCCGCTCGATCTCCGCTACTTCCTCATGGACGAGGCCCACCGACGCGCACTTGCCAAGTATGTCTGGCAGCCCTACGCCGGAAAAATCACCCTCATGCGTGCCTCTAATCGAGGCCCCGAGGTCCTGGGCAAACGCGAAGATCCAACCCTCGGCTGGGGCCGCCTTGCCGCCGGTGGACTAGAGATCCACGACGTCCCCACTGAGCATATCTACATGCTCTTCGAGCCATACGTCCAGCACTTCGCCCGAATGCTGCAGTCGCTCTTGCCGCAGCAAGGTCAGCGGGGTAGTACTCCTTCGGGCGCCGCCGCCGATGATCTCAGAGCTCACTCCCTGACCCGCTAACTCGCTAACCCGCTAACCTGCTGACTTGCTGACTCGCTGCTTCACCGGCCACCACCTCACCGTCCCCACCTCCACCCGTTTCGGCTCACCCAGCGGAGGCCGCGCCTCCCACACCTCCAGCTCCGGCGCGCTCCCGCACTCCACCATCAGCGCAATTCGATGCCCCGCGTGATCGAGCGTGCAAAACCGCCACCGCTCCGCCGCATCCTCCGCCTCCGCATCCATCTCCAGCCTGATCCCGCCCCCACCCTCAAACACAAACGAAAACAGCTTCGTCGGCAGCGCCATCCCCAGCCCGCGCGCCTTCATGTAAGCCTCTTTCAGCGTCCAAAGCGTCAGCCCGCGCTCCCGCCGCTCTTCCCCGCGCAACGGCTCAAGCTGCTCCAACTCCCGCGCCGAAAAGAACCTCTCCGCCACTTCCTCAATCGTCTTCGCGCGCGTGTAAGGCTCCACATCCACGCCAATCTCCAGCCCATGCGCCACCGCGCAAACCACCAGCCCCATCGAATTCGACAAATTGAACTTCAGCCCCGAAGCCTGCTCGCACAACGCCTGCCCACCCGAAGCCCGCACAATCGCAGGCTTCCCATGCTCCCCCGCCTCAAACCGCCATTCCCCCGGCGCAACCTCCGCATAGGCCGACAGCGCCGCCCGCCCCACCGCTCGCGTCGCCAGATACTCCCGCCTGTGCCGGTCAAACTTGAACCGCTCCAGCCGCGCCCGCTCGTCCTCGCTCAGCAGTCGCGCGCACTTGAGCGCCGTCGCCGCGTCCTTCAGGTCGTCGGGATACGCCACCCACAAATGAATCCGGTCCCTGCTCATGTCGCTCTTGTTTTCCCTTCCAGCCTACCCCACCCATCCGCTCCTCAGAGGGTAGCGCCGGTCTCCAGACCGGCTGTAGCGAGGGCCTCCGGCCCGCGCCGTCTCTTCTTCGCTATAATCGCCCCATGGCGGCGACTCTTCCCACTGGCCCTTCCCCGGCCGATTCCGCAGATTTTCCCGCGTCCAAATTGCAAGCCTTGGAAGCGCGCCTGCTCGAGCTCGACAGCCTCATGGTCGCCTACTCCGGCGGCGTCGACTCCGCCTACCTCGCGGCCACCGCCCATCGCATCCTCGGCTCCCGCATGATCGCCGTCATCGCCGACTCACCCTCGCTCGCCCGCCGCGACTTCGACTCAGCCTGCGCCTTCGCCCGCGCCCAGGGCATGCCACTCCACATCATCGCCACTGATGAGCTCGACCGCCCCGAGTATGCCCGCAACGACTTCAACCGCTGCTTCCACTGCAAAGACGAGCTCTTCGACGTTATGACCGCCCTCGGCCCGCAGCTCGGCTTCACCTCCATCGCCTACGGCATGAACGCCG
>PMXB01000026.1 GCA_003165935.1 Acidobacteriaceae bacterium | reverse complement strand
AGCACGTACTCGCCCGGGCCCATCAGCTTGACCACCGTCAGCGAAAGATCTGGAAAGTGCACCGGGTCCTTCTGCTTCTGGGCCAGCAGAAAATCATTCAGCGCCTTCGAGTCCGGCTCGGCCGGCAGTGTCGTTCCCAGGCCCTGCGCAACCTCCACGATTTTGTCCCATCGCTTGGGCGTCCGCACNNGCCGGGCCGCGATCTTCAAGCCATGCTCCCACCCCGTTATACGCGAGTTGCGCCTTGTTCTTGACGATCGCCCGATACGCCTTCCCGTCTGAACATGTTCCGGCGGAATCGACAGCAAACTCGATCACCAGGGCCACACGATCCTCACCTTCGTTCAACGAAGTAATTCCCTCGGAGAGCTCCGCCGGCAGCATCGGAAACACCTTAACGCCGGTATAGACCGACGTTGTTTCGCTTTCGGCGTGGGCATTAAGCTGAGTGCCTTTCGGTACGCGGATGTCCACATCGGCCACGCCAACTAGAACTCGAATCCGGCCATCGGGCAGTTGTTCGGCCCACTCAATCTGGTCGAGATCTTTTGAAGTGTCGTTGTCGATTGACGACCAGAGCAGGCTGCGAAGATCCTGCGCACCGGCCACCGCAGGCAGAGCGGGTTGAGCCTGAATAGCGGCTAGCTCGGCGGTGGTTCCGGCGGGGAAGTCAGGATGAAAGCCGTTCTCGAGCATGGTGGCTCGCGCGGCCGCGACGAGATTGAAAGGCTGCGAATGGTTGGAATGCATGCGGAATCAGGCTCCTTGAATAGAACAGCCAAGGCTAACATGACGGGCGGCGTCGCAGCTTTGCCAGAGCCGGAAGGCGGGGCTCATTGCCCGCTCCCTAGTTCGAAGCACCGGCCTGGGTCACATTTACCGTGAAGTAGACGCTTTGGCTGACCACCGTGTTGTTGACGTTCTCGCTGGCTGTTACTGTCAGCGTGGCCACGCCGAGTGGAGTGCCAAACGAGGCAAGCTGACTTCCACCGCTTTGGCAGCCGATGCCGGCGCCTCCCAGACCCGCGAGCAGGAAGAGCAAAACGAGGAATCGCCTGGCTCGACGGCCGGAGAAGACGCGAGCGCGACGGCCGAACGGCAACAGGAAGAATGCCAGGGCGGCCAAGGCCGTTCCACCAGCGGCTCGGGGCCAAATCGGAAAATGCTGGCCTCGCGAGGCAACGGAATTGTTGGAGGATTGCCCCGCCGTGAAGGTCTGAACCACGAACGTGACATTCACGGGCGGGGTTACATCCTGCGGCGTGGGCGTGCAAGTCATGTCGTCCTGCGACGGTACCGAGCACACAATCTGCACCGGGCCCGCGTACCCGCCCAGAGCAGCAATGTTGAACGCAACCGAACCTTGCCCC
The DNA here is from genome assembly GCA_003165935.1 of Acidobacteriaceae bacterium. Lineage (GTDB taxonomy): Bacteria > Acidobacteriota > Terriglobia > Terriglobales > Acidobacteriaceae > Telmatobacter. The sequence continues at coordinate 14,364 of PMXB01000026.1, read as the reverse complement.
CCTTGCTGAATATCCAAGTTTGTCGGCGGATTCTGCGCCGCAGGCGTGATTGTGATCGTTTGCACGTCAATCGCCAGTGAGTTCGAGTTGGCCGAGCCATAGACCGTATCGCCCTGGTAGAAGGCGTAGATTGAATCGTCGCCTCCGGTAACGGTTTGGGTGGTGAGCGTTGCGAAGGAAGAGTCGCCAGAGCCCGACGGGCCCAGATTCACGGTACCCAATATCGTCGTCCCGTTGTAGAAGATCACCGCTCCCGTTGGATTCTGCTCTGCTCCAGCAGCCGGGGCGACTGTGGGCGTGACTGTCGCGGTCAGCACAAGCGTCTGCCCCGGCGGAACGGTGGCGAGGTTCGACGTGAGGACCACGATGGGAGGATTCTTGTTCACGGTGATGACATCGGCCAGCGAGGTGGAGGCCGCATAGTTGGTATCTCCACTGTATGTCGCGACAATTTGATGGCTTCCCGAGGTCAGCGGGCTGGTTAGGGTGAGGGTCGCCAGGGAAGGGGTGCCGGTGACGACCGGTGCCACGCCCTGGGTAACTCCATCCAGCGTGAACGTGACGGTTCCAGTTGGTGGCGGCGCACCGGCTGTCGCATTGGGGGATGTGATGGTGGCTGTTGCCACGAACGCGGCGCCGGGCGCATAGGTAGGCGAGTTTGTGGTGACCACGACATTTGTGGTGCTGGATTCGACCTCGACGAGCACGGCAGGCGAATAGTTGCCTGCGTAGACAGTGTCGCCGCCGTAGTCCACAACGATATTGTGTGCGCCCAGGCCAAGCACCCCGGTGATGATCTGGCTCGCGTTTGAAGTTCCACCCACGCCGGGAATCAGAGTGACATCGGCAAGGTCAGTGCTGGTGGTAAGGTCGTAAAAGGTGACGATGCCGGTGGGGGCTGGCCCTCCCGTGTCGGAGACGACGTTCCCAGAGAGCGCAAGCGATCCGCCGGCGTTAATCACCTGACCGCCATTGATGGTGTTATTCACCGTCACTGCACCCGTCCCTGTCGCCAGACTGTGCCAACCGCTGACCAGCGCATGGGCGTCCAAAGAACCGAGACCTGTCGCGAGATCGTAGCCGGGAGCTGCGGAGAAACCTATGAATCCCTCTTCATCGCACCCTCCGCTACCGGGCAGGCAGGGCAGGCGGGCCGAGCCGAGATTGATGTCGCTAAAGACGCCGGCGGTGCGGCTAAGTTGATACAGGCCGGGGGAAAGGTTGCCCTGGGCGCCGTATTTCTGAGCGATGAGGGCGGCGACACCGGCGAAGATTGCAGCGGAAGCTGAACTGCCGCCCGCGCGGTACAAAGTGCAGCCAGTTGAAGTCGAGCTACCGGAAAAACAAAAGGCCAAGCCGGGGTTAACCGCGTTGTCGAGCGCGGTCGGAAGGGCGAGGTCAGGCAGCGATCTGCCTTGAGCGCCCGTGCTCGCCGGAGTGGTGGTCGATTGCCAGGCGGGAGCAGAATAGAGTGAGCTCCTGCCTCCGCCGCTGGCGTAAGCGGGGTCCGCGACATTCACGGGAGACCACGCAGAAAGTCGGGCATTCTCTCGCGTAACTCCATCGGACGAAAATGCAGCAGCGCCAACTGCGGTGTCCCAGGGTGTGGATGCAAGAGCATTTACTCCGAATCCTGCATCGACGCGCGAAAGGCTGCCGGCGCGGGTGCAGGCGGAGGGCCCACTGTCTCCGGAAGCAGAGATGATGGCAATCCCTTCAGCAGCGGCCTGGCGATAAAGTGCGGCATACAGCGCCTGATGCGTGGGGCTGAGCCCAGCCTCGCAGACGGAGTAACCAACTACGACGGTGTGTGCGAGGGCGCGATCAACGATTGAGGCCAGTGCGAGGTCCAGTCCATCTGTGGCCGAGGTGGAAGCGGCGGGTACGAGCAGAATCTGCGCGCCGGGCGCAGCCGCACCAGCCCAGGAAGCGGTAAGCGTGGCAGCGGCCTGCTCTGCGCCCCGGCCAGGATCGGGGCCATCGGGAAGGACCACAAGCGGCGAAGGGGACAAGTCGAAAATGTCACGAAATTCTGCGACGTCCCGTGGATTTACGTTGCTTCGGGAAGGGATGGCGATGAGCTCGCTTGCCCCGTCTGTTCCCGCCGAGTGAAGCGCATCGAGGTGAAGAAGCGGGCTAAATAACCGCGGAGTCAGCGCTGCAGGATGACTGCTCGATGCCTGCAGGTTGAGATCAGCGGCTGAAAGAGAAAGAGGCTGCGGGTCGGTTAGGGCTGCAACCGAGAGAGCGCCGTCCAACGATGCAATCCCCTGCACCAGAGGGGCAATGGGTGCGGGAACTGAGATGGAACTGGCGAGGATGAAGCGAGGACCCGCCGACGAGGAGGCCAGATGGATGCTGGTAGAAAATGCGCGTTCAACCTGGGCAACCGAACCGGAGACTTCGATCCAGCCGCGCCCGGCAGGAATGGAGACATGCTCGAATCCCTCGCTTTGGAGCCAGGTGACTACGGCGCTGACATCGGATGCTGAGTTTGAGTAGTTTTCTGCAAAGGCAGAAGGTGTGAGCCACTGGTGATATTGGACTGATCCGGCAGTCTCAACGGATTGCAGTCGGTCGGTGAGCGCCCGCTGTTGAGCCGGAGACGGCGCGAGGAGCACGAGGACGCGATCGAGACGCGCGTTTGCCGGAGCGGGGCCGAGATCCGTAACGTTGGGCTGGGCTGATGAAGTGGGAACAGGCAGGGCTTGCGGATTTGCGCTCTGCCAGCCGACAGAGATTCGAGAAGCAGGCGCGGCGGACTGGGCCGTCGCAATCTCAAGGCCGCAAAATCCTGTCGCTCCGAGGGCGGCCACGAAGAGGATAGCGAGCGAAAAACCGGAGCGAGATTTGCTAGCCATGTTCCTCTCTTGCCCGTGCACTCCGAAGCGGATTGCCGGTTTGGCCGACATGCAAGGCGTCTTTCCATCGTGCACCATGCGGGAGCAGACACACACTAGCTCTTTATGGGGAGAGGCAGAAAAGACACAATGCGCTTCGCCCCGATTGTATAGCGATAGGGAGGAGGCATGAAGGGGATTCTGCGGAGTAGGGCGAGGAGTTCGCGGGAATTGGCTGCTGCTGAAAAGAGGAGGACCCTGCCGCGTCGCGGACCGAGGTAAGAGGGCGGAGCGGCAGGGTCGATTGGGTCCCTATTGAATGCCAAGGTCTGTGAGGACCTTCGGCTTCTTCTCATCCACGACAAGCAGGTTGTGGCATGCGGAGCAATCCTGGGTGATAGAGGCTTTGCCGTCTTTGGTGACGTGGTCGCCGTCGTGGCAACGGAAGCAACCCGGATAGCTCATGTGACCGATGTGATTCGGATGCGTTCCCCAAGTGACCTTCATGTAGGGGAATACATTCTGGCTATACAGGAGCACGAGCTGCTGCCCGGCAGTCTTCACCAGATCGGCCTTTGAAGCGAGGACTTCGGGATGGCTGGCCTGGTAGAAGGCCTGCAGTTGTTCCGGTATCTTGGTCATCGCCTCTTCCTGGCTGGCATAGGTGGCCTTCAGCAATTCCATGCCCTCTTTGTGAATCCAGGGAAGCTCCGGGCTGATTGCTCCCTGCTCCATTGCCCGGTTTAGGGCGTCCTCGGGAGTCACAAAGGTGTGAGCGGCGCGATTATGGCAATCGATGCAATCCATCACGCGACGCTCACCTTGCGGTTCGACGCCTTTGAGCGTGGACGAAGTGAACGTGGTTTCCGATCCATCGGCATTGCGCCGCTGAACCCAGGGAATCGTGGTGCGCGACTCATCGGTGGTGATGTATTCGATGTGGCCGAGATGAACGCCGTGAATTCCAGTGAGGTGAGAGAGTGAATCCTGACCGCCCAGGTGGAGAACGATCACGCTTTGGGTCTCAGTGTTGGTCTCGTCGTCGGCAAAGGCGGACTTCACCAGCAACTTCTCACCAACGAAGCGAGCAGGGGTGTGGCAGCCCTCGCAGATATCGCGCGCCGGTCGCAGGCTCGAGACCGGCGACTCGATGGGTCTTGGATAGCGATCGAAAGCGACTTCAAGCAATTGTTTGGTTCCGTTCACCTTGGCGCGGAAGTAGGAGGCTGCGCCGGAGCCAATGTGGCAATCCACGCAGGCTACATGAGAGTGCGCGGAAATCTTGTAAGCCGTGTACTCCGGGTGCATCACATGGCACGACTGACCGCAAAACTGTGGAGAGTCCATGTAGGCCGCGCCGCGATAACTGGCCACCGCCACTACCAGGAGGTTCACGATGGTGGCAACCAGGACGATGTCCAGTCCGTGACGAAACATTCGGTCATTCAGATCGATCTTAGGAAATTCTGCCGGGATCTGGCCGGCCAATTGCAGCTTCCTTCGGCGAATGAAGACGCCCACGGGAATAAGCAACAGGCCGAGAATGAACAGGCCAGGGAGCAGGAGGAAGAAGATAATGCCCAGGTAGGGATTGTCATTGGGCCGTCCGAAGATCTCGACTAGCCAATAGGCAATCATGGTGACGCCGGAAGCGCTGGTAACGGCGCCGCCAGCAAGACTTATGGGATTGTTGCCAAAGAAGAGAGCCGGCCGCACCCAGTTTTCACGGAATTTCTGCAGAAAAGGCAACTGTGTATCCCTCACGCGTTTAAGTTTATTGTGCCCAGGTGCGAAGCCACGACCGCTGCGCACCTCAGAGTGTCTCCGTCAGCGGCGTGTGCGCATTGCAGTCCGCCGATCCATCGGGAAAACGATGCAGCCGTATCGTGGCCTTCGCGCGGGGCGGGCCTTGGTGAGTCCTGTGTTAGTCCCCAATCAGTGACCCGACCGGTTACTTCCCCAGGCTCTTGTAGTATTCAACCACAGCTTTAACCTCAGCCGGAGTGAGGCCGGTGATGGCCTTCATCTTGCCCTTGCCTGTGTTGACGACAGCAGACATTTGATCAACGGTGAGCTTTTTGATGTCGGGGTCGGTCACGGCCTTGATACCCATCATCTTTGCCATCCCAGGATTGGGAACCCCGGCCGAGCCATGGCAGCTCTGGCACTTGGCTTTGTAGGTCGCCTCGCCGGAATCGGCAAAGCACACGGCACTCGCGACTGCTACGACGAGAGCCAACACCACTTGAGAACGAAGAGTCTTGGACATAGTACGGAACTCCTTAAGCCCTGCAGTAAATTCGGAGGGATCGATGTGAATCGAACACCCTGCGAAAGGAATTGCTTCACAAGCGAATCCAGCCAAGAACGAGCTGCGACGCCTGGAAGTGGGTTCAACAGCGAAACTGGCGGGAGAATCAGGTAAAGTTCCCAATCCTCCCCCGGTGGTCAGCGGTGGTACCTGACACGCTAGTTCATTGCCTGCCAAAGCGTGTCTCGAGAACGGACCAAGCTAGAAGATCCGTTCTGTGAGTACCGGTCGTACATTCTGTCACGCAGAGAATCCCTAGGTTAAAACTCGTAGTGAATTCCCACGGTAACGGCGTTTGCGCGGAATGTCCGCGGAGCTGTCAGACCGGCTGTCCCCTCGGTAACGCCGGTAGGAACCGACAACGACGAGCAAGGAACGATCGACGCTGTCGAGTTGATCATGGTGCAGTACTGGGAGCCGGAGGAAGCGCTGCTCTCGCCGTAGTCGTAGGTGTGGAAATCGGCCTTCCAGATCAGCCCGGGATGCATGGTCCAGGCGACATTCGCGAACGGCGTCTGATACCGAGAGGCCATTGAGCCGGCAACGTCACGCGCATCATTATAGAAGCGCGTGCCATTGACGTTGCTGACGTTGTAACCAAAGTTGGCCTTCACTTCCTTGACTGGAGCGATCATCAGAGAGGCTGAGCCGAAGTTGGTTGGAGCTTCGGAGAAGTCGCGGCCATACCAAAGCGAAGACGAGCACATGGTCTGAGAACTGCTTACCGCGCCAGGCTCGGTATAGTTGTTGACCGCTGCGGCTGAGGCCGCGGCACCGTTACTGTAGCAGATGTTGGTTGCCGTATAGACATCGCTGTAGGCGTAAAAGAGGCTCACCCCATAGTGCTCGTTCGGTGAAATCTCCGCACCCAGACTGCCATTACGGTTGAAATCAATGTGGTTGATTGGGCCATAGAAAGCCGTGCTCGTGGCCGCATCGTAGGGCCCGTTGTTGTTGGTGTTGTTGTGCCGCTCAAGGTCGTTGTAGGCAGCCGTGAGAGTAGCCCACTTGGTAAAGCGGTACTTGCTGTGAATGCGATAGCGCTGCAACTGACGGGGAGCGACCGGCGTCAAAGCATTGTTGTCATACGAGATCTCGCCCGTCGCATTGATTTGCCAGTTGCTGGTCGGACGAAGGACGACATTCAAAATACCTGCGTTCTCGTCGATGGTCACGTTACCGCTCACTGGATCGGTCAGAGCGGTGGCGTTCGGAATTGGGATGTTGTGAGGAATGCCCTGCTCGACGGTGCGAGTCACGTAGCGATACGAGAGTGAGAGCCTGACGCGTGTGGAAAGATCCCAAGCCGCAGTCAGCCTGTTGGTTAGGGAATTCTGTCCGAAAAAGTTCGGGTTGTTCCCGGCCTCTACGCCGTGCGGTAAAGAGACCGATGTGGTGTTTCCGGCGAGGGAGCTCAGCGGGGTATTAATGCTCACATTGCCGTCCCCACCAGCAGCCAGTGCGATACCTGTCTTGGAAAATGCGTCTGTTGCCGTGACCAGCGAGGCAGGCAGATTCATGAACGCGAAGCCGGGCTCATGAATGTTGGAGTAGGAGAGCTGATCCGTTACGATGACTGACTTCATCGGCTCCCAGACGAAGCCATAGTCTGCCGAGACGACTGCACGGTGTGCGTCCGCATTACCTGTATAGGTAATCTGCCGGACGCCGTAGAACGGAGCAGCAGCTGTGTTGGAGCCGACCACATCGAGACCCTGGAATTGCTCGAAATAGCTGGGCAGGCGCATGGTGCCGAGGGTGTAACGCACATCCCCGTTCATGGTGAAATGCGGTATGGCCGAGGTTATGAAACGAAGAATCGAAGTCGGCGTGGTGGTAACGCTGGGCTCAGTGCGCTGATAGTTGCTGACCACTGAACAGGCTGGGTTGATGACCGGGAGACCACCCGGCGTTGTGGAGGGCGTGAGAATGGTGTAGTTGGCAAGGCCTGCAAACGCGCCTCCCATGCTGGTTGTTGCGCAAGGGAAGGTGCCAATCGTGGTGGCCGAGGAAATATTGTACGGCGCCTGTGCATCGAAGTTGCCCAAGTAAACCGGAGTCCCGTTGGCTTCAACAGCCTGAAGGAGAGCCGGATCTAGAGTCCAATAGGACTCATCCTTGTACCTGTTCATGATTTCTTCGATAGTGACCGTTGTCTCGCGGACGGGCTTCCAATCCACGGCCGCAGTGTACTCGTCCGTACCGTTGCGCTGGAACTGCTCGAACAGCTCTTTGTACTTTCCCACGGTGTAGCTGGGGCTGCGGGTCGGTCCCTGCATGGTGCCATGCGAGTATCCCACGCGAAACGTAAATGTGTTCTGCGGGAGGATCGTCAAGTTGGTGTCCAGCATATGGCGAACGGTGTTGAAGAGCACTGTGGACTGCTGGATATTTCCAAACGGAATGGAACCCGCGGCACCGCTGGTGTTGGTCAGTGTGCTGGGGACGATATTCGGATTGCCCAGCAGGTCATAGTCAAAGTAGCTGCGGTCACGCCGGAACATGCCGGTGAACTCGTAGAGCCGCTTCTTTGAGGCTTGCAGGCGGACAACGTTGAGAGGATCACCACCAAAGCCGGTGGTGAAGCCCTTCAGGTCGTCAAGCCAGGCGTCCTTGTTTCCGGGCAGTGCATGCAACTCGACGGTCTCGCCCAGAACGCGCGGGCCAGAGTGCTGGTTGACCAGAGTATCGTACATCGCATTGCTGCCCGAAACGTTGGCGATGCGACCGCCGAGATCCACGCTGTGATGGATCGAGTAGCCATTCGGGGCGGAGACCTCCGGACCCGGCTTGGCAGCTTCGGGGTTTGGGTTTTGGGCGACAGCGACGCCCGTCATCATCAGCGCGAGGGCAACTCCACAGCACCCAGCAATAAACTGGGCCGTCGCGGCTGAAAGCTGTCGATGAGTAAGCCGAATAAACCAGCCTGTGTTCTTCATATGAAGCCTCTCTCGAAGGATCGCTCGCTTCGAAACCTGTGTACCGTGGCTTGACTCCGGCCCTGACCGCTGGCCAGGCTGCCGGAACAACGCGCGCCGGCAGGTTATTTGATAAATGCCTGACTGATGTTCGATCCGTGGATCATGGTGTGGCAGTCGATGCACGGAGCAACCGTAGTTGAGCCTGCATCCATGCCATGAACCGTACCGGCAGACAAGGGGCTGTGGCACTGGTTGCAGAGGGTGGCGATGCTGGGCATATTCAGCAATCGCGGGTTCTGCGAGCCGTGCGGCGTGTGGCAACTGACGCAGCCTTCAGCCTTGACCGGAGCGTGTTCGAAGACGAACGGTCCGCGGACATCTGTGTGGCACTTGGTGCAGACGGCATTCATATCGGCGGTGGCCTTCAAATTCGTGGCCAGTGTTGTGCCGTGTGGGTCGTGACAATCGCTGCACTGAATCAGGCCTTCCTCCACCTTGTGGTGGAAGGGCATGGAGAACTGGGGCTTGATCTCTGTGTGGCACTGGAAGCAGAGAGTCGGCTGAGGCGCCTTGAGCAGGGCATCCTGCTTGCTGCCGTGGATGTCGTGACATCCGAGGCAACTGACATTGCCTTCCGCATGCGCGCCGCGCTCAAAGTTCGAGTGTTTGCCTTGGTGACAGCCAAGGCACTTCTGATCGATTTCTTTGGTTGAGGCATTGGCAGGATTGAAGATCTTGGTCTTGTCTCCGCCACCATCCACGTGGGCCTTGCCCGAGCCGTGGCAACCCTCGCAGTTCACACCCGTTGTCCCGTGTTCCGCGGCCATCCGTGTGTGAGGATTGCCGGCGAAACCCTTGGCTACTTCGTCATGGCAGGTGGCGCAGACCTCTCCACCTACGTAATCCCCCGGTGCGGCAGCCTTTGACTGTGAGGCAACGGCCTTGGTTTCCGCCGCTGGCACGGCCAGTGCGGCAGCGCACATTATGCCGGCGCCCAGCAGCAAAATTACCAACGCTCGCAGCCCCGTAGCCTTGCCCGGAACCGCTCCGATCGTCAACCGTCTTACTGGCCCATCTGTATGCATGAAAAATACCGCCTTCGATGCCCTCGATACGACATCTTGAGTGAATTGAGTCAAGAACCCCGAATGAACTATCGGCACTCGAGATCAAAAAAACGAAATAAAGTGACTGGATGCTGAACCCAATTCTTCCAGAAGTCGCTCTTTGTGCGGAGCATCACTTCATGGGCAAATCGTACTTTTTTGCCAGCATACCGCTCGGTGATCTTCATCACACTCAGCGAGCAAGGGTCAATCCTGATTGGGGAGTTTATCGATTTGTGATGCAGTGCCCGAAATTCCCGCTGTGAACCGGACGGATCGACTCCATCTAACTTAATGAAAACGTGCTACTTGGTCGGGGATAAAGTCTGAGGTTTCCCAATTCGGTGCGCATGTGATCAACATGTCCCATTCCGGGGCTGTGATGATGAGTAAAAATGAACAGTCCTTGCGGACACGAATGTGATGTCGTTGGCGAATCTCCCCCCCAGGGAAACTTGGGGTCCAAAGCGCATTCATGGACGCAGGCAGGCAGTTGGCGGCGCGAATCATTGGAGAATCGAATGCCCAAGCTGAATGGATGTGCGGCGCATCACATCATTGCGGCGACGTGCACTGGCAAACTTGCTTGAAACATGGGCCTCTCTTTTGAGAGATGCCGACCGAACCGATCTTGCTCAGGGGATTCGCGAGGAAAATGAAGGCGCGATTCAACCGAGGCATTGCAAATCGATCGGCGTCGTTAGGGGCACGGCAATGGCAAGTCCTGAGATTTCGGTTGGAACGCAGGTGCGGCAAAAGCACCTGACCCGGCAGGTGCCGGCCGGTTGTGCTGCATGCGCCAATCGGCGGCCTGGCTGGTTCTGCTCCTTGGGCAGTGCCGTGCTGGCCGACCTTGAACTGGCCACCAGCACTGTTTCGCTGCCCGCCCAAGCTTCTTTATTCAGCCAGGGCGATGATGCACGCTGCCTTTACCTGATTTGCGGCGGCTATTTGAAGTTGACGGCTGGACGGCAGGAAGACAAGCAGATGATAGTTCGCATCGCCGGACCCGGGTCGATGCTGGGGCTTTATGCGGTGCTCTCCCACGGACTTTATGAGGTTTCAGCGGAATCGTTGACCGCGGCTCAACTGCGGCCGGTGGAGCGAGACCGATTTTTGGGCTTTTTGCGGAGCCATAAGGAAGCCCAGATGCGTGCCGTGCAGTGCATTTGCCAGGAGTATCGATTCGCCCTGCAGGATGCCTGCCGGATTGCACTCTCTGAAACGGTGGCTGCACGCCTGGCAAGGCTTTTGCTCGAGTTGTCACACCAGATTGGCGAACATGTGAATGGCAGCGAATTCCGGTTTCCATTGCTGTTGACCCATGAAGAGATGGCATCGATGACGTGCACTACGCGCGAAACGGTAACCCGCACGCTGGGCCAGTTCCGGAAAGAGGGATGGATCTCGATCGAGGACTCTCTTGTCACCGTCCACCAGCCGGATCGGCTTCAGTCCCTGATCTAAAATCGCAGAAGAACTCGATTCCGCAAGAAACCCGCTCCCGTCCAGCCATCTCTCCATGTCCAAGAGACACCTATCGGGAGCGTTATCATGAATGGGTGGGAGTCTCTGTGCGCATGAAGCTTAGTCTTGCCTGTTTTTGCCTCTTTTTTCTGATGAGTTGGACATCCTATTCCCAGACCGCGGATGGACCAGTTGTAAAGCCCGCCGCCACATCCGCCGAGAGCCCCGAGATTCGAGAATTTCAAAAGATTGAAGACTCGTGGGCGACCGCGGTGAATGATCGCGACCAATATGGACTGGAGCTTGTGTTGTCACCATTGTTTGTGGATGTCTCAGCGAGCGGCGACATCACGACTCGTAATCAGCAGGTGGCGTCGGTGCTGACTGGCGAGGACAAGACAATTCATCTTGAGCAGCGTGTGATCACAGTTCGCATGCTGGGCGACATCGCTGTGGCAAACGGAACTTACTCGCTGCATCACAAGGCGAATTCAGGACCGGTGGATGAAAAAGGCGTGTTCACGCACGTGTTCGAGCGGACGCGGGGGGGGTGGCTGTGCATTAACTCGCAGCGAACGGTTCTGCGAGAAGACACAAACACTAAACCGAAGAAGAAGTCCGAAGCGGAAATGCCATTCCACATTCCGCTGCTATCCAAATAAGAGAACCATATCCAGGGGCGGCTCGCCGCCAGTTCTGGGGAACTAGCCAGCTTTTCGCCGATCCCCTTGAAGCTTGATCGAGACGTGCACCAGGCTCAGCGCGGCGGGGGTGACCCCAGGCAATCGGCTTGCCTGGCCGATGGTTGCAGGCTGCACGCGTTCGAAGATTTCGGTCATCTCTCGAGAGAGCCCGCTGATTCCACGGTAGTTGAGCCACTCGGGAATCGCTACTGACTCGGCGGCCTTGAGCTTTTCGATGGACTTCTTCTGCTGATCGAGGTATCCGGCGAACTTGATCTCTGTTTCGACGGCGCGGGCCTCATTTCGTACACGCGCGGCCTCGAGTCCCGGAGTGGAGTGGGCGCGCGGACCCAACGATTGGCCCGCGAAGTCTGCCAGCATGGGATCGGCTGCAAGCTCATCGGAGATTGCATTGAGGACAGGCTCGATGGTAACTTCGGGCCGCCTAAGCAGTTGTGCCCAGGTTTGACCGGCCGTGCTGGTGAGATCGCCCAGGCCGAGCGCCGCCAACCGCTCCGGAGTGGCCTTCGTTTTGATGAGAGTCCGGCTCAGCGTGGCCATTCGGGCTTGCTTGGCCTCGTATTCGGTCCAGGATTCGTCGTTGATGAGGCCTAGGCGGCGGCCGTAGGGAGTTAGGCGGCGGTCGGCGTTGTCGATGCGCAGGTGGAGTCGGAATTCAGCGCGGGAGGTGAACATTCGGTAGGGCTCGTCTGTGCCTTTGGAGATTAGGTCGTCGATGAGTATGCCGGTGTAGCCTTCGGTGCGATCGAGCGTGAAGGGTGGCTCGCCTTTGAGAAAGAGGGCGGCGTTGATGCCGGCCATGATTCCCTGGCAGGCCGCCTCCTCATAGCCGCTGGTTCCGTTGATCTGGCCGGCTAAATAGAGCCCTTCCATGGACTTCACTCGCAGGGTGCGGTCCAGTTCGGTCGCGTCCACCGAGTCGTATTCGATGGCGTAGCCGGGGCGCAGCATCTCAGCGGCTTCGAGGCCGGGGATGGAGCGAACGATCTGAAACTGGACTTCCATTGGAAGAGAGGTCGACATGCCGTTGACATAGACCTCGTGCGTATTCAGGCCTTCGGGTTCGAGGAAGAACTGATGCTGGGTCTTGTCGGGGAATTTGACGATCTTGTCTTCGATGGATGGGCAGTAGCGTGGGCCGATTCCTTCGATTCGTCCGGAGTACATTGCGGAGCGGTGGACGTTTTCGCGGATAAGGCGTAGCGTCTCTGGCATGGTGAAGGCGATGTGGCAACTGATTTGAGGTTGAGCTATCTTCTTTGTTCTGAAGCTGAAAGGAGTTGGTTCGGCGTCGCCGGGCTGCTCCTCGAAGGCGTCCCAGCGAATGGTGCGGCCGTCGAGGCGGGGAGGGGTTCCGGTTTTCAGGCGGCAGGTGCGAAGGCCGAGGGCGCGAAGTGCCTCGCCGAGGAGGACGCTGGCGGGTTCACCACTGCGGCCGGCGGGGTAGCGCTCTTCTCCGCAGTGGATCAGGCCGTTGAGAAAGGTTCCGGTGGTGATGATGGTGGCACCGGCGAGGAGGGTGCGGCCGTCGCGGAGTTTGAGGCCCAGGACGCGGCGGCGGGGGCGCAGAGGGCGAGGAAGTTCATTCGAATCAATCCGTTCTGGTGCGGCGATCTCGCCTGATGCGTCTTCGAGCACCAGGTTTACGACTTCGGCCTGGCGTATGTGGAGGCCGGGCTGGGACTCGAGGACTTCGCGCATCTTTACGCGATAGAGCTGCTTGTCGCACTGGGCCCGGGGGCTCCAAACGGCGGGGCCGCGGGAGGTGTTGAGGAGCCGGAACTGGATGCCGACGGCATCGGCGACCTCGCCCATGATGCCGCCCAGCGCGTCGACTTCGCGAACCAGATGGCCCTTGGCCACTCCGCCAATGGCCGGGTTGCAGCTCATCTGGGCGATGAGGTCGAGGTTCATGGTGATGAGAGCGGTCTTGAGGCCCATGCGCGCGGCAGCCATTGCCGCCTCGCAGCCGGCATGACCTGCGCCCACGATTGCGACATCGTATTGTTCGGTGAAAGCCATCCTCTCTAATTCTAGGGTGTTGGGTCCAGGGTCCAGGGTCCAGGGTTTGGGGTCCAAGGAGCAGGGAACGGGGGGACCAGGGGCTAAGGAGAGTGGAATTGGGGTGAATTTGCGGTCTTTGGAGCCAGAATTGACTAAGAATGGCGCTTTTCTTTGAAATTGGCTCTTTGTAACCTCTCTGTTTTCTTCAGCTTAGAAAAAGGCTCTCCGTACGTTCTTTGTTTTCAACATGTGTTTTCAGAAACATCAAAAGAAGCCTCAAATGCGGCGTTGCCGCCCCGTTGCTTTTGGCCGCGGCGAAGCGGCATTGAGGGCGAGTTGAACGGCGTAGAGGAGCCGTTTGCGATGCATGGCCAGATTATGCGCCGGGGGATCGAAATTATGTGCAAAAGACGGATGACAGATTGCAGATGACAGGGTTTGGGGTTTGGGCGACCCGGCGGCCCCTTGGGTCTCATGAATGAGACCCAGGGTGCCGGAATCAGGGGGGATCGGGCATTTTCGATTGCAAAATCGACGGGCTTGCACCCCTCCGAATTGATGCATTTCAGGAGCAATCGAGAATTGGTATAACAATGGTTGTTATATTCCGACTTTTGACGTGAGGATCCGCTGGGGCCAGTGAGGCGCTGAAAGGAGCACGCAGGGAGGTCAAATTGGCGCAGGGGGAAGTTGCCGCGAATCGATTGCCCGGAAGGTAATAGCCGGTTGAGGGACTTTCAGTCACGGCTCGATCGGTTCACGCTGGGGCGTTTCGAGGTATTAGTCTCAAATGAGCGCTCTCTATAATCGGCCCATGACCAATGATCGCCCAAAATACTACTGGCTCGCGGCGGTAGCTCTCCTCGTCATTCAAGCAACCCTGGCGCTGACCATGGTGCATCGTGAATCGCTTACTTTCGATGAAGGCGATCACATGTTCGCGGGCTACATGATGTGGAAAGCGGGAGATTATGGTCTAAACCCTGAACACCCGCCTCTAGCCAAGCTTCT
>PMXB01000264.1 GCA_003165935.1 Acidobacteriaceae bacterium | reverse complement strand
AGCGATGGCATGCGGCGCGCGCTACCGGCGCACTTCACGGTCTTCGCGACGCAGAACCCGGTGGATTTTGAGGGGACGTATCCGCTGCCGGAGGCGCAACTGGATCGGTTCCTGCTGAAGATTCGTGTTGCCTATCCAAGCGAACAAGAGGAGCGGCAGATTCTGGAGCGGCACCACGGAGGCCATGGAGGGGGGCTGCTGGAAGAGGCGGCGATTGCCCCGATTCCTGCGGGGTTGTTGACGGCGGCGTGCGCTGAGGTACGGGCGATAAGGATTGAGCCGGAGCTTTATGGATATATCTTGTCGCTGGCTCGCCGGACGCGCGAGTGGCCGACATTGTTGCTGGGGGCGAGCCCGCGCGCTGCGATCAGCCTGATGCGGGTGGCACAGGCGGCGGCGGCTTTCGATGGGCGCGACTATTTGGTTCCCGACGATGTGAAGCGAGCGGTGTTGCCGGTGCTGCGGCATCGCGTGATGTTGAAGCCGGAGGCGGAGCTGGAGGGATTTGATGCAGACCGGGCGCTGACGGATGTGATTTCTGAAGTGCCGGTGCCGCGGCAGTAGCGGGATCCGGAAAGGTGGTATAAAGGTAGTATGAAAACGAAGACTTCTATCACACTTTCATCTGACCTGCTGGCCGAGGTGGACAGAAAGGCGGGGTCCGCGAGGTCCCGATCCGCCTTTATCGAAAGGGCGCTGCGCGACCATCTCCGAAACGAGGCCCGGCGCGCCGCCAATGAACGTGACATTCAAATACTGAACGAGAACGCCGACTACTTCAATCGAGAGATGGAAGACGTGCTTCGCTATCAAGCGCCAATCGCTTATGAATCGGCAGAGTAATAGACATGCGCCGAGGTGAACTTTATCGTGTGCACCAGCCGCCCGGAGATCCCAGGAAGTTCCGTACATTCGTCATCGCAAGCCGACAGGCTGAAGTCGATTCGCGGTTTTCAACGGTGATCTGCGCGCCAGTATTCACAAACGGGCAAGGCTCTCGAACACAAGTAAGCATCGGTATAGACGAGGGCATGAAGTATGACTGCTGGATTTGGTGTGATGGTTTGACGAGCATTCCAAAATCGGCATTGACGCAATACGTCGGGTCTCTCTCTGGACCCAAACTAGCCGAATTCAATCGAGCTTTGGCCTTCGCACTCGATCTGGCTTAGATCCCCTATGAACCTTCCCAGCCTCCATCCCGATCCGATGCGCGCGGTTTGCGAACGGCGGCGGGTGTTGGCCTTTGGGCTGACGCCGCGGGCGATTGGCCTGCTGCTGGTGGGGTTTGTGTGGCTGATTCCGGGGTTCTGGGTTGGGAGGCTGGCTTACGCCATGCTGGGCTGGGATGCGCTGGTGCTTTTGGCGGCGGTGCTGGACGGGTTGAGGTTGCCAAACGCGGGGCAGCTTACGGCGGGTCGGTCGTGGTCGAATGCGCCGGCGCTCGACAATCAGACGGAGATTGAGCTGACCGTTGAGAACATGGGGCGGACGATTGTGGATTGCCGGCTGGTGGACGATCTGCCGATGGCTTTGACGGGCGTGCAGGCGCAGCCGCCAACGCATAGGCTGACGGCGTTTCCGAGGGTGCCTGCGAAGCTTCGGTATACGGTAACGCCGCAGGAGCGCGGGGATACGGAGACGGGGTGGCTATTCGTCCGCTATCGCTCGCCGCTGGGATTGACCGAGCGCTGGGCGAAGGCGAGGCTGGTGCAGCCGGTGAGGGTGTATCCGGCGTTGAGGACGGGCGAGGAGCAACAGATATTTCTGGCGCGGAGCCGGCAGATTGACCTGCAGTTGCGGCAGGCGCGGCAGCGGGGACTGGGGCGGGATTTCGAGAGCCTGCGCGAGTATCGGGAGGGCGACGATCTGCGGGATATTTGCTGGACGGCGACGGCGCGGCGCGGGACACCCATCACGCGGCAGTACCAGATTGAGCGCAGCCAGGCGGTATGGATTGTGCTGGATTGCGGGCGGCTGATGCGGTCGCGGGTGACACCGACGCATGATCCGGTGGCAGCTTTGGGAAAAGGAATCGCGCCGGAGTTCAGCAACGCGGTCAACACGCATTCCAAGCTGGACTTTGCCTGCACGACGGCGGTGGCGTTGGCGCAACTGGCGCTGTTTTCCGGGGACCGGGTGGGGCTACTGGCGTATGGGCAAGGGATCCAGCAGCGGCTGTTGCCGGGGCGGGGCGCGACACATCTGCGGCAGTTGATAGAGGCGCTGGCCGTGGCGCGGGCTGAAGAGGGCGAGGCTGACCATCTGCGCGCGACTGCCATTCTGAACCGCTTGCAGCCGCGTCGGTCGCTGATCTTGTGGATTACGGACCTGGCCGAGACGGCGATGCGGCCTGAGGTGATTGACGGGGCGATGCAACTGCTGCGGCGTCATGTGTTGCTGTTTGTGGCCATGGGCCAGCCTGAAATCGACATGATTGCCCAGGCACGCCCGGCAAATCTTGCGCAGATGTTCCGCGCGGCGGCGGCACAGGAGATGGCTGGACGGCGCGAACTGCTGCTGGCCCGGCTGCACGAGCAGGGCGCCCTCACAATGGATATTCACCCCGAGTTCCTGACGTCGTCGGTGCTGAACCACTACCTGACGGTGAAGGAACGAGCTATGGTTTAGGGGGTCAATTGCTGGGATCCGAACAAACTTAGCTAACTTAGCCAAGTTAGACTACAATAGACCCATGCGAACCGCGAACATTGGCGTTTTGAAGAACCAGCTTTCAGCGTATCTCCGCCATGTGCGCAACGGCGAAGAGGTGGTGATTTGCGATCGGAATGTGCCGATTGCGAGGATGGTGCCGATGGAGCCATCAGAAACTTACGGGGAAGAGGAAGCACGGCTGATTGCAGCGGGCATTATGAAGCCACCCGATGACCCTACTCCGATGGATTGGGATGCCTTTTGGGCGCTACCGTCGGCGAATGTGTCGGACGAGGCCGTCAGGGAAGCGATTGACTGGGCCAAGGGCGAGCGCTAAATGGAGTCTGCATTTTGGGATTCAAGTTCGCTCGTTCCTCTTTGTGTAAAACAGCGTGCAACACCGGATGCCGAGGCACTGAACCTGCGATTTAACAAAGTTGTTTGGTGGGCCGCGCCAGTTGAGATACGAGGAGCGGCGGCGCGCTTATTACGTGCAGGCCAAATCACACCAAATGAACAGGTGGTTGCACAAGCTCGCCTGAAAGAAATGCGCTCAAGATGGCGAGAGATTCTCCCTGCTTCACAGGTTCGTTCCGAGGCAGAGCGCTTCCTTGATCGCTTTCCGTTGCGCGCGGCGGACGCTCTCCAACTGGCTGCGGCGTTCGTTTGGACCTCTGGGCGGCCCCTAAATCGCCCGTTCATCTCTGGAGATTTGCCGCTTCTGGATGCCGCCGGACAGCTTGGATTCATGCAGGTCAGGGCATAGCGCCCCATGCTGACCGCCATTTCCTATCAGGCTTCGAATCTTCGCGCCACGCCGGATCATCTGAGAAAATGATGGTTGTGAATCCTTTTCCTCATTCTTATGTTCGGCCGGGGAACCAGCGGGCATCTGTTGCAGTTTTGACTGCGGTCTTTCTGCTGGGCTCGGTCTTGTCGCAGGCCCAGACGCAGAATCCGTCTTCGGCGCAAAACCCCTTTTATGGGAGCGTTACGGCACATCCCGCCATGGACGACACGCTGAAGCTGTCGCTCGATGAGGCAGTGAAGCGAGGGTTGGAGAACAATCTCGGGCTGAAGCAGTCCGAAGCCATGCAGAAGTCGCTCGACGGAGAAAAGCTGGAGGCGGTTCAGGAGTTTTTCCCGCTGATCCAGTTGAGCGGCGGCACGGGCGTCTACCAGCACAACCTGGCGGCCATTGGCTTCAATTCAAGCGTTATCAGCAAATTTGCTTCCTTCTTTCCGGGCGGTGTGGTTCCGCCTGGATTCTCCTCGATCACTCGAGACGATCTGACAACTGGACAGCTTCAGTTCAGCCAGACACTCTTCTCCGGTCCGGTGTTTGATGGATACAAGGCGGCCGGCGCAGCGGACCGCGCAGCACACTTTGCCAAGATGTCGGCGAGGGGTGAGGTGGTGCAGCAGGTGGCCACAGCTTACCTGCACGCATTGGCCGCGGCAAGCGAAGTGGACAATGCGAAGGCGCTGCTGGACTCGGACCAACTCATCTTCAAGCAGGCCCACGATGCGCATGAGGCGGGGACGGTATCGAACCTGGACGAGCTGCGCGCGCGGGTCCAGTTGCAGGCTCAGCAGCAGGCGCTGATTGCCGCGGAGAACGCGCTGGAGAAGGACCTGATCCTGCTCAAGCGAGAGATAGGAGTTGCGCCGGGGCAGAAGGTTGCGCTCACCGATCCAACACCTTACAACGAGTTGGCAACGCAGACACCCGACGAGGTTCGGGACGTCGCCTACAAGTACCGGCAGGATTACCAGAACCTGCTGAATCAGTCGGTGGAGTACAAGGCGATCCACGCGGCTTACCGTAGCTACCGGTTGCCCACGCTGACCTTTGGGGGGTACTGGGGCGTAAGCACGGTGAACGACGCCGGCACCCACGGCAACTTTGCGGCCCAGGGAACGCTGTCGATTCCGTTGTTTCGCGAGGCCAAGCTGCGCGGGGATGTGGAAGCCGCGCAGGCACAGCTTGACTCAGTGAACGCGCAACTGGCGGAGCTGCGGACGCACATCGAAGAGCAGGTTCGGGTGGCGCTGCTGGACGTGGACGCGACGCGGCAACTCGTCACGGTGGCGCGGTCTAATGTGGGATTGGCCACACGCACCGTTTCCGATGAAACCGATCGCGTGAATGCCGGCGTGGACGACAACCTTCCCCTCGTTGAGGCGCAGTCGTCGCTTGCATCGGCTGAAAGCAACCTGATCGAGAGCCTTTACCAGTACAATCTGGCCAAGCTTGCCCTGGCGCGCGCATCGGGAGTGCTGGAGACACAGTACCGGGTCTACCTGGGGAAGTAGCAGACCCCTCAGACCGCAGGCTCGGATCCTACGCGTGACCCGTAAGTGTGGCTAAACGATCACGTCCGGGCCTTAGAATATTAGTCCTCCACAGTCTATTCATGGCTTCCGTGTAACCTAGCATCTGGAGGTTCCCGCCCGATGTCCAGGACTATAAGGGTGAAGTATTACGTTGAGCAAGATGCCGCGGCGCTGGCTCAGCATGCTGCGCGGTACTTTGTTGAGATGGTGGGAGAGGCGGTGGAGGGGCGGGGCCGCGCTCGCATCGCCATCAGCGGCGGGACGACTCCCAAGGCAACATTCCAATTGCTGGCCGACCCAAATCAGCCGTGGCGCTCGCGCATGCCGTGGAGCGACCTGGACCTCTACTGGGTGGATGAGCGGTGCGTGAGGCCGAACGATGCTGAGAGCAACTACCGCATGACGCGCGAGGCTCTTCTCGACCATGTTCCGTTGACGGCGGACCAGATTCACCGGATCGAGGGAGAACTCGATCCCCTGGAAGCAGCGGACGAATACGAGTCGGAGCTCAGAGAAAGCTTTCGCCTGGAAGGAGCGCATATCCCACGGTTTGATCTTGTTGCGCTGGGAATGGGCCCGGACGGCCATACCGCTTCGCTGTTTCCGCAGACGGCTGCGCTCCACGAGACGAACCGCATTGTTGTCGCCAATCATGTGCCGCAGAAGGATACGTGGCGGGTTACTTTGACGTGGCCGGTGATCAATGCTGCGCGGTCAGTTTTCTTTCTGATTGCGGGCCAGGACAAGGCGCAAGTTCTGCACGAAGTACTAACTGGACCGCGCGATGTGGAGCGCCTGCCGAGTCAACTTATAAGGCCTTCAAGCGGTATACTTACGCTAATTTTAGATAAGGCCGCAGCCTCGCTTCTGCCCCCCACAGATGCGGAAGGCTGCGGTTTTTTTGAGAGGGAACAATGATTTTGGCCGGAGACGTAGGCGGCACCAAGGTTCATCTGGCGCTGTACGACTTTAAAGAAGGAAAACTAGAGTATGCGCGGGACGAGCGTTATCCGGCCAAGGACTATGCCGGGCTCGAAGAGATCGTAAAGAAGTTCCTCGGAGGGGCAAAGGTAGATGCGGCATGCTTCGGCGTGCCTGGACCGGTGCGGAATGGCCGGCTGCGCCTCACAAATCTTCCCTGGACGCTGGACAGCCGGGAGCTTTCAACGAGCCTCGGCATTACACATGTATTCCTGATCAATGACCTTGAGGCGAACGGGTACGGCGTGGCCGAGCTCGCGCCGGACCAGATCTTCACGCTGGCTGAAGGCGACGCCAGCCAAGTGGGCAACCGCGCGCTGATTGCCGCCGGAACCGGACTGGGCGAAGGACTGCTGATCTGGAACGGTCACGGCCATGTTCCCTACCCTTCAGAGGGCGGCCACTCAGACTACGCGCCGCGAAACGAAGATGAGATCGACCTGCTGCGCTTCCTGAAACAGAAGTACGACGGGCGCATCAGCTTTGAACGTGTGGTCAGCGGCATGGGTCTGACCAATGTGTACGACTTCCTCAGCGAGGTTCGCGGCGTGGAGGTTCCCAAGTGGCTCGGCGTACGCATGGCCGCGGAGGACCCGAACGCGGTGATCACGGAGTGCGCGCTGGCGGCCAAGAGCGAGATCTGCGAGAAGGCGCTGAACATGTTTGTTTCGGCCTACGGGGCTGAGGCGGGCAACCTGGCGCTGAAGGTTTTGTCGGTGGGCGGCGTTTACGTGGGCGGCGGCATTGCGCCGCGCATCCTTGAGAAGCTGAAGGACGGCACGTTCATGAAGGCCTTCACCGACAAGGGGCGGCTGTCGCAGTTGCTCATCAACATGCCGGTGCGGATCATACTGGAGAGCCGAGCGGCGCTGCTGGGCGCGGCGAGCTATGCTGAGGCCCGCGCGGCGGAGATCAGCGGCGTGAGCGTGCGGGCGGCGTCGATTCACATCTAGGCGAAGAACGGGCGCAGGGGCATGAACAGTCGAGCACAGCGGAGGATTAGTTTCCGGCTCGCATGATCGCTCCACGCTCCTTCTGAGAACTACTTGTCAGGATGATTTCTCGAATACGCTGCATACTGGCTCTTAACGTACGCGGCGGTCTCTCCAATCGACGCGAGAATCTTCGGATTCTTTGTCACTTGTGACAGGGAGCGAAGCAGATACAAGGTGGTGCGTGGTTGTCGCTCTGCCGCATCTTGGATACTTTTAGGGGAGTCATAAGAATCTCTCACGACGAGTAAGATGGCTGGAATATCTGCGTCCGCAATCAGCCTGTCGACCAGAAGTTTTGTGAGTGCGACTGATGAGGCATCCCCAAGGCGCGAAAGCGACCTTGCCACAAATGAGTTGTACGCTCCGTACACTCCATCTTCGCCTTTTGTCATCGCAGCCTGTACGGTTTCTTCGGCGGTCGTTTGCGCCCACGAGACTGATGGGCCCAAGGAAGCCGCGGCAATAAACAAGCCTGCAATGAGTGAAGCTGCGAATGGATGCCGTCTACTGCGAAGCATTGATATCCTTTCCGTTCGTGACTGTTCCGTGATTGGGCAAATTGGTTGTGCTGTACGAGTAGCTGTTTGTGCGGACGGGGTAAGCGGTTCCATTCAAAAGAATCTGGATGGACTGCGTCGCAAAGGGGGTTAGGGTAGTGACGGGGACAGGCGGGCATTTTCCAACCGGGGCGTCATCGAATGTGCCGTCAGCCCTCGTAAATGTTGAGGTCCCGCTAATTCGGCTGGGTCCGATGTCTTGATAGCCGGTTGTGACCCCAGGGATATTTTCTTGCGGCTCCATATTTGCGCTTGCAATTGGCGCCCCATTCTGGTCCAGCACTTGGTAGTCAATGTCAATCTCAATTCCGTAATTTCCCAGTGGGCACCCGTTGGTTGCGTTGTTGTTTCCTTGTTGAAGGATCGTCGGGGGCGCCGTCACCAGCTTCAACGAGGTCGGAATTTGCCCGACCGTCGTCGGCGCGCCGCCGCCGATGTTGGCAAATGGGCAGTATGGGTAGTTCGAACAGTCCAGTTCGTAAATAGGGGAGTCGTCCATCGAAAAGGAAACACTGGTTGTTCCCGGGGCCTGTCCCTGCATCCCTCCCCCGGAATTGATGGTGACAATCGAGGTGTTTCCGCTCGAAAAGGTGATGCCGGATGGGTTGATGTAGCCGGTGCCTGTGTTCCACGTAACCTGCGCATCGCCCTGTAGCCACGCGAGTACCGCCATATCGTATGCGGCAGGGTTGAAGCCGAACTCGGTTGCGCCATTGCATGTGCTGCATACCCCGCCACAGGTTGCATTGCGCACGTTGTAGACCGACGAAGCCAAGGCCACGGAGATGGTGTCGGTTTCGCCGCCCTTACCGGACAGGATGGCGCTGCCAGTGGCGATGTTGGACGGGATCAGCGCGCCGCTCGGGTCGGGGACCTGGCTGCGGACGAGGCTCATCATGTCGAGATTGTAGCTCTGGAGCGGTCCAGCTATTTGATCAGCGTAATCTCGATCTTCCGGAAAACCTCGTGGGGCACCGGCTCTCCGCATTTGGTCAGTTGCTGATCTTCGCATGTGCAATGGATGGTCTTGACCGTGTTGTCCATGGTGCCGCTGAGAATCTTGCCGTCGGTCAGATCGATCGTCAGCAGGACATCGAAGGTCTCATTGCCAACAGCCGCATCGAATTTGCCATCGTCGTTTTTCTGGACCTCGACCCAGTTGTTGGGTGTGTCGGCGACGGGCTTCTTCATCCAATCGGCATTGAGGTGGACGGTGGGCTTGGCGGGCGGGACGTGGCGGATGAGGATGAGAGCCGTGTGGTCTGCTTCGTTGGTGCTCTTCCAGGTCATGTCGAAGGCGATGGAGTCTTCGCCAAGGATGACGTGGGTGCCGTCGGCCCATGAGGGGTTGAAGGGCACGACGAAGTAGAAGTGATCGCCCACCTTCTTCAAAGCATTCATCCGGTTGGCCAGCCACTCATCGGAGTAGAAGGTCATGAAGTCGGAGATGGGGCCGACGAGGGCGCGATCGACGTTGTTGAGTGGGGGCATTCCGGGCATATAGGCGGCGTCGAGCGAGACCTTTTCGCGATAGGCCAGGGACTCAGCGGAGAGGGTGACGGGCTTGCCGTCGGATTCCATCGCGGACCAGCGATATTCCTCGAGGAATGGACCGGTGGGGCTCTTGGTTACGATGCCGTCTGCACGGATGGTGTAGTGCCAGGCCTCGTTCTGGCCTTTCATCTGATAGGCGAGTGTTTCGCCTTCGTGATAGGTGCGGTGCAGCGGATACTGAGGCGGGGCGGGCTTGGGGGCGGGTGTGGATGTGGGCGCGGCAGTTGATGCAGGCGTGGGCATCTGGGGGGCGGTCGTTGTCACCGCCAACGGATTGTCCTGCGCCTTCGCCGCGGGTAATTGCGCAGCTACCGCGGCCAGAAACACGACGACTGCGAACTTTGCCCACTTCTCGATCCGATTCATGCTTCATCCTCCGGCCAACTCAAAACACCGCCAATTCTAACAACTTTGCGCTGTGGGCCTGCTGGTTTGCACGGGTTCCGGTCGCGGGTCTCGGGATCAGTTGCCATTTCCCGCTATCCTGTATGCATCACCGCATGACCTTCGCTCACACCATCGGCCAGACTCGCTACACGTTCCCCGATCTGCGCGCGTTGCTCGCCAAGGCCACGCCGATGCGAAGCGGCGACGCGCTTGCCGGGCTGGCCGCGACTTCGGCCGAGGAACGCGTGGCCGCGCAGTGTGCGCTGGCCGACCTGCCGCTGAGCCACTTCCTCGCAGAGCATGTGATTCCTTATGAAGCCGACGAAGTGACGCGGCTGATTGTGGACACGCACGACCAGGTGGCTTTTGCTCCACTGCGCTCGTTGACGGTGGGCGAGTTTCGCAACTGGCTGCTGTCGGATGATGCCACGCCGGAGCGGATAGCTGCGATTTTCGCAGGCATCACGCCAGAGATGGCGGCAGCGGTGAGCAAGCTGATGCGGGTGCAGGATCTGATTGCGGCGGCAGTGAAGATTCGAGTAGTGACGCGGTTCAGGACTACGGTTGGGCTGGCGGGCCGGCTGAGCGCGCGGTTGCAGCCCAACCATCCGACGGACGCGCCGGAGGGGATTGCGGCTGCAATTCTCGATGGGCTGCTGCTTGGCTCAGGCGATGCGGTGATCGGAATCAATCCGGCTGCGGATGACGTGACCTCGACCGCCAGACTGCTGCGGATGATCGATGGGCTGCGAAGGCGGTTTGAGATTCCTGTGCAGAGCTGCGTGCTGGCACACATCACGACGCTGATGGCTGCGCTTGAGGCGGGAGCGCCGGTGGATCTGGTATTCCAGTCCATCGCCGGAACTGAGGCAGCCAATCGCAGCTTTGGCGTGACTCTGGCGCTGCTGGACGAAGCCCACCAGGCGGCGCGGGCGCTCAAGCGCGGCGGGGTTTGCGCAGATGGAAGCACGGGTGACAACGTGATGTACTTTGAGACGGGGCAGGGGTCGGCGCTCTCAGCAAACGCGCATCATGGTGTGGATCAGCAGACGCTGGAGGCGCGTGCGTATGCCGTGGCGCGGCGATACCGGCCCATGCTGGTGAACACGGTAGTGGGCTTCATCGGGCCGGAGTATCTCTACGACGGGAAGCAGATTCTGAGGGCAGGCCTGGAAGACCACTTTTGCGGCAAGCTGCTCGGGCTCCCGATGGGTTGCGATGTTTGCTATACGAACCACGCGGAGGCGGATCAGGACGACATGGACTCGCTGCTAACGCTGCTGGGCGTGGCCGGAGTGAATTACATCATGGGCGTTCCGGGGGCCGACGATGTGATGCTCAACTACCAGAGCACCAGCTTTCACGATGCGCTGTACATCCGACGCGTGCTGGGGCTCAGGCCCGCGCCGGAATTTGATGCATGGCTTGAAGGCGAGAGGTTCCAGCAACTGCGGCTCGAGGTAGGCAATCCCGAAGGACTGCCCGAGAGATTGCTTTCCGTATGACCGAACTTGAGGCAAATCCGCAACAGAACCATGGGGCGTTGGCGGCGCGGTGGCGTGCGCTGACGCAGGCCCGCGTAGGCCTGGGCCGCACGGGCGTGAGCCTGGAGACGCGTGACTTGTTGGACTTTCAACGTGCCCACGCGCAGGCACGCGACGCGGTACACAGCCGGTTGGACGCTGTTGCGTTGGCGGTGGAGTTGGAGCGGGCGACACAGTTTGAGGTTTTGCGAGTGTGCTCGGCGTGTACCGATCGGACCATCTATCTACAGCGGCCAGACCTGGGGCGCAGGCTGGATGATGCGAGCCGAGAGACGATCGCGACGCTTGCCGATGGGGCAGATTACGAGCTGATTGTGATTTTCGCGGATGGCCTGTCCGCGCTGGCTGTGGAGAGGCATGCGGTTCCGTTGATGAAGGAGTTGCTGCCTCTACTCGCTGGATGGTCTATCGGGCCGATCGTGGTGGTCGAGCAGGGACGCGTGGCGATTGGAGATGAGATCGGACTGGCGTTGAAGGCGCATATCTCAGTTGTGCTGATTGGCGAACGGCCGGGGCTGAGCTCACCCGACTCGCTGGGCGCTTACATTACTTGGGAACCGCGGCCGGGCCGCATCGACGCCGAGCGCAACTGCATTTCGAGCATTCGCGCCGAAGGCCTAAGTTACAAGCTTGCCGCAGAGCAGCTTCGGAGGTATCTGACAGAGGCGCGCAGGCGGCGGCTGACGGGCGTTGAACTAAAGCTGGAATCTGGAACGGAAAGGTTAATGGACAGATGAAGCGTTGGGCCGTACGGATCGTTGTTGGACTGGTGGTGGCGTTCATCGTTGTCTATTGCGGCGATTGGGCGGTGTTCAAGTTGCGCGGCTCGCCGCACGCCACCGTAACTGTGAATCGCTACGTGACGATTCCCCTGAAGGGGAACAAGCAGGAGTACGACTACCAGGGAACATTGGACGTGCCCTGCTCTGTCTCACTGTTCTCACAGGGCGGCCAGAGCCCTTGCTGGCAACTGCGGCGCAACCAGAATGAGGGGATGAACCCGTAGCACTGGGAGACCGGGAAGGCTCAGGTCAAAATCTGTATCACATGGTGGGGTGATGTGAATCACGACGTAGAAATCTTCCTCCCGCTAGCATCGTGGAATCTCGTGGAGCCCCGAGGTCCGATGTATAGCCGCACCCAAAACGACAACGGCAGCTACAACACGCGCTGCCTCGACTGCTTCATGACGATCGCCTCCTCAGTGGAGACCGAGGAAGAGCTGTTCGAGCGCGAGACGAAGCACGTCTGCCCGGAGAAGGCGCTGTCGGAACTTCTGGCGATGGAAAAGGCGATAGACGCAGACCCCGACAGCGGCAACCCGCGCCATTTGAATTGATAACCCGATCCTGAGTTCTCCCAAACACGCGATGCTCCAGAGCGGGCTACTTGGGGGTCTGCTCGGGACCGCTTTCTGGGGGCTTGGCGTCTGTGGGCTGGGGGCGATTGCGGCCATTCTCGAGCTTTTTGTAGAGGTCATCGTCGGCGGCCTTGTTCAGGCTGGCAGCCTTGTCGAACTCGGCTTTGGAATCCTCACGCCGTCCCAGTGTCCTGTAGAGCCTTCCTAGGCGCCAGTGGACATTCACTTCGTCGGGAGCCAGCTTTTCAGCGAGGAGTAGCTCACGCAGCGCGACTTCATTCTGCCCGGAGTCGGCATAGATGGCGCCGAGGTCGAGGTGCGCGAGGGCAAGGTTTCCGTCTTCGTTCACGACTCTCTCGAGAAGAGGCTGTGCATCCTGCGGGCGATTGAGCTGGATATCGCAATCGGCGAGGTAGAGCGAAGCCTGGAGGTGGCTTGGGTCGTTGGCGAGCTCAGCCTGGAACTCGGCGGCAGCCTCAGGGAACTGCTTGTTCATCCACAGCAGGTAGCCCAGGCCGAAATGAGCGCTCGGCTCTTTGGGGTTGGCCTGGATGGCAGCACGAAACATCTTTGTGGCGCCTTCGTTGTCTTTGAGGCCGTTCATCGCCTCGCCGGCGAGCATGTCTGCCTCGGCGGACTCCGAGTTGAGGGCGAGGATCTCCTTGTAGACGTCGAGGGCGCATTGCATTTGCTTTGACCACAGGCAACTGTGGGCGAGGGCGAGCCTAAGAGGAAGATTGGACGTATCCTGCGCGGCGGCCTGCCTGAGAAACGGTGCCGCCTGAGCATATTCGGCGAGCCCATAGTGGGACATGCCGATGAGCGTGTTGAGCTGTTCGCTGTTGGGGTTGGCCTTGAGGAGCGGTTGGAAGACTTCGATTGCCCCTCTCAGATCTTCGCTCTTGAAGAGAGAGAGCCCGAGGTTGAGGCGCAGTCCGGGAACGTCGGGCCCGAGCTTGAGAGCCTTGCGGTAGAGCGGCACAGCCTCTTTGAAGTGGCCCTGGCGGGCCTCAAGCAGGCCGAGATGCGCATATGGCTCCGGGCTGGACGGATGGGCCTTGAGGTAGGCGCGCCAGACGGCTTCAGCTTCGGCATTTTTCCCTTGTTGTTCGAGACTGAGAGCGGATTGACGTTGGGGGTCGGAAGGTTTTTGGGACTGGCCGAAGGCGGGCGGCGCACAGGCGGATGCGAGAAAGGCGATCGCAGCGGCTGCAATCAGGACCCAACTTCTGCGCTTTCCGCTACCCATGCCAAATGTCATCCATTTTTTCCTGCGCGTTGGCCGCGCCGATAGTGACCCCAGGAAAGATTTTGCCCAATGCAGCCTGAGGTGATTCTCTCGCTGGCGAGGGGTCGAGATCAAATTATTGCGCACCAAAGAAAAAGGGCGCGACGGGGAATGCCCGCCGCGCCCAGTTGAGTGAATCGTTTAGAACACGAACTTGCCGCCAAGTTCGAGCGTACGAGGATCCCACGCGCTTGTAACGGCGCCGAAGTTGCCGGAACCGTAGTTTGAGGAAACACCGTTGTACTCGAAATGGTTGAAGGTGTTGAACGACTCGAAGCGAAGTTCAAAGTGAGCCCGCTCAGTGACTGCGAACGACTTGTAGAGCGAGGTGGTGAAGTTCACGCGGCCAGGGCCAACAACGGAGTCTTTGCCGGCGTTACCGAAGCCTTGGTTGGGTCCGCCGAGCCATGCCGGAATCGGAGCTGAGAACAGCGATGTGTCAAACCACTGGCCGAACTTCTTGGGGTAATCCATCTTGCCGCTGACGTTCGGGCGGGGGGTGTAGCCACCGTCCAAACCGACTGGATCATACGAGATGGAGAGCCCTGGGCCCTGGTTGGAGATGATGGTGCCGGTCTCGTCGATGACTGTACCCGCGAGTTCCCAGCCACCGAGGATAGTCTGCACGACGCCCTGGCTCTTGTTGAAGAAGGGCATCTTGTAGACGTAGTTGGCGTTGAGGATGTGACGGCGATCGAGCGCGCCCGAACCCTTGTCATACTTCAGGTTGAAGGGGTTGCTGATGCCGCTGAGGTCATAGGAGGTCAGATCGATTTCGTGCGAATAGGTGTAGTCGAGCTCGCCGCTCAGGCCCCACTTGTTCTGGACACGAAGACCGGTCTGGAATCCGTTGTAGTTGCCGTTGGTGGTGTTCTCTTCCTGGGTGATGCCGCCGTATCCTTGATAGGTACGGAAAGCGTTGGCATTGGCCAGGCCAGCTACCACGGGGTCGCCGGGATACTTGCCGCCGCTGTCTCCAGACGCTTCACGAATCGCGTTTGGTGTGCTGAGCGGGAAGGTGTTGATCTGCCGCTCAATGTTCTGATGCCATGCGATGTTGCCGACATACTGAATAACCCAGATGACGGAGGGGGCGAGTTCGTGCTGCAGACCGAGGCTGAACTGAGCCACGGCGGGTGCGCGATAGGTCTGAGGCATGTTGGTGACGCCGGCCGCGAAGATCGGCACGCCGCCGCTGGCTGCGATGGATTGCTGGACGCCGCCAACCGCCGGAAGGTTCCAGCTGGTGCCCGGCGAGCTGAACATCGTGTTGTTGAGGCCCAGGTTGTAGGCGTAGGGCGGGTTGGTGGCAGCGTTGTAAATGTCGTTGCCCTGCAAGCGCTCGTAGAAGGTTCCGAAGCCGCCGCGGAGAATGGTTTTGCCGTTTCCGAAGAGGTCTTCAGAGAAGCCAACGCGAGGCTGCAGCGTCTTGTAGTCGGGGTTCACCAAACCTCTGGGGAAACCGTTCTGACCGGCCAGACCCATGCCGTTGAGGTAGTAGCTAACGCCGTTCAGTTGAACCAGGCCGGCGCTCGTAGAACTGATTGTGCCGTCTGCATTCCAAATTGGAGCTTCCGTGGGCAGGTAAGCAGCCGGGTTGAAGTTGGCTACCTGGTTGCTGCGCTCCCATGCGTGCGGCAGAGCGTCATAACGCAGGCCAAGCTGCAGGGTCAGGCGCGGAGTTGCGTGCCAGTTGTCCATCACGTAAGCCGAAGGAGTCTGGTTCACGTAGTGGCGAATCGGCACTGCCTGGAACTGCGAGTAGCTGCTGGAGAGTCCGAGCAGAAGGTCGACGACGGTATCGTTCGAGAGCTGACCGAAACCGTAGTCGCCCTGCTGATCGCCGAAGAGCTGCTGGTTCTTGGTGTAGCGGTTGTAGCTGAAGCCATACTTCATGGCGTGCTTGCCGGTGGTGTAAGAGATATCCACCTTGGGCTCGTAGTCTTCAGCCGCGTTGTGCCACGGAGCAGACGCCGTATCTTCGCTCTCGCTGATGGGCTTGCCGAAAGAGACGCCGGGGAGCGAGTTGCGGGTAATCGCAAAGCTCGCGGTAACCGGGTCGGCCGCCCAGCCCGAAGGAAGCTTCGAGTTGGCGCTGTTGGTGATGTTGATGATGTTGCCGTCGTAGTTCATGCTGGCTTCGACAAGCAACTGAGGCGAGATGGTGGCGCTCAGCTTGATAGCCGCGCTGTTGGCGGGGTTCGACAACGTGGAAGTGATGGTGTTGTAGTTGCAACCGCACCATCCGAGTTCGGGCTGAGCATAACCCTGTGTCACTGAGTCGTGCATGTAGTGACCAAGCAGGTGCCACTTGTCGTTGATGTTGTGGTCAATACGAACCACGTCGTCGCGGACATCGATGGGGTTGGAGACGTTCTGAACGGCGTAGCCTGGCGTGGATGCCCCGGCGGTCGGCTTGGGCAGAACTCCAGAGTTCAGATAGAGAACCGCATTCGAGTCAAACAGCGAATGGGGAACAATCGGCAATCCTGCAGCGTCAACGGCAAAGCCACCCTTGGTACCCGGCAGAGCGCCCGGGACCAGGCCGAGAGGAGCCAGGACATTGGTTGCGTACCAGGTGGTTGCCCCAACCGCCGGAACCGCGAGCTGGATGCTGGGAGCATAGGCAGGAGCCTTGTAGTGCAGGTCCTGACCGGCTACCGGTACATCGGCCGGGTCGATGGTGGGGTTGTTGCTGGTGCCGGCGCCCGCGAGAATCTTGCGCCATTCCTCATTCCAGAAGAAGAAGGTCTTCTGCTTTGACTCGTTGTAGACCTTGGGAATGAAAATCGGCCCGCCTGCGTTGGCTCCGTAGATGTTGTAGTGGATGTTCGTGAGCGAGTGCGCGATCGGGTTCTTGGCGTCGTAGTCGGGAGTACGATTGAACTCCCAGACTTCGCCGTGGAACTTCTGTGTGCCGCTCTTGAGCGAAAGGCTCATGGTTGCGCCGGATGAGATACCGTAGTCCGGCGGATAGTTAGAGGTCATCATGTTGAACTCGGCGATGGCATCCTGAGAAGGCATGATGTCCATGCCGCCGGCGCCGCCGCGGTCATCCGCTTCGCCGCCGTCGATGAGCCAGATGTTGTGGCTCTGGCGAAGTCCGTTGACGCTGATAGTGAAGCTGGCCGCGACCGAGGTCGGGGTGTTGCTGTCAGGCAGGGCTGAGCTGACGCCAAGGCCGAGGGCCGCGAGAGCAGCAAAGTTGCGGTTTTCGGTGGCGATTTCGCTAATCTGCTCAGAGCTGATTAGGGTTGAAACCACGTTGGAGTCGGCCTGGACCTGGAGCGCGTCGGCTTCAACGGTAACGGTCTGGCTCTCAGCGCCGACCGTCAGCTTGACGTCCACGCGGAAGGTACCGGAAACGGTAACGCCGATGCCGGTCTGCGCATAGGCCTGGAAGCCCTTTGCAGTGATCTTGAGGTTGTAGGTGGCGGGGTTGAGGCCGGAGATATCGTAGAGTCCGGTGCCGCCGCTAACTGTTTTATGCGTCTCACCAGTGGCGGGATCGGTAAGCGTGATCTGTGCGCCTCCGACGACCGCTCCAGTCTGGTCAGTTACGATGCCGGTGACCGTCGAGTTGGCCTGCGCAAATGCTCCTACGCATGCCAAAAAGAGGAACAGCGGCAACAGAATGAATCTGTAATTCGCAAGTCTCATGTGACCTTCCTTTTTCAGGTTATTTCTTTTGTTTCGTTGCTTTCCCACCGGTCGCTATGCCGGAAGGAGTCTGGATGCACGGCCCGTCGCGCTTCTTTTTCCTCTGCAGGCGAGATAAACGGGGTTACCGTTTCCCCCCAGCGGTATGTTTTGATCCCGATTGAGTTCACGCGACATCTTAGTGACCGAATTTCTCTGTAATTTTGTAGTAGAGAATCACCGATTCTCTACTATTTGGTAGATATGTGCTCAAACGATTAATCGCAAAGAGTGAATCGCTTTACGAGAGAGCACAATACTCCCAATTCACAGAGCCGGGGGACATAATCTGCCCCTGCATGGGGGGCTGTCAAGCGTAACTTGCGTGGGAGTTAC
Source organism: Acidobacteriaceae bacterium (assembly GCA_003165935.1). Taxonomy (GTDB): domain Bacteria; phylum Acidobacteriota; class Terriglobia; order Terriglobales; family Acidobacteriaceae; genus Telmatobacter. The sequence goes on along the minus strand of PMXB01000264.1, from coordinate 7,724 downwards.
CTTTTGGTGCATTTGTATACGTTTACGGAAATGTTTACATTTTGGTCACTTCTTTAAAATCCGCTAAATGAATGATTTGAAGGTGGAGCCGGAAGATCTCGGCGGTATCAAAAAAAATCTAAAAAAATGTGCCCATATTTGATGGAAGCGGGCAAAAATCTCGATTCTTGATCTGTTCTTGATACAAATCGAGGTACTAAGCCGGGTCCAGACGGGCGAAACGGGGAAGGCACCCCGGCGACAAGCGATAAGGGTTACTTTCCGCCCCAACACGGGTTACTTCATCCGGGCCAGGTCGCGAAGCTGCCTTGCGGTGGCCTCGAGAAAGGTCTCAACGCTGGCTCCATCGGGAATTTGGAGGCCGGTTTTTGCCTGAATTGCCGAGGCAATCCGGCGGCCCAGCGCTTCCCTGGTNNGCGGGGGACAGCTTGGCCACGCCGGCGGCTGGGAGAGTGACCAGGCTGTGCGGCTCAGGTGCGGGAAGATTCGGGGCAAAGGCCTGCGCGGTGAATGTGCGTGAGCCGGAGTCGCCCCAAAGGGGAGTCTCGATCTCGCGATCGCGAACCACCAGGGTGCCAGCGGCCAGGTCGCCGAGCCGCTGATGCTGCTTTGTGACGAACATGGAAATTACGCCGACCGCATAAAAGAACGGGAGCTGGTCGACATAACGAATGAGGTTGCGTGCCATGGACTCGAATAGTCCGATAGCGCGGCCTGAGCGCTGGATCACGCGAATCCTGGCGACGCGCTTGCCCGGTGTGCGGCCGTTCCAGAAAGCTTCAAAGAGTGTGAAGTAGCCCCAATTGAGCAGAAAAATGAGAAAGATTACGACCGCCTCTGCCCATGTTTCGGAGACGCGATCGAAGGCGTGAATGGCGGGGATCACCACGCTGGAGGCGAGCACCACAATCAGAAGGCCGGCAAACCAGATGAGATAGTCCACGAGGAGAGCGATAAACCGGCTGCCGATACCGGCCAGGGGCATCTCGATGCTGACCAACTCGGGCGTGTCGATGTTAATCTGGTCCGGACTTAGCTGGTCAGAATTCGCGTCTTTCATCGCTTCCATGGCACAAATCCTCTCCAACCAATGGATACTCAAGCGCCGTCCGCACTGGGACCGGCTCTCTGCGCTGCTGGCGCAGTCGGACCGGAGCGGCCTGGGCCAGCTCTCGCGCGCTGAACTGCAGGAGATGGCCCTCTTGTACCGTCAGGTGGCCGCGGACCTGTCTGTGCTTCGGCAGGACGCAACCTCCCGCACCTATGCGGTTCATGTGAATCAGTTGCTGGCTCGCGCTCACCATATCATTTATTCGGGCAGGAAGACGAGCCTGATGACGCTGTTTCTCTTCCTGCGGGATGAGTATCCGCTCATCTTTCGCGCACAGATCGGTTTTGTGCTGGCCTCGCTGGGTGTTTCATTGGCGTTTGGCATTCTGGGCGCGGTGATGACCAATGCGCGGCCCGAGTTCATGCGGCATTTTGTGGGGCCGGAGATGATCGCCACCATGGAGCGCCACGAAATGTGGACGCACTCCATCGTAGGCATCGAGCCAAAGGCCACCAGCGCGATCATGACCAACAACCTGACCGTGACCTTTGTGACGTTTGCCACGGGGATCGTGTTCGGAGTTGGCACGCTGTTCTATCTCTTCATCAACGGGATGCTTCTGGGGGTGATTGGCGCCGCATGCGCGCAGTATGGAATGGCGATACCGCTGTGGAGCTTTGTTGCGCCGCATGGGTCGCTGGAGCTGCCTGCGATCATCATCTCTGGAGCGGCGGGATTCCGATTGGGCTACGGAATGCTCTTCCCCGGAGCGCTGCGCTGGAAAGACTCAGTGGCGCGCGGGGGAATTGAGGCAGCACGGCTGGTTTCAGGCATCATTCCCATGCTGGTGATCGCCGGATGCCTGGAAGGCTTCTTCTCGCCGTCGAACGCGCCGGTCTGGTTGAAGTTCACCGTCGGCGGGCTGCTGTTCACACTGCTGAATGTGTGGCTGTTCCGGCCGGTGAGGGTAAGGGCGGAAGCGGGCTGAACGAGGAGTTGCACGGGACCCAAAAGGACACCTGAATTCCAAATTGGGCAACAACACAGTCTGCCCCTTGAAACGACAGTTGTGCTCACCGTACTCCTAACCGCAAAAGGCTAATGTGGGAGCGAAGATACATTCAATCCACTTTCCGAGCTGAGCGGAAAGGGAGGAAATCATGCCAGAATCGTTTGCTTCATCGCCATCGCAACTGGGATTGCACAAAGGCCAGAGAACGGCGCTTGACGCCGAGGCGCTGGCCCAATCATTCCTGGACAATCTGTTCTTTGTGCAGGGCCGGTCGTTGGAGCGGGCAACCGTGAACGATCTTTACCTAGCGCTTGCTCACACCGTGCGCGACAGAATTCTGGAGCGTTGGTTAGCGACGTTGAGAAGCTACCAGACGCAGGATGTACGCGTGGTGTGTTATCTGTCGGCGGAGTTCCTGACCGGACCACATCTGGCAAATAACCTGATCAACCTTGGCATTTACGACGAAGCCGAACAGGCGATGCGGCAGTTGGGCATCGACATGGACGCGCTGATCGAACAGGAAGAGGAGCCGGGGCTGGGCAATGGTGGTCTGGGGCGGCTTGCCTCGTGCTTTATGGATTCTCTGGCCACGCTTGAGATTCCGGCGATCGGCTACGGTATCCGGTATGAGTACGGGATCTTCGATCAGCAGATTCGCGATGGGTGGCAGATTGAGTCGACCGACAAGTGGCTGCGGTTTGGAAACCCCTGGGCGCTGGAACGTCCCGAGGACGGATTCGAAGTTAAGATGGGCGGACGCACAGAAATCCACACGGATGTGCATGGGCGGTCGCAGGTGAACTGGATTCCCAAGAAAGTGGTGCGCGGAATTCCCCATGACACGCCGATTCCGGGGTACCGGACAAATACCGTGAACACCATGCGGCTATGGGCTGCGCAGGCTGTGGAGAGCTTTGACTTCGGCACGTTCAACCACGGGGATTTTCAAGGTGCAGTAGCGGACAAGGTGTCGTCTGAAAACATCTCGAAGATTCTTTATCCGAACGACGAAGGCCTTCAGGGCAAAGAATTACGGTTGGCGCAGCAGTTTTTCTTTGTGTCCTGCAGCCTGCAGCACATTGTGGGCATTCAAAAGGCCCAAGACCGGCCCCTGGCCGAACTGCATCGCAACTTCGCCATCCAGATGAACGACACGCATCCGGCGATCGCGGTTGCCGAGCTGATGCGGCTGCTGGTGGACGAGCACTCAGTTGATTGGGATACCGCGTGGCATGTTACGCAGAATGTCTTGTCGTATACCAACCACACGCTGTTGCCGGAGGCGCTGGAACAGTGGTCGCGGAGCTTGTTCGGCTCACTGCTGCCTCGTCACCTGGAGATCGTGGAGGAGATCAACGCCCGGCACCTGGCGAATGTGCGGCAGAGGTTCCCCGGCGATGAAGGTTGCGTGGAGCGGCTCTCGCTGATCAAAGAAAACGGCGGCGGGGGCGAAAAGGCCGTGCGGATGGCTCATTTGGCCGCACTGGGAAGCCACGCGATCAATGGCGTTGCAGCGCTGCATAGTGATTTGCTGAAGACCAGCGTGTTGCATGACTTTTTTGCGCTCACTCCTGAGAAATTCTCAAACAAGACGAACGGAGTGACGCCCCGCCGCTGGATGGTTCTGAGTAATCCCCGATTGGCTGAGCTTTTGACTGCCCGTGTTGGCTCGGCCTGGATCCGGGACATTGAAAAGCTGCGGCGTCTGGAGCCTCTGGTTGAAGATGCGGAGTTTTGCCAGGAGTGGAGGGCCATCAAGCGTGACAACAAGGCGCAGCTTTCGTCCTACATTCACGACCGGCTGGGAATTGTAACCGACCCCGACTCGATGTTCGACGTTCTCGTCAAGCGGCTGCATGAGTACAAGCGCCAACACCTTCAGGTGCTGCACATCCTGACGCTGCTGAAGCGCATACAGCACGACCCGAACGCGGAATTGGCGCCACGAACGTTTGTCTTCGGCGGCAAGGCCGCGCCGGGATATCGCGCGGCCAAGCTGATCATCAAGCTGATCCACTCTATTGGAGAAGCCATCAACGCAGATCCGATTGTGAGGGGGCGGCTGAAAGTTGTATTTGTGCCCGATTACAGCGTGAAGTTGGGGCAGCGGGTGTATCCCGCAGCAGACCTCTCCGAGCAGATCTCGCTGGCCGGGAAGGAAGCATCAGGAACCGGAAACATGAAGTTTGCGATGAATGGCGCAGTCACCATCGGCACGCTGGACGGGGCGAATATCGAGATCCGAGAAGAGGTGGGAGCGGAGAACTTTTTCCTATTCGGGCTTACGGCTTCTGAGGTCGAGAACAAGAAGCACGAAGGCTACAATCCGCGGCTCGTCTATGAGTCGAATGAAAACCTTCGTGAAGTCCTCGATTCATTGACCAGCGGCGAGTTTTCACACGGAGACAGAACTTTGTTTGAGCCTCTGGTCAGTTCCCTGCTGAACAACGACGAATACATGTTACTGGCCGACTATCAGTCTTACATTGATTGCCAGGACTCGGTAAGCGTGGCTTACCGGAATCAAGACCAGTGGACACGCAAGTCGATATTGAATGTAGCCCGGATTGGCAAATTTTCCTCAGACCGTTCGATACGAGACTATTGTTCCGACATCTGGAAGACGTGGCCGGTCAGCGTGCAATTGTAGTTGGAGTGCTTTGGAAGACTGGAGAATTCGGTCGGCGTATCAGGCACCTGCGTGCAGCGCCGTCTCAGTCCATGCAATGGCTTCAACGTAGACTCTGGCTAACTCCCGCTGGTCCAAGTGGTGGGCCTCGGCCGCGGCATCACAACCCGACCAATCGCCGCGCTCGCAGTTTTCCAGCCAGCCAAGCAGGGCGCGCTCCGGATTCCTGTTGCCTAGAAGCGCCTCGATAATTTCAGCGGAGAGGGGCAGGGTGCGAACCACTTCGCTCATCGGCTGGCCTTGCATCGCGGGCAGCAAACTGAGGAGTCCCAGAAGATATTGTCCGAATGGATCGAGACCGCGCGTCTCGAATCCGCATTTTGATGCCATCACCTCGCAGACGCGTCCCCTGATCATCGCCAAACACAGCAGCTCAGGTGGTTGATCGCCGTTGAATTCGCTGGCGATGGCCAGGGTGGCAATGCGGCGGAATGCATTCTCGCCCACCGCCACCAGCGCCACCTCGATTGATTCAACAGTTTGACGCATTCCCCAAACCGGAGAGTTGACCAGGCGCAGGAGCTGGTAGGTGAGCGGGCCATCGCGCTTCACCAGTTGCCCCACCTTGTTCATGTCGATGGAGGGCTGTTGGAGCGCCTTGAGAATGTCGAGTCGCAGCATCTGGTTCACAGGCGGACGGCGGTTCCTCATTGCCACGGGCTCGCAGAAGTAGTAGCCCTCAAATAGCGTGAAGCCTTCACTGCGCGCTTGCTGGAAAGCCGCATGGGTTTTAACACCATTGGCCAGCATCATGATCTTCGAGACGGGTAACGCCTTCAACAGTTGCCGGCGACTTTCTGGCGTGGTTCGATCAAAGTCAACCTTGATGTAGTCAGCCAACTCCAGCAGGTCGGCTTGCGGCTCAGCTCTGAGATCGTCCAGAGCAAATCGGAATCCAAGGGACTTGACCTCCCGGCATGCGGCCATTTGTTCGGGCGAAAGCCCTGGGCCCACCCCAATTTCGAGGACCGTGAGCGAAACCGGCAAGACCTGCGCAATCTGCTCGCTCAGCGCCTCAATCGGGCAGATCACAAATGCGGTTAATTTACCGGTGAGCTTCTTCAACTCGCTGGGCCGTTCCAGGTTGAAGTTCGCGGCGGTCTCGAGCAAGTTTGAATCAGGTGCACCCCCGTCCGGATCTCCGCGGAATAGCAATTCATAAGCATGAACACGGCCGCGCAGATCCAGAATTGGCTGGCGGACGACCGAAAACAGGCGACCGGTTGACTCTGCCCCTTGATCGACAAAGTTGTGGACGGGTGCAACCGTGGCCGCCATAGGATCCCCCTATGGCATTCATCGGCTCAGGAAGCGACGACTTGAAGAACCGGCGGTTTTGAAAGGGAACGGCTTCAGAGCCTGCCCTGAGCGAAGTCGAAGGGTGCCAGTAAGGCCAATAAATGAGCGCGGCTTCAGCCGCCGAGGGATGCTTCTTCATTCGCCTCTGGGGGATTTAGCCTTTTTCCGCAGCCTGTTTAGCCCCTGCAAAGATCGCTGGGCGGCAGCAAGGGACTTGCGCAGAGCGCCTACACCTTCACGAAGATCTTTCTGCGATAGAGCACCCACACCGGCACAAAGCAGACAGCCGTGTAGAAAACGGCGTAGGCGAAGGCTGCCCAGCCGGAGTCGGGGATGTGGCTGAAGATGTGTGTCTGAGTCCAAGGGAGCGGCGTGGTGTGGTGGCCCGCGCTTGTCGGGATCTTGATGAATTCAAGCACGCCGGGCAACAGCTCGCTGATCATGTAGGCCACGATGGCGTTCGATCCGAAGACGAGCCAGGGATAGACAAGCCAGGCGCTGCGACCTTTGCCCCAGCCAAAGCGCTCGACGGCGATGAAGGCCAGCGTCAAAACCAGAAGTGAATAACCAGCGGCGACCAGAACGTAGGAGCTGGTCCACATATTCTTGTTGAGCGGGAACCAGAGAGACCACAGGTAGCCGAGGGCCAGGCAACTCACTGTCGCGGCAGCAAGACCGAGAGCCTTTTGCTGGACGGTCCGCAACGAACCTGCGGCTGTGCGCTCGGCGCGCAGCCACAAACCGGCCAACAGGCCAAGCAGAGCTGTCCCGAGCGCGGGCAGATCGCTGAGCAGGCCTTCAGGATCGCGAACGTTGTGGGCATCGGGACCACCCCAGTCGAGATAGAGGTGGTGGGGCATGAGCAGGCGGTCGAGCCAGGAGACAAGGTTCATCCGCTGATCCATGAAGGGGAAGTCGCGCCCCGGCATGCCTGCGCCGGGAACTGGAACCCAACGAACCAGAACGTAGTAGCCGACGAGCGCAACAATGAGCGCAGCCACCTTGGTCCAGACACGCTGATCGAAGAGATAGAAGAGCCCGACGACGAGGTAGCAAACGGCAATTCTCTGCAGTACTCCGTAGAACCTCATCCCCTGCCAATGGAACAGCGGAAAGTTGTTCACCACCCAGCCCAGCGCAAACAGGATCACGGCCCGCTGTGCCGTATGCACGGCCAGTTGGGCTTTTGTGGCGCCGCGGGCGAGCCGGGATTCGAAGGCGAAGACGATGGAGGCGCCCATGACAAAGACAAATGTGGGGAAGACGAGGTCCGTTGCGGTCAGGCCAGTCCACGGCGCGTGGTTCATGAATCCCCACGAGCCCGGGCCGCCGTTGTTGTTCACCATGATCATGAAGGCGATGGTGATGCCGCGGAGCACATCAAGCGACAGAAGGCGCTTCGGTTTGGTGGGGGCCTCGAACGTGTTGGCCATTTTCTTCTCCAAAATTCGTGAACACAGGTACTGCCGAATTCCGCGGCTCGTGAATGCAGGGATTCGCGGTTGCGGGAATTCAGAACAACCCTACGCGCTCGGGGTGCACTCAGCCAAGGAAGAATATAGGACGGACGTGGTGAGCTACCAATTCCGCCCTGTCATTCCCTACGCCCTGCCTGCTAAACTCCCCCTTCAGCGAAAATACGTTCACGTCATAGCCGTTGACCGGAGGAT
>PMXB01000311.1 GCA_003165935.1 Acidobacteriaceae bacterium | reverse complement strand
CAGCAGGGAGGCCAGGGTGACGCCCGCAGCGGTGACGAGTCCAAGGACTGCCTCGCGGTATCTGCGGTGGCGCGCCATGAGGGCAAGCCAGAGCACGGGATAGGGCTTGATGCAGGATGCGATGGCAAAGGCCACGGCAGCGCCACGATAGCTGCGGTGGGCGTAGAGGGCCGCACCGAGACAGACCCCGATCCACACGAGACCTTCGATGTTGCCGCGCATGACGACCTGTTCAGTTCCCCATCCGAAGAGGCCGGTAGCGAAGATCGCAATGCTCATATACCAGCGGTAGCTATCGAGCCGCCGCACTCGCCGCCAGAGCAGCGCGCAGGCCACGGCCACAGCGCCAAGCACAGTCGCCACCAGCACGGGCACGGCAAAGGGAGCGCACGCCTGGAGCAGGAAGCGGTATATCACCACGCCAAAGGGAGGATAGTTCCTGGGAAATAATGTCCCATTGAGACCGCCGAAGTTGGGCAGATGCGGGTCTTTCCATACCTGATGCTTGCCGGAGAAGAGCAGCAGGTCCCCGAATCGCTGCGCACGGTCGCCGAGGGGAAAGAGATGGCCGGGAGTATTCCTGTGCAGCGCGAACCAAGTCCAGACAGCAAGGTTCATCGCGATGCAGAGCAACAAATAGAGCAGGATCGCCGACTGAACACGTCGACGGCCGAATTTCATGTCCAAGGGCAGCACCTCATCGATCCATTGCATGTCGCGGGGGCAAGTAGCACAACTTTCGGCAAAGACAATTGCGTTGCTTCAGAATACACGATGAAAGCGTTGACCCTGTTCGGGTATGATGGTCGGAAGGCATGACCNNCTGCGCTGGCCGCTGATGCAGGACGCGCCGGTGATTCACTACGTCAATTTCCTCACCGACCACGGTTTTGCGCCCTATCGTGAGATTGGGGACATGAACATGCCGGGCGCGTACCTGATCGAGCGCCTCGGCGTGCTGCTCTTCGGCTCAGGCGACGTCGCGTTCCGCATCTACGACTTTTTCCTAATGAGCGCGATGGTACTCGCAATGATCGCCATCGCTTCGCCGTACGATTGGCTGGCGGGCTTGTTTGCGGGCGTCTTGTTCGCCATGATCCATGCGTCGGATGGCCCCAAGGGAGCAGGACAGCGGGATGAAGTAATGGCGACGCTGATGGTCGTCGGGCTTGCATTCCTGTTTCAATCCGTGCGCAAGGCGCGCCCAGGATGGATGGCACTGGGCGGTTTTTTCTTCGGGATGGCGACAGCGGTGAAGCCCACCGTCGCGCCGCTTGGCTTGCTCCTTCTGCTGCTTATCGCGGTGGTTCTGCGGAGAAAGGGTAGTCGCGTGCTCCCCTTCGTGGCCTGGGGCGTGCTGGGCGCAGCGGTGCCCGCGACCCTCTTCGTCGGCTTTCTGCTCCACTACCACGCCGTGGATGCGTTCATTTCCCTCAATCGCAGCGTCACGGCCTACTACGCCAGTCTTAATCGCATGTCCTTCATCAGTCTGCTGCGCGAGTGCATGCCCAGACCGATGCGCGTGCTGGTTCCCTTTGGTCTTGTCGCGGTCGCGATCAACCCGGACCGCAGAAACTGGGAACGCTGGGCGCTCCCGCTGGCCGTCGCGCTCTCAGCCTTCTCCTACCTGGTTCAGGGCAAGGGCTTCTACTACCAGCGGTATCCGCTCATCGCCATGACCCTGCTGTGGTTCGGCATCGAACTCGCCGCGGCCGCGAGGCACAAGGGAGTTGCGCGCGTGCTGGGAACCGTTGGCTTGGCCATCGGGATCTTCGTGCTGGTCCCGCTGTTTGCGGCACGCGCCCGAACGGTCTTCTTTTCCAACATCTTCACGGAGACGCTCGAGACTGATCTGCAGAAGATCGGCGTGAATCGGCTGCAGCGCGACGTGCAGTGCCTCGATATGGTAGATGGCTGTATGAACGCCCTGTACCACCTTGGGATCGTCCAACAGACAGGATTGACGGGAGACAACCTTCTTTTCGCCCCGAACCCTTCCCTCGCAGTGGTGCAGCATGATCGCCAGTGGTTCTGGGACGGTCTCGTCGCTCATCCGCCGGACGTCTTTGTCCTCAGCGACGAGCAGTTCCTCGATCCCGCCTCGTTCGACAAGTTGAATCGATGGCCGCAGTTTGCGCAATATCTTGCCGACTACTACGACCTTTACAGTGCTCATAGCTTCCCTATTACCGTGGCGTATCGTATTTATGTGCGCAAAGGCAGCTTCGCGGACCAGCCGAGGAGGGATTAGCCATGTATCACATGTTATTGCAGCGTATTGCATTTCAGCGTAGCCCATTTTGCCAAGCGCATTTCATCGGAATACTGAGTTTCCAATTCACGTGTCTCTGTCTGGGGGCGGTTATTGGTGTTGCTGCCGTGCTTGCGGATGATGGTGACGATAGGCGAGCGTCCCGCAAAGTAAGAGTTGCACAGTATGCAACCATAATACTTGTGTTCCTGTTCGAATTCGCGATGATCCCTCTAAGCTTGGGATTACGTTAGGGGCGTCGATCTCGGGTGACCCAACTCAGCATCTTCTTCATCTCGGGTGGGAACGGAGCGACGCGGGCAGATGCAGCACCATGCGGCGCACTGAAATCACCATGTGTGCGCCCAGCTTCAGCAGCCGTNNGCAACTGGTGCGGTCGATCTGAAAAGCGTGCAGTTCATTGATCCGGCTCTCTATCTCGCTGCGAGCGGTTGTATAGCCGCTTGGAGAACTGGTAGCACCCTAGCTATCTATAGCAGAGTGCATGTGGGCTACTTGCCCTCGTCTCCGGTCGGATAATTACTGTAAAGCCTGATCTCTGAGTCCATCCATCATGCCCGTTTTTCCCCTAGGGAAGCTCTGCGCAGGTCACTGATTTCTTAGCG
>PMXB01000015.1 GCA_003165935.1 Acidobacteriaceae bacterium | reverse complement strand
TTAGCAGAAGTACTTTCTCGATTGTCGATAACATGCCTGATCTCTCTGACTCCGGGCCGTGCTCACGCAAAGCGCGGGCCGCCCAAACGCGTACCCAGTGTGTGGCCCAGGACGGGGACGTATTGACGATACCCTTGAGTTGCGCTTCCTTGCCGCGCAAAGGCTGCGGGAAATGTCCATTCAGTTTACGCCACATATCCTCGGCGGAAAGGCCTTCCAACAGCGGCATCATGATCATCTTGTGACGTCGCTCGCAGAGATTGTCCAGCACTTCCAGCGCGAATGCCTTCTTTTCCGCCGAGCCACTGCGCCAATAAGTGCGCGCCTTGCGCATGCTGTCAGGGTCGTAGAGGAATGCAAGCATTGAAAACAGGATGTCCTGTGACCGCGCAATCTCCCCACGCAACGTTTGCCGCAAGACCGCGGTGTCGTCGTCGCCGCCCATATCCACCAAAGCCGCAATCACCCCGGCAATCCGCTCGCCCTCGCGACGAAACGCCGAGTCAATCTCCTCTGCCTCGTAATCGTGAGCCCGATAGCCGCAATCCTGCAAGGAGCGCGCAGCCAGTTGCCGAAGTTCGGGATGTTCCAGCAATGGGCGCAGAGCCGCAATTGCACGCGGCGTTCCGATCCGGCCGAGCACACGAACTGCCCTCCTGCCGGCCGTCAGCCCAGCGTCCGACCGGCGGATGATTGCTTCAAGCGCGGGTATCGCACTGTCGCCGCCAAGTGCGAGTGCGCGGGCCGCGTGCTGCCAGATTTGCGGCACGGCAAGTTGCTCTGCGATCTCGGGCCAGAGCGCCGCATCTTTCAGCTGCCCCGCCGCCTCCATAGCGACCGCCCGGACGCTGATGTTCGCATCCTCAAGTAACGGGCGCAGCGACCGATAGAGGCCCGCACTCGCCACGTCCCGTAATAACCCCGCAGCCATAAGCCGTTCTTCGGGATCGCTCGCTTCGACCAGCGCCGCCAACTGCTCCCTTGTCCGCGGCGCTTCCGCGTCGCCGCCGTATTTCAGGAGGCCCCNNCCCCAGCGCCGATACTCGAATCGCAAGGGAAGGATCGTGCAGCAACGGCGAGAGACTCCGGATCGTAGCGGGGTCGCCCGTCGAGCCCAGAGCACACAGGATCGAGACGCGCACCATAGGAGCGCTTTCGTTCTCCAGTTGTTTTTCCAGCGCGGGCCGAAACGAGTGGAGCCTCAGTTGCTCCATGCACCTCGCTACGGCCGCGCGAACGTCGGGTTCCGGGTGGCCCAACTGTCCCGGGAGAAGCGGCGCGAACCTGGCCGGCTCCATGTTTTCGTGCATGACCTTGAGCAGATAGAGGGCTTCGCGGGGCTGGGTGAAACGAAGCTGATTGGTAAGCAGAGCGGACGCTGCATCATCGAGGGTTAAAACCTCACCCCTCAGACTGCCCCGGCGCAACGCCTTCATCACAACGTCCATGTACCCGAGGCGCAGCAGTCGCCCCATCGCCATCCAAGCACATGAAGTTGCCAACATGAGACCGCCGGCGGCTATCGCTTTATGTCCGGGCGGAGCGCCGGCCAGAGTGAAATTGAGCACCAGCAGGATGGCTCCGGTCAGCCCCACGGAAATCGGTTCAATCGCCGTTTCAATCAACATCTGAGCCCGGTCTCGGCGCTGCGGCGCAAGCGGCCGGTAAGCCATCATCGTGGCGGGCTTGAACAGCGAATTTCGCGCCGTGCCTTCCGCGATCTTGAGGAACACCACCAGCCAGAACAGCGACAAATTCGGTAGTGCCAGACTGACCGCGACCAGCGATACCGAGCCTGCCATCATGAGTGCCGGGGTAGCGGCCAGGCCGGCACCTAAGCCGAAACGGCTGAGCAATCGGCCGGAAAGAAACGTCCGTGCCACCAGCGTGACGATCTCACGCACCGAGAGCATCGCGCCGATGAACCCCGCCACCAGGCTTTCGTTCTGTCGGAAGTACGCCTGGATCTGGCTGAGAGTGGTGTACTCCAGAGTGTCGCGCGTGAGGTTATAGAAAACGAAGAGCCCGACAATCAGCAGAATATAGTGGTCTTTGGCAACTGCCCGGAGAAGCCCCGCGACGCTCTGCCTCCCCGTGTCAGCCTTGTCCTCCTCCTCCTCTTCTTCTGCCTCGCCTGTACGCCGATGCTGTATCCGTAGCAGGCCGAAGAGGCACACCAGACACACAAAGAACCCCGCGGGGACCACCAGCAGCAGATTGATCACGCTGACGAACTTGAGCATCGGAGCAACCGCGAGGCCGCCAAGAATTCCGGCGGCCACTTCCCCACTGCCAATCAGGCCATAGAGCNNACTCAATACGCGCCCTGCGACACTCCAGAATTCGAGCGCCGCCAACGCGTACATCGCGATAACGAACGTCATCAGCACAAAACTCGGCCACGCGCTGTCAGTAGCATGCAGTACTGCCACAGCCGCCAGCGGCACCGCCAGCAGGAACAGGAGAGTCCCGGTCCACAACCGCGCAGTAGAAAGCCTGTTGCGCAGACTGTTGTAAACGACTCCGGAGAGGGGCACCACGAACGCCGTGCCGATGAAGGTATACGGCACGCATTCCGCCGGGAATCTTGCCAGAAACAATGCGCTCGCCGCAGTCTCAAAGACGATCAGCGAGAAACCCATAAACAACGAGTGCGCAACGAGAAGGAAAACTACCTGGCCTTCGCCGGGCAGTACGTCGAAAAGACTCCGCCACACCGGCTTCATGAACGGCCGGTTTGCGCGCTGAAGCATCGTACATCCGTCATGAACGAGTCGACGGGGAGAAAGATCTCGTGGGGACCGGGTTTCGCGCGCGGGGCTGAGTCCATGGGGCCAGACTGACGGTTGAATCATTCTACTTCAGCGCAGTCGAATCGTTTGCCGGAAACCGATGAATGCAACCCAACGAGCGAATTGATTGCAGAAGCGAGCATTCCACTTGGATGACCGGCTAGCCGGAAGGTACTCTGCCGGGCTGCGGAGTGGCGCTGGCGCGCTGACTGCGGCGGGCTGCTGCTGTGGCTGGCGTTTTCGACGTGTAGCCCCTGATGCTATCGTGCGTTCCAGGAATCTAGTTGGCAAATGAACCCGAGGTTGGGCTGGATGCTCGCGAGCACGCCTGAGGTCAGCCTAAAAAAACAGACTCATTCTTCAGCACTGGCAACCAAAATTCCCCTTCGATTCCCCTTCCGCGCCAACTTCGCTTATTCTGTTAATAATTCCTAACTTGCTT
>PMXB01000154.1 GCA_003165935.1 Acidobacteriaceae bacterium | reverse complement strand
CAGGACGGCTTCGAACTCGCCGAGCTCGACCTCAATATGCGCGGCCCCGGCGAGTTCTTCGGCACCCGCCAGGCTGGCCTCCCTGAGTTCCGCGTCGTCAACCTCCTCCGCGACCGCCAGGTCCTGGAAATCGCCAAGGTTGAAGCCGCACGCTTCGCCGCGAACCCCACCGAAGCCACTGAAGCCGAGCGCGCCTGCATCCGCGCCCACCTCAAAAACAAATGGCAGCGCTGGTACGGCCTCGTCGAAGCCGGCTAAGCCCGATCGCCCCGCTTCAATCGACCTTCTGCCAGGTGCCCCACCCTCGCCGCGTTCTTGCTTTTGCGGCTAGGGTGGGATCCAGGACGCCATTGCGAACGATCAGCGAGCGTCTGCCGAATGCAATCCGCGAAACTCCCTGGTGAACTCCACAAAGCTCTTCACCCGAACCACCTGGAAGTAATCACTCGCCAAAACATAAAAAAGCACCGACACCGCCCCGATGTCGTGCAGTGCATCCGTTCCCAGTTGATCGCTGAACGGCAGCGGCGCAGCCGAAAACACCATCGCCAGAACCATCAGCGCCATTGTCACAATACCCATCACCAGGTTGATCTCCACCACCTTGCTCGTGAAGGCTCTCCCCAGCCGCACGCTCCGCCCCAGCGCCTGCATCGGGCCGCACTCCTCCAGCACCATCAGCACCGGCGCTATCCCCACAGGCCAGCTCACCAGCGCCCATGCCGTGTAAAACCCCAGCGACAAAAAGATCGCCCACATCGAGTAGCCGATAAGGTCAGGCTCCCCGCCCGGCAGGCTGCCTGCCGCAATGTGTGTCGCGCCCACCCAATCCATCGCCCACACCCACGCGCCAACCGTTGCGCCAAACACCACCAGCCACGCCGCCTGCAGAACCATCATCCCCATCAAGCCCTTTGGCCGCATCTGCATTGCCCGCCCGCTCGCCTGCGCCAGCTTCCACAGCACCACGCTCCGCCCCAGCCCTGAGATCACCACCCACGCCGTTGCAGCCACAGGAACAAGCCAGCCCAGAACGGCCACCAACTCCGGCCTGTACATCTGCCATGCATGATCAAGCTGCACTGCCGCCACCCATGGGTTCTGCGTATTAATCCCCGTCAGCCCCGCTGAATCAGGCGGCAGCGCCTTCAAAATGCGCTGCCCCTCAATCCAGCAGACCGCAAGCACCGGCAGCCCCACCAGCCAGCGCCAGCCGACCTCCAGAGCCGTCAGCACCGGCCGCGCAAACACCCAGCCCATCTGCCCCACCAGCGATTGCGTTCCCCGTACCGGCTGCGCCATCTTCGCGCCCACCCTACTTCACAACCAGATTCACAAGCTTGCCCGGCACCACAATCGCCTTCACCACCGTCTTGCCCGCGATGCGCGCCTGCACCCTCTCGTCCGCCCGCGCCGCGGCTTCCATCGCCGCGCCGTCCGCATCCGCGGCCACTTTCACCACACTCACTAACTTCCCATTCACCTGCACCGCGAACTCCAGCTCGTCTTCCTTCGCCAACTCCGGATCGCTCTTTGGCCACTCTGCGCGCAACACGGCTCCCTCTTCGCCCAGCTCTTCCCACAACTCCGCGGCAAGATACGGCGCAAACGGTGCAAGCAGCAGCACCACCGTCCGCAGCAGCTCCCGCATCACCTGTGGCTCCAAGGCTCCAGCAGCCAACTGTGCATCCGCACCCTGAATCTCGTTCACCAGCTCCATGATCGCGGCCACGCATGTATTGAAGTGCCAGCGCCCCTCAAAATCCAGCGTGATCTTCGCCGTCGTCTGGTGCATCTTCCGCAACAGCTTCAACGACAGCCCTTCCGGCTTGCGCGCCTCACGCTCGGGTGCCCCATCCTCCTGAGCGTAGCGAAGCGGAGTCGAAGGACCTGCGGTTTGAACATTGGTGCGGAATGGGTGGGAATGATCACCGATGCTTCGCGCCAACGCCGAGTACTTCGTCACCAGCCGCCAAACCCGCCCCAGGAACCGGCTCACCCCCGCGACTCCATCCTCCTGCCAATCCAGGTCCCTGTCCGGCGGCGAAGCAAACAGCGAATACATCCGCGCCGAGTCCGCTCCGTAGCGCGCCACCATATCGTCCGGCGACACCACGTTGCCCTTCGACTTCGACATCTTCGCCCCGTCCTTGATCACCATCCCCTGCGTAAACAGCCTCGCCACAGGTTCATCGTTGGTTATCAATCCCAGGTCGCGCATCACCTTCGTCCAGAAACGCGAATAGATCAAATGCAGAATCGCGTGCTCAACCCCGCCAATGTACTGGTCAATTGGGAACCAGTACTTCGCGATCTTCGGGTCAAACGGCGCAGTCGAATTCTTCGCGTCAGGATAGCGATAGAAATACCAGCTCGAGTCCACAAACGTATCCATCGTGTCGGTCTCGCGCTTGGCCGGGCCGCCACACTTCGGGCACGTCACGTTCACAAACTCCCCCACGCGCCCCAGCGGAGACCCGCCCTGCTGCGTAATCTCAATCGCCTCGGGCAACAGCACCGGCAGTTGCTCCTCAGGCACCGGCACAATTCCATCTTTGTCGCAGTAAATCATGGGAATCGGCGTGCCCCAATACCGCTGCCGGCTCACGCCCCAGTCCTTGAGCCGGTAGGTCACCTTGGCCTCGCCAAAGCCCCGGCTGCTCGCCACCGACTGCAACAGCATCTGCGCATCCATGCTCTTCAGCCCATCGAACTCACCCGAGTTAATGAGCACGCCGTCTTCAGAGACAAACGGCAGCACCGCCTCATCCTCCGCGGTCCCGCTCTCCGACACCGGCGCAATCACCTGCCGAATCTCCAGCCCATACTTCGTCGCAAACTCGAAATCTCGTTCGTCGTGCCCCGGAACGCTCATGATCGCACCCGTCCCGTAGTCGGCCAGTATGTAGTTCGCCACCCAGATCGGTACCGGCTGCCCGTTGTACGGATTGATCGCCACCCGCCCCGTCGCGATCCCATGCTTTTCGATCGCGCCCAGATCCCCGGCCTCGCGAGCCTTCTTCTGCTGCTCGATCAGCTCATCCACCTGCGCCTTCAACGCGGGATTGTCCGCTGTCAGCTTCGCCACCAGCGCGTGCTGCGGCGCAAGCTGCACGCTCGTCGCCCCAAAGATCGTGTCCACCCGCGTCGTAAACACACGAATCCGCACAGCGTTGCCACGCTGGGCCGCTTCCAACCAACTGTCCTTCCGTGCGGAGAGCAGCGGAATCGCAGTCCCCATCGACAGATCGGCATTGCGTTGGAAAATCTGGCTCCCCATCGGCAGGTCGTCGTTGCGTTGGGCAGCCGCAGGATCTGCCTGTCGTTCTGTTCCCTGTTCCCTGTTCCCTGCTCCCTCGCTCTCTGAACCCCGCGCCCTGACCCCTGAACCCTGTCCTTTGTTCCCTGTTCCCTCGCCTCTAGTCCCTGGTCCCTCAGTCCCTAGTCCCTGGTCGACTTTTTCCGAAAGGAAAAAATCCACCTCCGTCCCTTCGCTCCGCCCGATCCAGTTGCGCTGCATCGTGCGCACCTTCTCCGGCCAGCCATCCAGCTTGGCGAGATCGTTCAACAGCTCTTCCGCATACGCCGTAATCCGCAGGAACCACTGCACCAGGTCGCGCTGCTCCACAATCGTGTCTTCGTGCCGCCAGCAGCACCCATCCACCACCTGCTCATTCGCCAGCACCGTCGCGCACTCCGGACACCAGTTCACCTTGCTCTTCTTCCGGTAAGCCAGCCCCTTCTCATACATCTTCAAAAAGAACCACTGGTTCCACCGGTAATACTCCGGCATGCACGTCGTCACTTCCGTCGCCCAGTCAAACCCCATCCCCAGCCGCAAAAACTGCCGCTTCATTGCCGCAATATTTGCAAGGGTCCACTCTCTCGGAGGCGTATGGTTCTTGAGCGCCGCATTCTCCGCTGGCAGGCCGAACGCGTCCCACCCCATCGGGTGCAGCACGTTGTAGCCGCGCATCCACATCTGCCGCGCCAGCGCATCGCCAATCGAGTAGTTGCGCACGTGCCCCATGTGCAGCGCGCCGCTCGGATAAGGCAGCATCTCCAGCACGTAATACTTCGGTTTCCCGCAATCCGCGGGTTCTGCCGCATACAGTCCAGGGTCCGCCGCCCACCGCTGCTGCCACTTCGGCTCAATTACCGCCGGGTCATATCGTTGTTCAATCTCTTCCGCCATGATCTTTTCAGTGTAAATGTGAAGGCTCGGAGCGATCGAAAAGCCTCGAGCCAGCCACGCACCTAACCACAAGCCAGAGGCCGTGCTACCCTCTTCGCAAAGCTATGTTGACGTTTAATTTATTGCTAACCGAGGCGGGGCTTGACCCCAAGGATGTTTACCTTGTCCGACACAAGGACACGCGCATCGCAGCGGGACGCCTTCAGGCGCGAGGTTCTTCCCCTTACGCTTTGTGGCTCAACAGAAGAGAAGACTTCGAGACTTATCAGCAACTGCAAAGCGAGGAGTGTTTTCGAAAGCGCGAGTGGATTGCTTCATTTGTCGTCCCACCTAACAATGAGACTTTGTTCGCAGGCATCTATCGAAAGATCGGCTGCGGGAACTTGCCGGATCAGCTCACGGAATGTCCAAGCACAGGGAAGACTGTAAACAGCGAAACTCATGTCTTTTACGATCTTGCCTGCGATCATAGGCTCGACGTGTGGGTTGGGCGACTTGTTGTTGAGTGGGGTGAAGGATACCGCGCCTGGATTCAAAACGCAGACTCCAAGGACTCCGGAAACAAACCCATTTTGGAGCTAAGAAAGGCAGGGCACGAGCCTCCATTCCCCGGCTATCGCGATTTCCACGAACATATCAAGGACATCCCCTCCATCCCGCCAACATGGCAATCGCACTTGAAGAATTGCAAAGGAATTTACCTATTAACCTGCAAAGACCACGGCAAGCTCTATGTGGGAAAGGCTGACGGAAACGAAGGATTCTGGGGACGTTTCAACGAATATGCCGAATCAGGTCACGGAGGGAATCAGGGATTGAAGGTCCACCAGACCTCCGGTTACATGGTCACAATTCTTGAAGTATTGGCCACCCCGGAACCCGGTGAGCTCGATCGCCTAGAAGCGCTTTGGAAAAAGAAACTCGGAAGCCGTGAATGGGGCCTGAACAAGAACTGATGTGTCAATGAACAGGAACCCACTTCCGGTTCACAAACCTGCCAACAGTTCGCGTTCCGTCCTCTTCAATTCGAACAAGAAGCGTTCGATCTCCCGGGTATCCCTCGAAATGCGGAAATGGCTCGCTCTCGAGAAATGCTTTCAGTCTTGCATGCCCCTCCGGCGTTCCGACTGACTCGATGCACTCGGAAATCGATACCCTGGGTTCTTCCATAACAGTCGCTTCTTTCGCGCTGTCTCTACCCCACCAGGCTCTTCAGCACCCGCACATTCCGCTCCTCGTCCCCCGGCTCATCCACCGGCGTCTCCGCCACAAACGCGCAATGCCCCCACCGTTCATCATTCACCAGCCGCCGGAACGCCTCCACCCCCATCGTCCCCTGCCCAATGTGCTCATGCCGGTCCAGCTTCGAGCCTCGCTCCGCCTTCGCATCGTTGCAGTGCCAAACCTTCACCGCGTCCAGCCCCACCGTCGCCGCTGCCAGCTTCACCGTCTCCTCATACCCTTCCGCCGTCACCAGGTCGTAACCCGCCACATGCGTGTGACACGTATCCAGGCACACCCCCACCGGCGCAGTGGCCCTCAGCCGAGCCACCAGCTCCGCCACCTGTTCAAAGCTCCCACCTAGCGAAAACTCCGCCCCCGCCGTATTCTCAATCAAAATCTCAAACCCAGTCCCCTGCCACGCCAGGCCCTCAATTGCCTTCGTAATCGACTCCGCCGCCAGCTTCAGTCCCTCATCCCGCGTCAGTCCCTTCCACGATCCCGGATGCAGCACCAGGTATTCCGCCCCCCACGCCAGCGCCCGCTCAATCTCTCCACGAAACGCATCCACGCTCTTCTTCCGCACATCCTCCGTCTGGCTGCACACGTTCACCAGGTAACTCGTATGAATCACCAACGGCCCCACGTCATGCTTTGCCCGCAACTCGCGCATCCGCGCCGCCTGCGCCACATCCACCTTCGGCGCCTTCCACATCCGCGGGCTCGAAGAGAAAATCTGAAATGTATTCGCCCCAATTTCCCGCGCCCGCTCCACCGCATTCGACGCCCCGCCCGCCGTCCCCAAATGCACACCAATCCGCCGCACACCAATCCCCTTCGTCATCCACCCAGTCTAACTGCCCTCAATCCCCATCCNNCGCCACAAAATCGCGTTTAGCTTTCCTGCATCCGCCCGATCAGCATGTCTAAAGTCCATCTTCGCGCTCTCCTTCGCCCCTGGCGCGGTCTTCGCATTCGCCGTATAAATCAGCCCGTTATCGCGATTCACATAGTCCGCCGAATAAGCCGCCTGATCCCCAGCCCCCGCAAAGATCGGTGAAATCAGCGACGCAAACGCATCGTTGTTGTTCATCGGCGGCAGCCCCAGCAGCGTCTCCATCGTCCGCACCACGCTCACCGTCGAGTAGAAACGGCTATCCACAAACACCCCGCCATCGGCCACCCGCGGCGCGTACTTGCTCACCACCAACCCAATGCTCCTGTGCGCATCCACATGGTCGGCGCCATCCTGTGCGTCGTCCTCCAAAATGAAAAACGCCGTGTCTCCCCAGAACGCCGAATGTGAAATCGCCTCCACTGCCCGTCCCACCGCCAGATCATTATCTGCAACAGACGCCTTCGGCGTCGGCCCTCCCGCCCGCGTTCCCGCCGTGTGATCGTTGGGCAGCCGCAGCAGCACAAAGTTCGGCATCGTGTCCTTGCCCTTCGCCTTATCCGCAATCCACTCCTTCAGATGCCTTAGAAATATCTCCACTCTCACCTGGTCCGGCACCATCAGCTCAAAGTCCGGCGCCTCCTCCGCAAAGTGCCCCACCAGCTCCGGCTTCGTCGCCACATTGGTCGCCATCAGCGGAATCGACCAAGGCCACTTGTTTACCCCGCCGCCCCACTTCTCCGGAATCGTCTCCCCCGGCGCAATCGCCTTCCGCCCGCAGTTCGGGCCCGCCACCTGTGGCCCCGCCTGCGGATTCGCCGTCTTCACCTCGTCGCAAAACGTCGTCGAAATGTACTCACCAAAGTGGTAGTAGCTCTTGCCATGCTTCGCCAGATCGCCCCATAGGTACCCGCTCGCCGGCTCTGCCACATCCGCTATCTTCTGCTCCAGCGGATACCCATCCGCCACCATCCCTTCCCAGTCATACGTCCGCTGCCCGCCCCGATAGTTCTGCTCCCAAGTCTTCTCCAGGTAGTCCGTCCCGATCGCCGCCGTCGACCACACGTGCCCATCGCCCGACACCTCGCC
>PMXB01000337.1 GCA_003165935.1 Acidobacteriaceae bacterium | reverse complement strand
TCGGATGGTACGTCACCAGCTTCATCGTCAAACCCAACGAACTCGTCCGCGAACAGCCTTACATCGCCAACAATATCGAGCTCACCCGACGCGCCTACGGCCTGGACCTCTTTCTGCAGCGCCAGTTCCCTGCCGAAACCAACGTCGGCGCTACTGACCCCGCTAACAACCAGGCAACCCTACAGAACATCCGCCTGTGGGACGTNNGGCTACGGCATCACCATGAATCCGGTGAACGGCTTTACCCCCGAAGGTCTGCCGACATTATTGCTCTCGAACATGCCCGTCCAGAGCACCGTCCCTGGCCTCAAGGTCACCCGCCCCGAAATCTACTTCGGCGAGATGACCGACACCGACGTTTACGTCAAGACCCACCAGCCGGAGTTCAACTATCCCGAGGGCGAGGCCAACAACCTTGCAACCTACCAGGGCAACGGAGGCATCGTTGTCGGAGGCTTTCTGCGCCGCGTGCTGCTGGCCTTCGATCGCGGCGATATCGCCAAGCTGCCCTTCAGCGATGACATCAATGCCCAGAGCCGACTGCTCATGCGTCGCAACCTGCGCGAACGCGTCGCCGCGCTTGCTCCCTTCCTCACCTTCGACCAGGATCCTTACATCGTCGTCGGCGAAGACGGCCGCCTCAGTTGGGTCATGGATGCCTTCACCACGTCCAACGAGTACCCTTACTCCACTCACGACGGCATCGACGACCGCCCCATCAACTACATGCGCAACAGCGTAAAGGCCGTCATCGACGCCTACGACGGAACCACGACCTTTTATGTCTTCGACTCCGCCGACCCAATCCTCGCCGACTATCGCGGAATCTTCCCCAGCCTTTTCAAAGACCGTTCCGCCATGCCCGCATGGCTCAACGCCCACATCCGCTATCCGGAGTTGATGCTTAGCGTCCAGGCCCAGGTCTACGGCCTCTACCACATGACCAACCCCGAAGTTTTCTATAACCGCGAAGACCTGTGGACCGTCGCCTCTGAAACTCGTTCCACAGGCGCGGAACAGGCAACCGCCCCCATGGATCCAAACTTCGTCCTCATGAAGCTCCCCGGCGAAGACGGGCTGGAATTTGTCGAGATTCTGCCCTTCACCCCGGCCAATCGCAACAATCTCATCGGATGGATTGCCGGCCGCAGCGACGGCGAGCACTACGGCACCTCCGTCGTCTACGACTTCCCCAAAACCCGCCTCGTAGACGGCCCTCAGCAAATTGAGTCACGCATCGACCAGAATGCCCAGCTCTCCGGTCAGCTCACCCTCTGGAATCAACAGGGCTCTCACGTCCGTCGCGGCAGTCTGCTTGTCATCCCCTGCGGCAAGGCGCTGCTCTACGCCGAGCCCATCTATCTTCAGGCTGAACGCAGCCCCATGCCCGAGCTACGTCTTGTTGTACTCGCCCTCCAGGACAAGCTCGCCTACGCCCCCACCTTCGAGGCCGCTCTTGCATCCCTCTTTGGTTCGGAGCAATCAACGCTCCGAGCATCGGAAACGCCATCGACATCCTCAGCCAACCCGGCGGGCCCCGCTCCCGCCACGGATGTGAAGAGCCTCGCCGCGCAGGCTGGCCGCGACTTCTCCGATTACCAGCGCCTCACCTCCGACGGCAAGCTCTCCGAGGCCGGCCAAAAGCTCGACGACCTGAAGCGGGTCATCGAACAGCTCAGCGCAAAAGCAAAATAGCCCCTTAATCACTCAACCCGCCAACCATCGAACCACTGTGCCCCATTCATCGCAGTCCCACCGCGATGAGTGGACGGGAGTATTTGTCCAGCCCTCTTCGCGCTCATTCTGATACTGGCGTAGTCGATTGCGCCACCAAACCCGACAATCCCGCGCCGTAGGCGCAGTGTTGGTTAGCCCCGCGTTTCAACGTGGGGTAAACGCGACCAAAGAATAATTCCGCAGTCCCGTAGGGACCGCACGCAGACCTTTGATTCATTTCGCTGTTGCTTCACGCTTCCTGATTGAACCACTCCTCCGCTGAAGACCTGCACCAGGGCGGCCTGCCACCCAAACCACTCGGTTGGTGCCCATCTCCCCGCTCCTGATATCGTGAATAGAATTCGACCTTATGATAATCCATGCGTCAGCCATCACCTCCCGGTAAGCACACGTGAAAAATCGCGCCAAAGAGCCGATCGCGATCGTAGGAATTGGCTGCCGCTTTCCCGGCGGCGCAAACTCTCCCCAGGCCTTCTGGAAGATGCTCTGTGCGGGCGCCGACGCCATCCGTGAAGTTCCAGCCGACCGCTGGAGCATCGCTGCGTATTACGACCCCACCCCCGGCCATCCCGGCAAAACCTACTCCAAGTGGGGCGGATTCCTCGATCAAATTGATCACTTCGATCCCGGCTTCTTCGGCATCTCCGCCCGCGAAGCCGACGCCATCGACCCTCAGCAGCGCCTGCTGCTTGAGGCCAGTTGGGAAGCTTTTGAAGACGCGGGTTGCCCGCTCCACACCCTCCGAGGCTCCTCCACCGGCGTCTTCGTCGGCATCTCCACCACCGACTACACCGTTATGCAGCACCAGGACGTCGGTCCCGGCAACGCCGATGTCTACTCCGCCACCGGAACTGCATTCAGCATCGCCGCCAATCGCATCTCCTATTGCTTCGACCTGCGCGGTCCTAGTCTCGCCATCGACACCGCCTGTTCCTCTGCGCTTACTGCCTGCCACCTCGCCTGCCAGGCCCTTTGGCATGGCGACTGCGAACAGGCTCTCGTTGGTGGCGTCAATGCTCTCCTCAGTTCTGATACCTTCGTCGCCTTCAGCCGCATGTCCATGCTCTCCCACGATGGCCACTGCAAGGCCTTCGACGCCAGCGCCGATGGGTTTGTCCGCGCGGAAGGCGTCGGCAGTGTCCTGTTAAAGCCGCTCTCCGCTGCTCAGCGCGACGGGGATCGCATCTACGCGGTCATTCGCGCCACCGCCGCCAACCAGGATGGTCAGACCAACGGCATCACCGTTCCCAGCGCTTCAGCACAGCAAGCCCTGATTCTTGATGCATGCGCCTCAGCCGGCATCCAACCCAAAGACATAGGCTATGTCGAAGCACATGGCACTGGCACCCCCGTTGGCGACCCCATCGAAGCAAGCGCCCTCGGCGGTGCACTTGGGGCTGCGCGCAAGCACCCTTGCCTCATCGGTTCAGTCAAAACCAACATCGGCCACCTCGAAGCCGCCTCCGGCGTCGCCAGCCTGATTAAAGTCGCGCTTGTCCTCAAGCACCGCGCCATTCCGCCCACCCTGCACTTCATCACGCCCAATCCAAAAATCGACTTCGCTGCCCTCAACCTCCGCGTCGTTCAAGAGCTTCAGCCCTTCCCGCGCACCTCCGGCCCAATGCTCGCCGGCATCAACTCCTTCGGCTTCGGCGGCGCAAACGCTCACATCATCCTCGAAGCCCCCCCCGCACCCAATTCGGCCACCAAATCTGCGCAGACGATCACCGCGCCAATTGCAGCTCCAGCGCTCCCACCAGTCGCACCCGGTCAGAGCCCACTCATCCTTCCCATCTCAGCCCACACACGCGAAGCCCTGCGCACCCTGGCCGCCGGCTACCACAGCTTGCTCCAGCGAAACCCCGCTCCAGTCCGCGCCATCTGCGCTGCCGCCGCCACGCGACGCTCTCATCTCCCTCATCGCCTTTGCATCATCGGCGAATCACGGAAAACCCTCGTCGACAGTCTCGACGCATTCATCCGCGGCGAGCCCAGCCCGTCCGTTTTTTCAAGCGATGCCTGCACAGCCACCGCTCCAGTCTTCGTCTTCTCCGGCCAGGGACCGCAGTGGTGGGCCATGGGCCGCGAGTTGCTCCACTCAAGCCCCGCCTTCCGCGCAAAGATCGACGAATGCGACGCTCTCCTCCGCGAACTCGGAAATTGGTCGCTTGTCACGGAGCTCTCCCGTGACGAACAGTCCTCGCGAATCCAGCAGACCGAAATCGCACAGCCTGCCATCTTTGCTTTGCAGGTCGCGCTCGCCGCGCTTTGGGAATCCCTCGGCATCCGCCCCGCCGCTGTCGTCGGCCACAGCGTAGGCGAGGTCGCCGCTGCGCACATCGCCGGTGCACTCTCTCTTCGCGAAGCAGCCCGCGTCATCTTCCATCGGGGCCGCACCATGGGCGCCGCTCCTCACTCCGGCCGCATGCTCGCCGCCAACCTTAACGCCGACGATGCACGCCGCATCACCGCCCCATTCAAGGGACGAGTCGCAGTTGCCGCCTTAAACAGCCCCGCCTCCGTCACCCTCTCCGGAGAGCCCGAGCCGCTCCGCCAAATTGCCGCCGAACTCGAAACCCGAGGCATCTTCAACCGCCTTCTCCAGGTCAACTACGCCTTCCACAGCCCCCAGATGAACCCGGTCAAGCCCGACCTTTTCGATTCGCTCGGCAAGGTCGAGACTGCGCCAACTCACATCCCTCTTTACTCCACAGTCACCGGCAAGCCCATCGAAGGCCGAAAACTGACCGCGAACTACTGGTGGCGCAACGTCCGCGAGCCCGTCCTTTTCAGCACCACCATAGCCAACCTCGCCGCCGCGGGCCACCGCACGTTCCTTGAACTAGCCGCTCACCCCGCTCTCTCTGCGTTCGTCGCCGAAACGGTATCCGCCTGCGGCCATTCGGCCACTACCGCGTTCTCTCTCCGCCGCCGCGAACCCGACTTGCCCACTCTCTTCTCTAATCTCGCCGCGCTTCACGCCGCCGGCGTCCCTATCACATGGAAGAATCTCTACTCCGAGAACTGCACAGAGGTCGCACTCCCTCCCTACCCCTGGCAGCGCGAGCGCCACTGGTCGGAGTCCCCCTCCAGCCGCGCCACACGTCTCTCAAGCCCAATCCATCCCTTCCTCGCTGCAAGGCTATCTTCTGCGCAGCCCGTTTGGACCGCGTCCCTCGACCTCGCAACCCATCCATGGCTCAAGGATCACCGCGTGCAGGGGCACATCGTCTTCCCCGGCGCGGGATACATTGACGCCGCCCTCGCCGTCGGTGCATCGATCTACCCTTCGCGACAGGTCGAGCTTGAAGACTTCGAATTCCTCCGCGCCCTTCATCTGCCCGAGGACAACGAACCCGTCCAACTGCAAACCGCATTCGCCCCGCTCGACGCACGCCTCTCGTTCCTCAGCCGAGGAGCCGACCCCGAAGACAAATGGGTCCGCAACGCATCTGCCCGCGTCCGCGCCCACGCCGCCTTCCCGTCCGCGACCCTCGAACTCACTCGCCTGGAATCTTCGCTCTCCCATCAAGCCTCAAAGCCGGAGTTCTACGCCGCCACTGCGCGCGCCGGCCTCAACTACGGTCCCGCATTCCAGGCTCTCGAATCCGTTCGCTATGGCGACGGCGAAGCTCTCGGACTGATCCATCTCCCCGCTGAACTCGCAGACCGCGCAGATCTCCACCGCATCCATCCATCCATCCTCGACGCCTGCTTTCAAGCCGCGCAGTTTGCGGCTCTCTCTCCCACCAACCGCGGAACCTTTCTTCCAGTCCGAATCGACCGCTTGGTGTTCGATCCCGCGAGCCTTGAGTCCCGGCCCAGCCAAACACTCTACTGCCACGCAAAACGCGTCCATCAGACTCTGCAATCGGTAACATGCAACCTGCGCCTCACTGACGCCGACGGCCGCATACTCCTCATCGCCGAAGGCTATCGCACGCAAGCCATTCGCGCTCACTCCGCGTCCCACCACGACTCTCCTGAAAACTGGCTCTACCAGACTCAGTGGATTCCAAAGCCTCTCCACTCAACCTCTACCCGCAAAACCACCGGCCGCTGGCTCATCTTCGCGGACCGCGCCGGACTCGGCTTCAAGCTTGCCTCCGCACTGAACCACCACGGCGATGAATCCCTACTCCTGCGGCAGAACGATTTCACCCACTCCGGAAAACCAAAAGGGAATGTCCACGAGTCGCTGCCCGCGCGCCTCGACCGCCTCTTCACCTCCGGGCAAGCCATCGCAGGCATCATTCATCTATCCAGTCTCGACGCGCCCTCCTCCATGGCCCTTGACGCGTCCACGCTCCGCCAGGCCGAGTCCGCAGCATGCCACAGCGCCCTCCAACTCGCACAGGCCATGGCCACACACAACTCCTCTGCGCCCGTCTTCCTCGTCACCGCCGGCGCGCAACCAGCTCTCCCCGCCGATCGCGTCAACCTCTTCCAATCCCCACTCATCGGCTTCGGCCGCACACTTCTCTCTGAGTTCCCTCGCATCGCCACTCGTCTGATCGACCTCGACCTGGCCCCATCCCAACGCAAGGCCAATATCCTCCTTAAAGAAATCCTCGCCACCGACGCCGAAACCGAAATCGCATGGCGCAACGGCAATCGCCTCGCCAGCCGCATCGTCCGCACTACGCTCGAACAACTTCCACCCAAAACGCCTTCCTCGCGGGCCGCCGCCTATCGTCTCAACCTCCCCGCCTCAGGCATCATGGACGAGCTCGCGCTCTATGCAACACCTCGCCACAAGCCCGGCCCAGACGAGATCGAAATCGAAATTCACGCCGCTGCCCTCAACTTTCGCGATGTGATGAAGCTGCTCCGCATCTACCCAATGGAATCCGACCGCGACTTCCTCCTCGGCGACGAGTGCTCTGGCCGCGTAGTCGCCGTCGGCAGCCGCGTCACCCGTTTCAAACTCGGCGATAACGTCCTCGCCTGCGGAACCGGCTGCTTCGCCTCGCACCTCACCATCCCCGCTGCCCTCGCCATGCGCAAACCCGCGCGTCTCACCCATGCACAGGCCGCCGCCATCCCCGTCGCCTTCATGACTGCCTGGTATGCGCTCCACACCCTCGGCCGCATGCAGCCCGGCGAACGCGTCCTCATCCACGCAGCTACCGGCGGCGTTGGGCTCGCTGCCATTCAAATCGCCCAGGCCGCGGGCGCCGAAGTCTTTGCCACCGCCGGCAGCGACTCCAAGCGCAGCTACCTGCGCAAGCTCGGCATCCATCACATCTTCGACTCGCGGTCCACGGCCTTCGCCAACCAGATTCGCCACATCACCCGCAAAGCAGGCCCGCGCGGCTCCGGCGTCGACCTAATCCTCAACTCCCTCGCCGGTGAAGCCATCGAGAAAGGTCTCTCCATCCTCGCGCCCGGCGGCCGTTTCCTCGAGATCGGCAAGCGCGACGTCTTTGCCGACTCGCCCATCGGCCTGCGCCATCTGCGCAGCAACGCGTCGATCCACGTCATCGACATGGGCAAGGTAATGGTTGAGCAGCCGCTCACCGTGCAGGCACTCCTTCACTCCCTCAGCAAGGAACTCCGCGCACGCCGCCTTTCCGCCCTCCCCTGCGAAACGCTTCCCATCTCTCGCGCCGCCGACGCCTTCCGTCTCATGGCTCAGGCGCGCCACATTGGCAAAATCGTCCTCAATACGCGTCAGGTCATATCTTCCGCAATCCGCAAACCCGCGCCCAGACCAGCAGCTCTCTCCCCGCGCGCCTCCTACCTCGTAACCGGCGGCCTTGCCGGCTTCGGCCTCGTCGTCGCCCAATCACTCGTCGCCGCCGGCGCACGCCACGTTGTCCTCGCAAGCCGCGGCGGAGCTGCTACCGCTGAAGCCAGGCAAGCCGTTGCATCACTTCGCCATCAGGGCGTGAAGGTCCTCGCCGTCAAAGCCGACGTTTCGCGTCAGCACGATGTAGCCCGTCTGCTCGCACGCATCGCACGCACCATGCCTCCCCTGCGCGGCGTCTTCCACGCGGCCAACGTCCTCGACGACGGCCTCATCGTCCAGCTCACCCCCGAACGCTTCGCTCGCGTCATGAACGCCAAGGCCATCGGCGCATGGAACCTCCACACCGCCCTCGCCAAAACGCATCTCGACCACTTCGTCCTCTTCTCTTCCATCAGTTCCATCCTCGGCTCCGCCGGCCAGGCAAACTACGCCGCCGCCAACAGCTTTCTCGATGCGCTCGCCCACCATCGCCATGTCCTTGGCCTTTCCGCGCTGAGCGTCAACTGGGGAGCCATCGGCAAGGTCGGCATCCTGGCGCGCAATCCTTCTGTTGCGGCACACCTTGAGGCCAACGGCGTTCACCCCATCGACCCCAAAGACGCCACGCGAATGCTCCGCCTGCTGCTCACACGCAACGTCGCGCAAATCGCCCTGGCCCATCTCGACTGGCAACGCATATTCGGCACGGACCGCGCCGCTGCAACTTCGCCGCGCTTTGAAGAAGTATTCGTCGCCCCCACGTCCAACCGCGCGGAATCAACCGGCGAGACAGTTGACCTCGCCTCCACGCCAGCCCCTGCGCGCCCCGCTCTCATCGCCTGTCTGGTTCGCGACTCCGTTGCCCGCGTCCTCCGCACCAGTGCCAAAAAGCTCGATAGCAATCGCCCTCTGCGTGAACTCGGTCTCGACTCGCTCATGGCCTTCGAGCTTCTCAACCGTTTGCAAACCAGGACCGGCGCTTCCCTGCCCACCAGCAAAATATCCGCCAACTCCACCATCCACAGCCTATGCGAACTCGTCGAAGAAAACCTCGCGTCTGCGACCTCCACCGCATCCGTGCTGGCAACCCATTCGCCCGCGGCGCAATCACCCGGCGAGTTCTCCACGCCTCCGTTGCGCTCCCGCGCCACTCACGCGGCTGCATCTCGCCAGCTTCTCCCGCTCCGCTCCTCAGGTTCCCTGGCCCCGCTCTTCTTCATTCACCCCTCCGGCGGACGCACCAACAACTACGATGCTCTCGCCCGCCACCTCGACGCCGATCTCCCTGTCTACGCAATGCAGTCGCGCGTTTTTGCCGGAACCTCCGATGAATGGCACTCTCTCGAAGATATGGCCCAGAGTTACGCAAACCTCATCTCCGAACGACAGCCCGAAGGACCAATCCACATTGCCGGATTCTCCGCAGGCGGCCTTTTCGCTCTCGCCACTGCGGGCCATCTCGAACGCGGCGGCCGCGGCGTCGCGCGCCTCATCATGATCGAGTCGCCAGTCACCATGCTCGATCCAACCGAATCCCGGCTCTCCATCATGGAGAATCTGATCCACGAGGTTTACGACTACGTCTCTGCAGCCCTGTTGCCCTCGCACAAGGCTCGGAACGGCCGCTCCGCCCCATCCCCGCTTCAGCTTGCGCACCGCATCCTTCGCGCAACATCCGAAGACGCCCAACTGCATCTCGTGATGGATTGGCTCGGCAGGCTTGGGCTCTCCGCCGCCGATTCCCACGACGAAGAAACACGCCGCTTCTTCCGCGCCTTCATCCGCCATGCCCAGATCATCGAGAACGCGCAAATCAACCCCATCTCTGCCGCTGTCCATTACTGGCGCGCAGAGCAATCCTGGCTCACCTCTGCGTCAATTTCCGCGAAACTTCGTTCGCGCATCACCCACGGCGATTTCCACCAGGCAATCATCGAAGGCCGGCACTTTGAAATCATGGATGAGCCGCGCGTCCGCGTATTAGCGGAACAAATCAACCCGCTCATGCGATCTACCCCGAACGCGAAGTCCGCCCCCGAGTCACCCGACCCGCCGCGCCTCGTTGCAGAGAAGTCAATCAAATCGCAGATAGCCGCCATGCGTCGGCACTGATCCTTCTACGATCATTTGCCTGCACCTCCGGTCGACTCTGCCCTGACCTGCAGTGCCCCAACGGTCGCCCTAAGCGCAGGAGTCGCCCGCTGCGCAAACGCCTATCTCCAGCGAAAGATCCGCAAAGACACCGCAAACGGCACCACGAACCACCCCAGCAAAATCAACACCTGCGGCATCATCAAATGCAACCCCGTCCCCTGCAGCATATTCCCGCGCAGCGCATCGATCGCCGCGGTCAGCGGCAGCGCTCTCACCACCGGCTGGATAATCGCGGGAAACCGCGACGCCGAAAAGAACACGCCAGAGAGAATCCACATCGGCAGCATCACCAGGTTCATCAGCCCTGATACCGCCTCCGTTGTCTTCGCGCGCGATGAAACCAGCAACCCCAGCGCCGAGAATGCCAGCGAAGTCATCAGGCAAAGCAGGCCAAGCTGCCACAGCGATCCGCGAAACGGCACCCCAAATGCCACTCTTGCGAAGCTTAAAAAAAAAGCGACTTCAATAATCAACATCGCCAGCCTCGACAGCAAAAACGACGCCAGGTACTGCGACTTCGGCATCGGCGATGCCACCAGCCGCTTGAGAAGCTTCTTCCGTCGTTCGTCGACAATTGCGAATCCCAGCCCCCACATCGCCGATCCCATCAGGTTCATCCCCAACAGACCCGGCACCGCAAAGTCGATGTACCGCGCTCCTACCTCGTGTACCAGCTCGTTCCCCGTCTGCACGGCATCCTTGCGCCCTGCGCTGCCCTGCACCGCCCCATCCGCCAACAACCGCGCCGTACGCGCATCCGGGTTCGTGTCGTCGTACTTGTACGCCACTCCATCCGCCCTCTGAATCGCCAACAGCACAATCTGCCCCGCCGCCAGTTCATGCGTACCCGACGCTTCATCCAGCGTCTTCGCCGTCAGCCCCTTATCTGCCGCCAAAGCCTGCGTCAGCTCTGCCGTCGTCGCGCCCACCGGCAACACATCCGCCGGCCGATTCCGAAACGCAATTCCCAATCCCACCGCCAACAAAATCGGAAAGATAAAAATCCAGAAGATCGCCTCCGGCTCGCGTAAGAACAGCCGAAACCGAACCAACGTCAGTTGATAGAGGCTGCTCAGTTTCAGGCTATTCATCGCGCAGATTCCTTCCTGTCAGCCCCACAAACACATCCTCCAGCGTCGCCGAATGCGTGCGAAACTCGCTCAGGTGCAGCCCCTGCTCCTTCAACACCGCAAATATCCGCGGAACCGCCACATGCAGCTCGCTCACTGAAAGCTGGTGCAGCCCCGCATCCACGCGATGCGATTGCACGCCCTCAATCTCCGTCAGCCGCCCCACTTCCACAACCCCATGCGAATGCGCGTCCGCTCCGCTCACCGCAAACTCCACAATGTCCTCCCCGCCGATACTTCCAATCAGTTGTTGCGGCGTCCCCAGCGCAATCACCTTCCCATGGTCCATAATCGCCACGCGATCGCACAGCCGCTCCGCCTCGTCCATATAATGCGTCGTCAAAATGATCGTCCGCCCCGCTTGCTTCAGCTCATCCACCAGATCCCACAAATGCCGCCGCGCCTGCGGATCAAGCCCAGTCGTCGGCTCATCCAGAAACAGCAACTCCGGATCGCCCACCAGCGCGCACGCCATCGCCAGCCGCTGCTTCTGTCCGCCGCTCAGCCCGCCCACCCGCGACCTTCGCTTCTCTTCAAGCTGCGCCGTCCTGATCGACTCATCCACTGAAATCCCGCGCTTGTAAAAGCTCCTGAACAGCGCCAGCGTCTCCTCCACAAGCAGCTTCTCCGGAAACTGTGTCTCCTGCAATTGAATCCCGATCCGCTGCCGCAACTCGTTCGCCGCCGTCTGCCAGTTGAGCCCCAGCAGCTCAACCGTTCCGCCATCCGGCGTCGTCAGCCCCTCGCAAATCTCGATCGTCGTCGTCTTGCCCGCGCCGTTCGGCCCCAGCAGCCCAAAGCACTCGCCCCGCGCCACTTCCAGGTCCAGCCCATCCACCGCCACCACATCCGCATACACCTTCCGCAGCCCGCGAATCATCAGCGCAGGGCCGCCTCCCCCGCTCGCCGCCACCTTCCCGCGTCCCAACTGTGCCTCATCCATCATCGACCCAGACTATCCGATTTCTATGACGATTCCATCAACTCATCATCCGCCCAGGGCCGTCGGTGCCTGCCACTGCACGGGGCAAAACTCCGCCAATCGCGCAAAGTCCCTCTGGTTTGAAGTCAAAACCAGAATGCCCATACGCGCAGCGCTCGCGGCAATCAAAGCGTCGTTGGTCAGTCTGGACCTGCCTATCTGCTCGTAACCGTACTTTTGCGCCAGACGCGCAAGAATCCTGCCGGCATTCGCCCAATCGCCTAAGCTTGGCACCAGAGTTCGCCCCGCACGCTCGAAATCCCGCTCCAGCCGAACCAATTTGCGATGGTCATCCGTATTGGCCCCGGCATAGAGTTCTTCCAGCACCACGGCACTCAGCCAGAGCGGAGTCTTACGCGCCCAACGCTCAAGCAACAGTGCCCCATCTCCGCGCAATGCTTGGATGTACAAGGATGAGTCGAANNTGCGGTTGGCCTCCTCGACTATCCGGTTCCGTTCGAATTCCAGAATCGCAAGATCCAGAGCGCGTTCCACTGTTTCCGTCTCTGTGGCCGCTTCCAGAACCTTCTGCGCCCGCTTAAGCTTCCCCTGATCCAGCCGGAAATGCTTGTGGATTGTCCCGGTACTTGTAGTGGGCATGGTTTCAACCTCTTTGTGAGGAGAATAGCACGGATGTGTACAAAGTAGCGATATATGAACATCGCCCGCCGGCCCATTCGCCCGCTCGCCGCCGCCTTCCCGCGCCCCAATTGTGCCGTATCCGTCATCGCCCCAGCTTCTCCGGTCTTCGCGCCGTTTCCATCAAAAGCAGCCGACTCGCTGCCTTGCTGACCCGCTGACCGGCTAACCCGCTGACCTGCTGTCCCGCTGCTTCGCTGACTTGCATACTCAAATCCGGTAAAATGGAACCATGGCGGAGATCAAGCGCAGAAAAACACCCACGGTCAAAATCGGCAACGTCCGCGTCGGCTGGGAGGTCCCGGTCCTCGTTCAATCCATGACCAACACCGACACGGCCGACATCCCCGGCACCATCGAACAGGTCGCCGCACTCGCCCTTGCCGGCTCTGAGATTGTCCGCGTCACCGTCAACAACGAAGACGCCGCTGCCGCCGTCCCCCATATCGTCGAAGGTCTCGACAAGCGCGGACTCCGCGTCCCCATCGTCGGCGACTTCCACTACAACGGCCATCTCCTCCTCAAAAAGTTTCCCGCCACCGCCCGCGCCCTCGCCAAGTACCGCATCAA
>PMXB01000118.1 GCA_003165935.1 Acidobacteriaceae bacterium | reverse complement strand
GAATAAATCAAGTTGCGATCAACTAAACAGAAGACTCTTCTAGGATCCCTCATCGCTCGGGGCGGCCGTTCATTGAGGAACCGGCCTCCTCGCGACCGTCGACTATATAGATTTCGGCGCCGAGGGGGTTGCGGGGAACTGCGCTTGAGTTGGGGAGGACCGTGTAGTCAAATCGCAGATCTGAGAATTCGACAGTGGTCCAGGTACCTCCCGCAGGCAGCTGGGGCGCATCGAGGTAGGGGATGGGCTGGGGACCGAGATCGCGCACGACCGGCCAGGAGGACCAGTCGAGGTAAATGCGGC
The DNA here is from genome assembly GCA_003165935.1 of Acidobacteriaceae bacterium. Lineage (GTDB taxonomy): Bacteria > Acidobacteriota > Terriglobia > Terriglobales > Acidobacteriaceae > Telmatobacter. The sequence goes on along the minus strand of PMXB01000118.1, from coordinate 38,443 downwards.
CGAGCTCGCTTTGCTTGGCGGCTTCGACGGCTGGGGTAATGGGGGGCTTGAAGAATGCATCGGTGGCCGGCTCAGAGGCGATCTGGCCGGAGCGGGTGTCGATTTCGGCGGTCTGGAAGGCGCTGGGGGTCTCCAGAACCGCGTGCCAGCGAAAGGGACTGAAGGGGTAGGGTTCGAGGGCGATGCGGGTGGCGGGCTGCGCGGTGACCTGGACATTCTCAAGCAAGGCGCGGGCCTGGGACTGCTGGGAAAGCCGAAGCGCCCAGACCAGGACCATGCCGCAAAGAGCAAAGATGGCCCATGAGCGGCCGCGGAACGGAGCGCGGCGCGCGCCTATTTCGCTGTCGGCAAGTCCGAGTATCCAGGGAATGATCACAGCGGCGAGGAGGAGCGCCAGGAGGATGGGGTCGGCAATGAAGACAAAGCTGCCCGCGTACCAGCGGGGGTTGAACGGGAAGAACGGGCGGACCCCGTAGTTGTTGGTCCAGTCGAGAAGGATGTGGCTGAAGCTGGCGATGAGGGCGGAAAAATAGAGCCATCCCCAGTGGATCTGTTTGGGTTGCAGCCGTGCGGGGATGGGTGCGCCTGGCGGGAGCGCGAGCCGGGCGAGAGCGCGTTTACGGCGGCGTTCGGCATAGAGGTAAACGAGGGCAACCAAGCCGACAACCGCAGCCGCCATAAAGGGCGCACCCAGGAAAGTGTGAGTGATGCCGCGGTGGTGCTTAAAGCCCTCGATGGGGCCGTCGATGGACCAGAGGATGTCGATGTCGGGCGCCTCGGCAGCGAGGACTGTAGCGAGAGTACAGTACGCAGTTGTGCGGTTGAGGCCTGCGCGGCCAATGCATGCGCCAGTGAGAAAATGCGTGACGGGCTCCATAGGGGAATCGTAACGCGCGCGGGCCGGGTTGGCGCATATTAAGGGCGCGCACGAGTGAAACTTCAACGGTGGGATCACAGGCCGCAGGCCTCTCCTATAATTCACCGCAGGAGCGATGGAATCGAGCGCATGAGCGAAGACAAGCCAGGTCGGGAAAAAGCGGCGGCACGAATTGAGAATTTGCGAGCGGAGCTGCGCCGTCACGAGCACTTGTACTACGTGATGGATGCGCCGGCCATCTCCGACGCCGAGTACGACTCACTGATGAACGAGCTGAAGCGCCTCGAAGCTGAGCATCCGGAACTGGTAACTTCGGACTCGCCAACCCAGCGTGTAGGCGGAAAGCCGGCCGAGGGGTTCGGCAAAGTAAAGCACTCCCGGCCGATGCTGAGCCTGGACAACGCCTACAATGTCGAGGAACTGACAGCGTGGGACAAGCGTGTCCGCGAGCTGGCCGGCCTGCTGCCCGTGGAATATGTGGCCGAGCTCAAGCTGGATGGGTTGAGCGTGGCTCTGCATTACGGGCCCGCGGACGGCGGAGGCTCAACGCTCCTGACCGCGATTACAAGGGGCGATGGGCAGACGGGCGAAGACGTGACCGGAAATATTCGTACCATCAAGAGCGTGCCTCTGACGGTGAGTGCCGTGGCGCTGAAGAAGGCGGGGCTGCCGCAGGCATTCGAAGTAAGGGGCGAAGCCGTGATGCCGCTTGCCGCTTTTGCGCGGATGAATGAAGAGCGTGAAGCAGATGGCCTTGCTCCCGCGGTGAATCCGCGAAATGCGGCCGCTGGCACGCTGAGAACCCTTGACTCAAAGATCGTTGCGCGCCGCCGGCTCGATCTGTACGCATACTTCCTTCTCGTGGACGGCGAGTACTGGCCGCAGGGGCAATCGGCCACGCTGCAGACGCTGGTGAGCCTGGGATTCCGCGTGAACAGAAATCGCAAGCTGCTCAAGTCGGTGGAGGAGATGACGGCGTTCATTGAGGACGCCGAGGCGCGCAGGTCATCGCTGGGATATGAAATCGATGGCGTGGTGCTCAAAGTCGACGCGCAGGCCACCCAGGAACGGCTCGGGTATACGGGCCGTGCACCGCGCTGGGGGATTGCCTACAAATTCACCGCCCAATCGGCTGTAACCATGGTTCGCGACATCATCGTCCAGGTAGGTCGCACCGGCAAACTCACCCCGGTGGCTGATCTCGTACCAGTCTTCGTTGGCGGGACGACGGTGAGCCGGGCGACTTTGCACAATGCCGACTTCATCGCCGGATTGGGCCTGAAGATCGGCGATTGGATAAAGGTGGAACGCGGCGGCGACGTGATTCCCAAGGTCGTCGAAGTAATTGAGGATCACGAGCACCCGCGCGGGACGACGGAGTTTGCTTTCCCTGCACAATGCCCGGAGTGCGGCAGCGAAGTGGTGCGCGCCGAGGGCGAGGTGGACTGGCGCTGCGTGAATGCCAGTTGCCCGGCAAAGCTGCGCGAGAGCCTGCTGCACTTTGGCCGTCGATCGGTGATGAATATCGAAGGCCTCGGCGACGCCGTGGTGCAGCAGTTGCTGGAAAAGGAGCTCGTTTCAAGCGTTGCCGATCTTTACTCGCTGGATGAGGAAGCACTCGGCAAGCTCAAAAAGGAGGTCGTTCGCGTTGACAAGAAGACAAATGAGAAGACAGCAAAGAGCGAAGCTCTCCTCGGTCCGAAAGCTATAAGAACTCTCCTCGATCAAATTGAAAATTCCAAGAAAGCCGGGCTTGCGCGACTCCTGATGGGACTTGGTATTCGATTCGTTGGGGAACGCACAGCCGAGTTTCTGGCAGAGGAATTCGGGTCTATTCAGGCCTTGGAAGGAGCTTCCGCCCAAGAATTGGAGCGAGTGGAGGAGGTCGGCCCACGCATTTCTCAGGCGATCATCGAATTCTTTTCACAGCCAGCAAACAAGGAACTGGTCAAGAGGCTGAATGAAGCATGCGTCGAGATGGAGGCGGAAAAGAAAATGCGATCGACGCAGCTTGAGGGCTTGACGTTCGTGCTAACCGGGACGTTGCCTACGCTCAGTCGCGAGGAGGCGAAGAAGCGGATCGAGGCTGCAGGTGGTAAAACTGCGGGCTCCGTGAGCAAGAACACAGACTTTGTTGTCGCTGGCGAAGAAGCTGGTTCGAAACTCGACAAGGCGCACAAGCTCGGCGTTCCTGTGCTGAGCGAACCTGAGTTGCTGGCGAAACTAGGAGCGGATATCACTCCAAGGAAACCAACCGAAGAAGAGCAGTCCTAGCTCTGAGAGGGTTCGCGACATGGATTTTGTTGCTATCGATGTTGAAACCGCAAATGCCCGTCTGTCGAGCATCTGCCAAATCGGAATCGCGTCGTTCCTCGATGGCGAATTGGTCGACAAATGGGCTTCCCTTGTGGATCCCGAGGACTATTTCAGTCCAGTCAACATTTCAATACATGGCATCGACGAAGGGCACGTTGAATGCGCACCGAAGTGGTGCGATGTCTACCCTGACGTCTTAGCCCGTTTGCAGGGGAGAATCACTGTTTCCCACACTCCATTTGATCGAGGAGCATTGGCGAGGGCATGTGATCGCTATGATCTCGAAGGGTGCGAATGCACCTGGCTTGATTCGGCGAGAGTCGTCAGAATGGCTTGGCCGCAGTTCTCCAGGTCGGGATACGGACTCTCCAACGTTGCGGCCTACTTCGGGATCAAATACCAAGCTCATGATGCGTTTGAGGATGCACGCTGCGCGGGACTGCTGCTGCTCCGCGCAGTCGCCGAAACGGGGATAAGCCCGGAGCAATGGGTTGCCCGGGCACATCAACCGATAGGCGCGGCTTGCAACGGCATGGGGCCTTGGCCCGCCAAGATTGAGCGAGAGGGAAATCCCGAAGGAATTCTATTCGGCGAGGTGCTCGTCTTCACAGGATGCTTATCGGTCCCGCGCCGTGAAGCGGCGGACGCCGCTGCGGCAGCGGGCTGCTCTGTCGACGGCACCGTAACGAAGCACACGACGATACTCGTCGTCGGCGACCAAGATGTACGGACGCTTCTTGCCGGCCATGAGAAGAGTTCGAAGCACTTGAAAGCCGAGCAACTAATCAGGAACGGGCAGCACATCCGGATCCTCGGTGAAAGTGATTTCATGCGGATCATCGTGCGGTCGGGGACCCGGGGCCTCTCTGCCGGAGATTAGGACCCAGCACGGCGGCGGACGTTGATGTCTGTGTTTCCGTTGCGCAGTTCGCGGGAGCGCTCACGGTTCCAGGCCTCGGCGCGCCACTGGCGCGAGGCGAAGCGCGGCGCGGAGTCGGCAGCCGCGGCGGGGTCTCCTGGCGGGTCTGGACGCGCGCCGGGATGCGAATCTGGCAGCGAAGGCTCGATCGAAGGCTGCGAACGGCCCGGCTGTGGCACAAGCTCGGGATGCGTGCGAAAAGGCAGAGCCCTCGTTACAGCGGGAACGGTAGGCGCTGCCCGTTTGACGAGGCGCGCAGACGACTCTCCGTCGTCGTAGACAGGCCCATCGGCGACATAGCGGCCAGCAGAAGCTTCGCGGACGGCTGCGCCCGATGCGGAACGCTCCAGCCCCCTGTCGTCGGTACGGCCCGCAGATCCCTCAGGCACTTCGAACTCGTCCGCACCTGCCTGGCTTCGACCCGAGATGGCCTTGGCCATGAACTCATCCACGAGCTTGTGAAGGCAGGTTTGACCGCAGAGGTGCTTTGAGCCGGGCCGCAGGCGATTGCGTGAGCTCCAGCCGGCGACCCGCAGCTCGCCCCCCTGGTCGTAAGCCACAAACCAATGGTTCGTCTGTCGCTTCTCACTTCCACAAATGTCGCACGATATTGCCTGCCGGATCACCGATATCCCCCAGTCCGCACAGTCCATCCCGCGGTTCGGAGCGATCCAGGGTTCCAGCCTCTATGCCGAACAGCTTGAAGCCAAGCCACGCAGCGCAGACGGGAGAACTCTCGGAACACCTTCCCTTCTCATTTCATCGCGGAATCGCCGCGGATCGATGAGAAGTGACGGGAAAGATTGCAGGATTGGAGCAATTTGGCATTGTTGGAAGGTACGATGTGCCAAAACAGAACGATAGAGGTCGGAGATCAGCGGTCACAGACCAGTACGAACGTGAAAGAGGCCGCACGAGTAAACTCACCGCGCCCTTCATTGCTGCGTCCTGAAATCCAGGTCTACTTACTGCCTCGGAGCAAAATAGCCCTTCTTCGCTCGGGCGGTGTAACGGCGGTCGTTGCAGTAAAGGTAAATAGTTCGGAATGAGCCGTCCGTTTTGAAGTCCGCGGGTGTGTAGTTAAGCGCGTACTGGCTGCGCAGCTCTTCTTCGATCTGCTTGAAACTCTCCGACATCTCTTCAACGCTGGGTGGAAAAAAGACTGTACCGCCTGTGGCTTCAGCAAGATCCTGAAGAGCCTTGTCGCCCTTGCCCCGGCTCGGGGTCCAGTTGGTGCTGATTGCGAAGATAATAGTCTCGGCGCGCTCGCACTCCTTGATGGCCTCGTCTGGGTGTACGCGAGACTGATTGTCGTCGCCGTCGGAAAGCAGCACGATGGCCTTGCGAACGGGTTCGCGGTCGCGAGAGGCATCCAGCAGCTTGTCGCGGCAGGCGGTATAGACTGCGTCGTAGAGCGCGGTCCCGCCGCCCGGACGCAGGCGATTGATGCCGTTTTCAAGACCGTCGATGTTGTTGGTCCAGTCCTGGGTAACGGTGGGGGTCACGTCGAATCCCATCACGAAAGCTCGATCGCTCTTGGCCTTGAGGATCTCGAGCAAAAACTCAATGGCGGATTGCTGCTCAAACTGAAAGCGCGAACGGATCGAGGTGCTGGCGTCGATGACAATGCCGACGCGCAGGGGCAGATTGATCTGCTGGCGGAAGTAGTTGACTTTGGCCGGCGCCTTCTGGTCGTCGAGCAATGCAAAATCGCTCTGCTGCAAATTGGGGATGTAGTGGCCGTGCTTGTCCGTCACCGTAAAGATCAGGTTGACCTCGTTGACGCCAATACGGATGACAGGAGGTGCGTTTGGGTCAGCCTGCTGGTCCGCCTGCGAGGCGGGGGCTTGTGCGGCGCCAGGCTTCGCGGGCTGGGCTGCGGGCGCAGTGGGCTGCTGGGCATGCAAGGCGGAGATGGCAAAAAGGCCGAGGCAAACAAAAAAGGGAACGCTTCGCTTCATATCTCCTTCATTCTATCAATCGCGGTCGGCCTTTTTCGCGGGCTTGACCTTGCTGACGGAAGCCACTCTGGAGGTTCTCTTGCCTGCGGGAGCGGTTTTGGCGCTGGAGGCGCTCTTGCGGGCGGCGCCCTTGCGAACGGGCGCGGCTTTTGGTTGACCGGCTTTCGCTTCTGCTAACGCCTCCGCCTCGGCCGCGGCTTCGGCCTCCGCTGGGGAGAGAGACCGATCGGATGCTCCTGCCCGTCTCCCTTGTAGAGCCGCAGGCGCGAGGGCTTCGAGCTTTTTCAGGTACAACTCAAGCTCCGCCGGAATCGGCGCTTCGAGCGTGATGAGCTTGTGGGTGCGGGGGTGGGGAAACTCAAGATGGGCCGCGTGAAGGAAATTGCGGCCGAGCACGAGGCGCTCAGGGGCCTTGTTGCGGCGAGCGGCGCGCGATGTCGCAGCCTGGGCAGCGATCTGGTCAGTTAGTTGGCCCGCACCGCCATAGAGCGTATCGCCCACCACGGGATGTCCGATCGACGCCATGTGCACCCGAATCTGGTGAGTGCGGCCGGTCTCAATTCGTACACGAACCAGTGTGAAGCGGCCAAAGCGCGTATTGAGGCGGCGATCTACCTCCCAATGGCTCACGGCAGTCCGCGCATTGTCCACCGGCTTGGTGGTCATGCGTGTGCGGCGCATGGGATCGCGGGCAATTGCGGCGTTGACGGTTCCCTTTTCGCGTTCGACAGCATCCTGAACAAGCGCAACGTATGTCTTGCGCACCTGGCGCGAAGAGAACATCTCCCCAAGCGCTGCGTGGGCGCGATCGTTCTTGGCCACGATGATCAGGCCGCTCGTGTCCTTGTCGAGACGGTGCACAATTCCGGGGCGCATCTCGCCGCCTGTCGCGGAGAGTTTGTTGAACCGATAAAGAAGCGCGTTGACCAGGGTTCCGTGGTTGCGTGCATCTTCGGTCTGCCCGGAACCGGCGTGGACCATCATGCCGGCAGGCTTGTTGATGACGGCCAGGTCTGAGTCTTCATAGACAACGTCAAGAGGAATGTCTTCAGGAATGGCCTTCAGAGGCGCAGGATGGGGCTCGCCGGTGATGCGAATGGATTCGCCGCCACGCAGTTTCGACGAGGCTTTCTCTGCTCGGCCGTTTACCAGGACGTCGCCCTGGTCGATGAGGAGTTGGATGCGCGACCGGCTCACACCAGGCGTGGAGCCGGAAGGAGAAGCGACATCGGCGACGAGAACATCCTCGGCTTCGGCAATGCTGTGAAATTCGATAACTTCACTCTCTTCCGCTGTATCGAATTCGTCGGCAGGGTCCGATTCGTCGGATGCGCCAACTGCGGGTTCGCCGGTTTGTTTTCGGGAAAGGTGTTCGACGAGAAACTTGTCCAGGCGCTGGCCTGCGGCCGTAGCGGGAACCAGGAATTCCTTGTTCAGATCCAGGGGTTGATCAGCCATGTGCGGCCTCAATGGATTGCTTTGTGGGTTTGCGTTCAAGAAGGATCGCCGCGCCGACGAGCACGAAGAGGATGGCAGCGACTTGCGGTCCGTCAAGCGCACCGGAGAGGAATGAGCCGCGGCCTTCGCTGTCGCGCCAAAGTTCGGTGAGATAGATTGAAAAGCCTGCGCCGAGAAGGAAGATGCCGGCGACGTCGCCGGCACGGCGACGCGCTGGAAGAACGACGAGCAAAAGCAGCGTGAGCGTAAGAAACGCAAGCGCCGCGTAGGCCTGGGCAGGATGCAGCGGAACACCAAGAGGCGTGCCACTCCACTGCGCAGCGAGAATATCGGTATAGGTAACAGCCCAGCGCACCGTAGCCGGAGTCCCAAAGCCTGAGCCGGCCAGGAACGCACCCAGTTGCTCAAAGGCGAGACCTAGAGCAAGAGGAGCGGCCAGTGCGTCGGCTGTGGCGCCAAGCGGCATGTGCCTGCGGAGCGCATAAACAAGGGCCACCACAAGCGCAGCAAGCGTGCCGGCTGAAGCAAGCAACGGATGGTGAATCATCGAAAGCGCAAGAAGCCAGCGCGGGTGACGGTCGAGATCACGCCAGTTGAAGAGAACCAACAAGAGGCGCTGGACCACGATTGCAGCAAAGAGAGACAGAATCGAGAGACTCCAGATGCGTGCAGCATCAACGCCAACAATGCGGGCGGTGCGCTGAGCCAGGAATAGAGCGGCCAGCACCCCGAGCGCAGCGCAAGCGCCGTAGGACGGGACAAGCAACGCTCCGATGTGAAAGAGGACGGGGTGCACGTGAGCAAGCATAGTGCATCACGGCACACGAAAGGTAGAAGCCGACCCACTGGGCCGTGAGTAATGCGCAGGTGAACCCGTCCTAAGACGGTGGAGCTCTCCGCGGTTCGTTAGGCATTCCGGACTGGCGGACACGGCACACGGAACCGATTGTCGAGTCGAGCCCCTGTTCATTGAATGTTGGTTCAACCTGCGTTAACCACCCACCTGCTTTGCAGGCCGGTTTCTATTGCGGATAGTATGGGTCGGCGCTACGAATTGCAAGTCTTGTGCGAGATGGGCGGTCTGTGTTACCTTGACGCACTCGATATTTCGGGAAGCCCACGAACAAAAGCGCATAAGCGAAGATGGGATTCCGGTTTTACACTTGCGCATGCCGCCGGGATGCGGTAAAGGCAACATCGCTAAAATAAGCCGCCAAAAGCCTCGCGATTCACCGTCGTTGCGCTTGGCTCATTGATTTGCTCCGTTGCCGTCGACGCGCGCTTCTGCGCTTCAGTTGCCAGCGCCACCAGTTGTTGGAGCTTGCCTTCAATCTCCTCGCTGCCCACGAACTGTTCTTGCAGCACTCCATCCGCATCGATGATGGCTGTGGTTGGGACGCCACGAACCCCATAGAGTCTTGAGATCTCTCCGCTGTATCCACCGTCGCGATACTGCGGCCACGTCATGTGGTTCCTCGCCGTGAACTCCCTCCACTTCCCATCATCCGAATCGAGACTGATGCTCAGCATCACAAACGGCTGGCCGTCGAACTCCTGGACTATCTTCTGCAGGTGCGGCAACGCTCGGTGGCAAGGCGGGCACCAAATCGCCCAAAAGTCGAGCACCACCACCTTCCCTGCCAGGCTCTCCAACGTAATGGTCTTACCCTCGAGCGTGGTGACACGGAAGTTCGGTGCCAGGCGCGAGCGTGCAAGGTCAGGCTGCGCAATAAAACGCTTCACCCGCGCATAGTTCAGATCGTTCGGCCCGGCAAGTTTCAGAAAAGACTGGAAACGCGCAATTGCCTGGTCATCGTGATTGAGATACGCCAGCGCCTTNNCATGAACTCCGCCTTCGCCTTCATGGCCGGCGGCGTTACATTGCCCAACATCGCCGTTGCCTGTACTTCTGCCGTCTTGAATTCCGCCGCCTGCATCGCTGCATCCCAGGCTTCCAGTTCGCACATGAAGCAATGTCCGCCGTCCTGCTGATCCGCAGCGCGAAATCCAGCCAGCGCTGCGGCCGCGTGGCCGCCCTCAAGTTGCTTCACTGCTTCGTCGTAGCTCTTTTGCGCATTGGGATTCGTGGGGCTGTAATTGAGTGCGGCGGGGACGGCTGGCGCGGGGGCAGCCGGAGTCTCCGCCGCCAGAATTGGAGCAATGGCCAGCATGACGCAGAGAAAGATATTCCGGCTCGCGGGTTGTCGCATGCAATCTATAGAATCACACACCAGGATTTCACCGGAAAGTGAACGAAAGTGGCACTCCTCTAAGAGCCGGTCTTGCGCTCGTCCTCAAGAACCTCGTCAAGCAACCCGCGTAGGCTTACGACGCAGGCATGCCAATGATCGACAAAAGAACTGGTTAGATCGCTAGGGCTGCGCTGAAGTTGCAGCTGAGTCTCTGGTTTGGAGTGCTGGTGTCGATTTGTGAGTGGAGGCCTCAGCGGCCCGTGCAATCAGCTTCTTGAGCTTGCCTTCAATGTCCGCATCCCCTACGTGCTGGTCTTCCAGCACCCCATCCGCATCGATACTGAAGGTAGCAGGAATAGCATTGACGCCAAATTTCGTTGCGACTCTGCCGTTGAAACCGCCATCGCGGACTTGCATCCAGGTCATGCCGTTCTTCTCGACAAAGTCTTTCCATTTGGACTCGTCCGAATCAAGGCTGATACTCAGCACCACCAGCGGCTGACCGTCGAACTTCTGCGCGATCTTCCTTATGTGCGGCAGAGCCTCCCTGCATGGGCCGCACCAGGTGGACCAGAAATCGATCAACACTACCTTGCCGGCCAAGCGATCCATCGATATCTCGCGGCCATCAAGGGTTGTGGCAGTGAATGGAGGCGCCATTGTTGCCCGCGCCAGTTCGATGCGATCGATGAAGCGCTCCGCACGTTCATGAAGCGAGGGGTTGTTGCGGTCCTGGTCCAGAAAGGCTGTGAACTGCGCTCGCGCCGCGTCGTCCTGGTTAAGTTGAGCGAGAGTGACACCCCAGTGAAAACGAGCACGGGTAAGTTTGGGATCAAGATCCAGACACGCTTTGAACTCGGAGCTGCTCTCGTTGAGAATCGCCTGCTTCCTTTCTTTGCCTCCCTGTACTTGTAGCGCCATGGCGAGCAGAAGATGCGCTTGCGCCTTATCCTTATCGCTTTGCGCGGTCGGGATGATGTCGCGCGCGATGTCAACTGTATCCTTGTAGGCATTCAGCTTGATAGAAAGACTGTAAGCGCGGCGCAGACACTCCCAGCAATGACCACCGTCCTGCTTGTTGGCCTTACGAAATTCATCGAGCGCTTCGTGGTAGTCACCTTGCTTCTCCCAGGCGATTGCGTCAGCATAAGTCTTGCGCGCTTTGGGATCGGTTGGTTCAGAGGGTTTTGAAGCATTAGCGGCCGCATCTGCCCTCGGCGCCTCAGCCTGTGGAGGCTTGGCCGGAACCTCTTGTTTTGGAGATTCAGGCTTGACGATGTCAACCACGCCGGAGGCTGACTGCGAATTCGAGGGAAGCGACAATACGAACATTCCGGCTATCAGTGCCGGAAGCAGAAAACTCAAAGAGCGAGGTTTACGAGTATGCATGCCGTTCATGCTCAATTCCCCAGTGGATGCCTGCTGGCCACGAGTAGCTGCCAAAAAGGACTCTCATGCGGATAGGTTGATCTAAGATCCGGTCTTACGCTCGTCTTCAAGGACCTCGTCAAGCAGTCCGCGCAGGCTTACGGCGCGGGCATGCCCAAAGCGCAGGTCAGATCGCGGATCGGGGCGCTGAGTCTGCGCTTGAGTGGCACGCTCCAGCTGAGAAAGCTCGTCGGCAAGGTTGAGCGCGGCAAGTACGGCAACACGCAGCGAGTCCGCTGTATGGCCAAGCCCTGCCACGGCACGCATCTTCGCGTCGACCCGTGCGGCGAGGGCGCGAATATGCTCCTCATCCTGTCCGGAGAGATGGTAGATCTGATCGTAGACTTCGACAGTCACGTAGCTGCGCGGGGCGCCGTTCTCGTCGGTCATGAGCCTCCTTTAGTAGGGCTTGGTAACACTAGAGTTCCAGTGCATCGAGCTGGGAAAGCAGCCGCTCGACGCGTCCGCGAACCTCGCTGCGCTCAGCCCGCAGGGCTGCAAGTTCCTGCCGCATCTCATCGGTAGCGGCCATCTGTTCCCGGCGTTCGGTGTCAGCATGTTCCACACGGGTCTCGGCGCTGGCCGCGCGGGCTTCGGCCTCACTGCGCAACTGGCGCTCCCGGCGGACCAACTCGACCGCGCGCACAATGCGCTCTTCAAGAGCAGCGAAGTCGTGGGCGCTGAGCGAGACGTTTGAGGACGCAGAGGCTTGTTCCGGCTCGTGCGAGGGCGGCTGATGCTGCTGGTCAGTTTCAAATGAGAATTCAGACATAATGTGTCCTCCGCCGCGCGGCTTGCGTGCAAGTATATCGCCGATTGCACCGGGCGGCGCAGTTATGTGCGAAGCCGTGCACCGGCCTCGCCAACGGCAGCAACCACGCGTGCCTGGAAGCTCTGCAGATCTTCCTCACGAAGCGTCCGGTCGGGAGCCTGGAAGGTGGTGCCGAGCAGCAGCGCGTAATCGTTGGCGCCCAGACGCGCTTCGCGGAAGACCTCGCGCACGCGCCAGTCCACAAGCTCAGGAATCTCGAGGGCTGCAAGCGCCTGATCGATCTTCTCCCAAGAAACGCTCTTGTCCAGCACGAGTGAAAAATCACGGCGCACCGGCTGAAAACGCGAGATGTCGCGGGCGACCGTCTTGCGCAGCGGGTGCTGGTAGATGCGATCGAGATAGAGCTCGCCAATGAGGACGCTTTCCTTAAGCTTGCGTGCGGCGGCCTCGCGGGGATGTAGCTGGCCGAACCACCCAACCGTTGAGCCGTCTACGACCACGCGCGCCGAGCGGTAGGGATGGAGCCACAGCGGCATCAGGCCGGCGTCCGGCTCAAAGCGATCGAAGTACACACTTCGCGACTGAAAGCGCCCGAGAATCTGTTCGACCGCGCCCTTGATGTCATGGAGGTCGATCGTGCGCGCCGGATGGAGTGGGCTCTGCTCAGGCAGCGATCCGGCAGCGCCAAAAGCAACCGCAGGACGTTCTTCAACCTTGTCGGTGGTTCCGGAAAAGACCGTGCCCAGCTCGAAGAGGCGAACATCTGCGACGTCGCGATGGAGATTCCCGGAGATCATGGAAAGCATGCTGGGAACAAGCGATGGCCGCAACACGCCTGCCTCTTCGCTCAACGGGTTGCCGAGCGGCACAACCAGACCTGGCTGCGGCGCGGTGAGCGCAGCTTCAGCGGCAGAGCAGAAGGTGCTGCCGATCGCCTCGTGAAAACCAGCCGAAAGCAGCGTGGTACGGACGGTGGATTCGCTGGCGGCCCAGGGCAGCGTGCGCACTCCCTCGCCAAAGGCAGGCAAGGTGTTGGCAAATCCGTTGTAGCCGTAGACGCGCGCAACCTCTTCAATCAAGTCAATCTCGCGCTCGAGATCGAGACGCCAACTGGGCAGCGTTACACGCCAGGACTCCGGCGACGCGGCAGCTAGCTGGCAGCCAAGCGCGGAGAGGACCTTTTCGACAGTCGATGCCGTGATTCCTGCGGGGTCAATGGTTTGGCCAAGCAGGCGATGGACCTCCGAGAGGGCCAGCGAGATAGGTTCGCGCTGCGCGGTACGGCATTCGAAGGCAGAGACGCGCACATCCACAAGATCGCCTTCAATGTGACCGCCGCTGGCGAGCAGAATCTTCGCAACAAGATTTGAGGCCACTGGACCGCCATGGAAGTCCGCGCCGCGCTCGAAGCGATGGCTCGCGTCTGTATGCAGGCCGTAGCGACGCGCGGTCTTGCGCACGGCCATAGGCTCAAACCATGCGGCTTCGATCAGCACGTTCTTTGTCCCGGCAGTGATCATCGTGTCCCAGCCGCCCATGACTCCGGCGAGGCCAACGGGCTTGGCGTGGTCGGCCACGATAAGGTCTTCGGAATCGAGAACACGCTCGACACCGTCAAGGGTTTTGAGTTTTTCGCCTTTCCGCGCGCGCCGAACGACGATCCCGCCCTCGAGCTTGTCGAGATCGAACACGTGAGTGGGCTGCCCCATGGCGAGCCATGCAAAGTTGGTAGCGTCGACGGCATTCGATATCTTCTTCTGCTCAATGAGCGCAAAATATGTAGCGATCTCCGCGCCGGGAAACCAGTCGCGCGATTCAGCAATGGTGACATTGCGCAGGACGCGCGCGGTAAAACGGCCACAGGCGTCTTCCGCTTCGATGCGGACGGGGTAGGGCGTCTTCCCCTTCTCCGCCGTCGGCAAAGCAAACTCCAGTGACGGCAAACTCAGCCCGTAAATCGCCGCAGCCTCGCGTGCCACGCCGTAGTGGTTCATCGCATCGACGCGGTTGGTCGTGATGTCCATCTCGAAGAGCGTGCCATTGCGTGGCCCGAGGTCAAACGTGCCCTCGACAGCGATGCCGCGCAGCGTCAGGTCTTCCGCGAGTTGCGCGTCGGAAACGGAGAGTGCGGGAAGATAGGCCCGTAGCCATTTAGTCAGAATCTTCATGCGAACTGCCCCAGGAACCGCATATCTCCGGCATAAAGGCTACCGATTTCGCTGATGCCGTACTTCATCATGGCAATGCGCTCCACGCCCATGCCGAATGCGAACCCGGAGATCTTCTTCGGATCATAGCCGGGCTGCTTTTCCGCTGCGAAAGCGAAGACGGCAGGGTCAACCATGCCGCAGCCGAGCAACTCGATCCACCCCGAATGCTTGCACTTGCGGCAGCCCTTGCCGCCGCAGAAGATGCAACTGATCTGCACATCTGCCGAGGGCTCAGTGAACGGGAAAAACGACGGAAAGAAACGCGTCTTCACCGAAGAGCCAAACAGCGCCTTCATGGCGTGGTCGAGCGTGCCCTTCAGATCGCTGAAAGTGATGTTCTTGTCCACGCAAAGGCCCTCCACTTGGTGGAAGATCGGCGAGTGCGTTGCGTCCTGCGCGTCATTGCGATGAACCTTGCCGGGTATGACGATGCGCACCGGCGGCGGCTGCGACTCCATGGTGCGCATCTGCACCGGGGAGGTATGCGTGCGCAGCAGCAGGCGATCGCGCAGCGGCCGGCGCTCCTGATTCGCGACAACCAGCGTGTCCTGCGTGTCGCGCGCGGGATGCCCGGGAGGGAAGTTCATCGACTCGAAGTTGTAGAAGTCGGTCTCGACCTCGGGCCCAACACCAATCGAATAGCCAAGCGCCGCAAAAATGCCGCTGAGCTCATTGAGAGTCTTGGTGATTGGATGCTCGGCGCCTGTGAGACGCCGGGTTCCGGGCAGAGTGATATCGATGGCCTCAGCGGCGAGCGCGGCGTCGGTTGGCCCTGCGCCTGTTGCCGAGTCGAGCAGGCCCTCTACCACGACTTTGAGCGCGTTGAAGCGCAGGCCGAGCGCCTTCTTTGCTTCAGGCGGCGCGGACTTGAGCCAGCGGCTGGAAACATCGTTGAGGCGCCCCTGCTTGCGGCCAAGCCATTGCAGGCGGAAAGCCTCGACGTCGGCCTCGGTCGAGAGGGAGGCAGCGGCGGTGCGGGCCTGATGCTCGAGCGTGGCAAAAGCCCGGTCGAGCGCGGCGCCGTCAAAGGCCGTCAGATTGATGATTTCGTCAGTCATGATGCGTAGTCTTCAGGATATCGTACCGACTTGCGAAGCAGGCCGACAGGAAGCTGATTCTGGTGCCCGATGTTGCCGTTATCCCTTAGGATGTCTCCATGAAGCCTCTCACGGGATTTACGGCTCTAGCTACCCTCATGGTTTTGTTTGCCTCCACCGCTGCCCTTGCCCAGAGCGCGCAGCACCTTGCCGACGCGAACTCGGCCGTCTACCCCGAGCAGAGCGGCTATGTTCTAGCCAACGGGGTGTTCATCTACTACACATCATTCGGTAAGGGCGACCCGCTTGTCGTGGTGCACGGCGGCCCAGGCGCCGACCACACCTATTTCCTGCCCTACCTTGCTCCGCTGGCGCGAACCCACCGGCTCATCTTTATCGACGAGCGGGGATCGGGACGTTCGCAGAAGCTACAGGATGTAAGCCAGTACACCGTGGAAAACATGGTGGAGGATCTTGAGGGCGTGCGGGTGGCGCTGAACCTGGGCAAGATCTCGCTGCTGGGGCATAGCTACGGCGGAGTGCTGGCGCAGGCCTAAGCGCTGAAATACCAGCAGAACCTGAGCCACCTGATCCTCAACTCCACCTTCCCCTCGACCAAACAGATGAACGAAGTACTGGCCCTCGAAAAGGCCCAGATGCCTCCGGAGAAGCTGAAGCGGCTCAACGAGCTTGAAGCGGCGGGCCCCTTTGGCAAAGGCGAGGCCTGGGAGCATGGGCGCTACCCAGTGGAGTATGCAGCGTTGGCTTGGGGTCCTGGCTACTTCCCGTTCCTCTATGGCGCCCGGCCTGATCCAACTTACGACCCCCAGGGAGAGGAGATGGGCACGAGTTGGGAGCTCTACCGCGAGATGTGGGGAGAGCATGGGGAGTTCATCATCGACGGAAATCTGAAGTCGGTGGAGTATCTCGACCGCCTGCCATCGATCAAGGTGCCCACGCTGATTGTGGTAGGCGACCACGACGAGTGCGACCCTGCGCTGAGCAAAGAGATGAACGAGGCCATCAAGGGATCGAAACTCGTCATTCTGCCCAACTCCGGCCACATGAACTTCGTGGACCAGCCCGACTTGTGGCAGCAGGCAGTGGTAGGATTCCTGGGCGGAAAAGCGGCTAAATAGCCGCAGATTTCAGAGCTGTTCTCGCGTTTTCGGCAACAAGAAGTTGAAAACGCAAGGATAGGCGATTTCCACTCGCTTATTCCAAACGCACTACGGCCCGGAATCCCCTGGATTCCGGGCCGTAGATTTTGGTCCCGATGTTGAAGGTCGCGCCGCTTACGCGGCAGCCTTCTTTTCTTCGGCGAGGGCGGCCTTCGCCTTGTTCACCAGGTCGGTGAAGCCTGCGGCGTCCTTGATGGCGATGTCGGAGAGCACTTTGCGGTCGAGCTCAATGCCGGCCTTCTTGAGGCCGTTGATGAACTGCGAGTAGCTGGTACCGTTCAGTTTGCATGCTGCCGAGATGCGAACGATCCACAGAGAGCGGAACTGGCGCTTCTTCTGCTTGCGGCCAGTGTAGGCAAACTTGAGGCCGCGCTCGACGGCTTCCTGGGCTGCCTGATAGAGCTTGGATTTTGTAAGGAAATATCCACTTGCGCGCTCAAGAATCTTTTTGCGGCGGTCATTGCGCTTTGTACTGCGTTTTACGCGAGGCATGGGTCTTCTCCATTTGGGTTACGTCGGTTAAGCGGCTGGAGGCAGGAGGCCTGCGCTTTGGGCGCGGCGGTAAACCTCTTCACTCGCTGTGCAAGCCTGAATCTCTCGGCTATCGGGCGGAGTTCCAAAACTCCATCCAGGTTGCCGGGGGCCCGGTTCGACTGCTGGGCCCTGGTGCGGCGTTCGGTCCTCCCTTTCGCTAGTCCAAAAGGAGGACGGTACGGAGTACCTCAGGCGTAGGGAATCATGCGCGCGACCTTCTTGTAGTCGCCATCGGAAACGTACTCCTGGCGTCCCAGTTTACGTTTTACCTTTGGCGGCTTCGAAGTAAGGATGTGGCGCGTCTTGGTCTGGCCCCGCTTGATCTTGCCGGTGCCAGTCTTGCTGAAGCGCTTTTTCGCGCCCGTATGGGTCTTCAACTTGGGCATTCGTTTTCTCGTTTGGACTTTTTCCTCGATTTGGTCGAGTTGGGTGTCCACCCAGATTGCCCCAAAATGTACATGCAGACAGGGACTTCCCTGCCCCAATGAGGCTTCTGTAAGTATAGCGCAAGGTAAGTTTCCCCGCTATGCGACTTGCGATCGGTTTTCAGATCGAAAATGGGGTTTCCCGGTCGAAGAGGGGTAGTTTCTTCACGTCCTGCGACGCGTAAGTCCTTTCTAATCAGTTGGCGCCATCCATGCCGAGAAATGTAAATTATTTGTTTTCAAGCAGATGCTTGAAACCTGGGGGGTAGGGGGGTACGCCATAAGCGCTAAGATAAGTCTTGATTGGTTTTCGATTTGGATGTAGTCTTCTTGGCATGTCAGAGCTAGAGGATTGGCCGGTTGTTCTGGAACTGCTTCCTGAAGGCTGGGAGCAGGCTGGGCGCAGCAGCGGAGCGGTGAAGCGGTTGCGCGGGTTTGCCACGATGGAGGCATTGCTGCACACGCTGTTGCTGCATGTCGGTTGCGGGTGGTCGTTGCGCGAGACGGCGGTGCAGGCTAAGTTAGCGGGCATTGCAGATGTCTCCGATGTGACGTTGCTGAACCGGTTGCGCGATGCCGAGCTCTGGCTGCGGCATTTGTGCCAGCAGTTGTGGCAGGAAGGCGGAGTGACTCTGCAGCCGGCGCTTGGCGGGCGCGCGGTGCGGGTGCTGGATGCGACCGTGGTCCGGGAGCCGGGCCCGACCGGGAGCCAGTGGCGGATTCATTACAGCCTTCGTCTTCCCAGCCTGGAGTGCGACAGCTTTAAACTGACTCCGAACCATGGTCAGGGGTCTGCGGAGCGGTTCGGACATTTCGTTTTTGAACCCGGAGAACTGGTGCTGGCCGATGCCGGCTACTGTCATCCGGCGGGGATCGCGGCGGTGGTCAAACAGCAGGCCGATGTCTGCGTTCGCCTGAATCCACATGCTTTACCTCTGTATGACGAGCGGGGTGAGCCCTTCTCGATGGCGGCTGCGGTGGCCGGCCTGCTCCGCGCCGGTCAAGCCGCGGAGTGGCCGGTAGAGGTTCGTTCCGGCTCCCAACACATCGCCGGACGGGTTTGCGCGATCCGCAAGAGCCAGGCGGCGATCAACAAGGCCCACCGGCGCCTGCGCGAAAAGCTGAAAAGCGGAGAGAGCATGAGCGAGCAAACATGGCAATTTGCCCAATATGTGATGGTTTTCACCACCCTGCCTCGTCAGGCCGCAACTGTCCGCCAAGTGCTGGAGTGCTATCGGCTGCGCTGGCAGGTCGAGTTGACCTTCAAGCGTCTCAAGTCCATCGCCCAACTGGGCCATCTGCCCAAATACCACGATCAAAGCAGCCGCGCATGGCTCTACGGAAAGCTCCTGGTAGCTTTGCTCATCCAGAAAATGACCCGCATGGGAAACTCCATTTCCCCCTGGGGCTACCCGCTGCCGGAAACCCCGCACCCGCAGCCGATGGCGTGAGTTCCAGTTCGCCTTCCACCTGCTTACAGCCGCCATCGCGCCACACCTCCGGCTCCGAGAAGTGCTCCGACAGTGGAACCAAATTACGACAGCCCTCGCCGAACCCCACCGCAGGCGAAAACCGATGATCGACTTGTTATCTTAGCGCTTATGCCCTACCCCCCCTCCCCCTCTGTTTTGTCCCATCTCCATGAAAATAATCAAGTTACATCTTTTGACATGAATGGGCCTATTTGATAACAAAGGACTTACATGTCGCCGCCCGCCGGGAAACCCCCAATTATCGCCGGAAAACGTCGCAAACTCACCTCAACCCCATCCCTAGGTGCTTCAGTGTTGGCGTTGCGCCTGATCTCTGACCTCCGTCCACTGACCACTGACAACTGACCACTGAGAACTATGAACCGCGAACTGTCTTCTTCCCCCGCGTATAATTAATTTTCAAGTTCTTTAACGCTTGCGGCTGGAGATTGCCTGCTCCCCGCTACGGACAATGGATGCCCGATCACATTAAAAAAAAGCTCCAGGAAGAAATTGAAATTATGGAGCATGAGCTGGCCCATGAGCTGCCCGCCGAGATCAAGAAGGCGGTGGCCCTGGGAGACCTGTCGGAAAACGCCGAGTATCACATGGCGAAGCAGCGCCAGACCTTTGTGAACGCGCGGCTGGGGCAACTTAAGAAGCGCATGGCCGAGCTATCGCTGGTCAACCTTGCCAACATTCCGCGCGACAAAGCGGGCTTTGGATCTACGGTTGTGGTCTACGACAGCACCAAGGACGAAGAGATTGTTTATCGCCTCGTAACCAGTGAGGAGTCTGATGTTTCCAAAGGGCTCATCTCCACAACTTCGCCGATTGGCCGCGGCATTGTGGGCAAGCGTGTGGGCGACATTGCCACGATTGTGACTCCCAACGGTAAGCGCGACCTGGAGATTCTTAAACTCACCACGATTCACGATGAAGCAGCAGCCGCTGAAGAAGGCCCCGACGACGCAAGTAAGGACGAGGCCGATGCCGGCGAACAGGCAACTGCCGCCGCCCAGTAGTTAGGAAGATCAAGAATGACCTGGACTAGTCAATTTGGCCGCGGCTGCGGCTGGCTTCTCGACCGTATCGTCCACGGTCTCGCCCTTACCCGCATCTCCCCCAACGTGCTTACCTTCATCGGACTGGTCATCAACATCGTGGCCGCATTCTTCTTTGGCCATGCCAACGCCACCAACTCCGGCCGCATGTTCTTCTACGCCGGCCTGGTCATCTTCGGCGCAGGTATCTTCGACATGGTCGATGGCCGCGTCGCCCGAAAGAACAACCAGGTCACCGTCTTCGGTTCCTTTTTTGACTCAGTGATCGACCGCTACTCTGACGTTGTGCTCTTCTTCGGCCTGCTGGTCTACTACGGTCGCATCAATCGATTTAGATACGTAGTGCTGGTAGCGTTTGTCATGGTTACGTCGCTGATGGTCAGCTACACGCGCGCACGTGCTGAGGCTCTCATCGGCAGTTGCAAAGTAGGATTCATGGAGCGGCCCGAGCGCGTGGTTCTCATCCTTCTTGGCGCTCTCTTTAACTGGGCCGGAGTCATGGCGCCGGTGCTGTGGGTTCTCGCGGTCCTCTCCACCATCACCGTGGTCCACCGAATCACCTACACTTACTCGCGAACCAAACACCTGGCGCCGATAGCCTGACAGGCCTGGTCGCGCTGGATCCTAGCTAAGGAACTCTGCAACCGCCCGCACCACGGTCTGCTGCTCGTCTTCGCGCAGTTCGGGGAAGATGGGTAGCGCGAGCACTTCACGCGCCGCACGCTCAGCTTCAGGGAAGCTTCCTTCGCCGTATCCCAGACCCTTGAGCGCTTCCTGCATGTGCAGCGGAGCAGGATAATAAATCTCAGATCCGATCTGCCGATCCGCAAGGAATGCCCGCAATTCGTCCCGGCGATTGGTGCGGATCACGTACTGGTGCCAAACGTGATGGCTTCCCGGCACCTCATGTGGCAGGATCACGCCATGGACAGGGCGCGTGCCGGCTTCCACCAACCCGGTCGCGTGGAACAGCGCGTGATAGCGCCGCGCCACCGCTCGTCGCGCGTGATTCCACTTGTCGATGTACTTCAACTTGACGGAGAGGATCGCGCCCTGGAAGCCGTCCATGCGAGCGTTCCATCCCACCTCATCGTGGTGGTAGCGACGCCGCATTCCGTGCTGGCGCAGCATGCGCAGGCGCTCGGCGAGGTGGTCGGAGTTGGTGGTGACCATGCCGGCGTCGCCTGCCGCGCTCAGGTTCTTGGTGGGGTAGAAACTGAATGCCGCGGCATCGCCCAGCCCGCCAGCCTTCGCGCCATTCCACTCAGCGCCCCATGCCTGTGCCGCATCTTCAATAAGCTTCAGGCCGCGCTCTTTACCGATCCGCTCAAAGGCGCCCCAATCCGCGGACTGACCATACAGGTGCACCGGTAAGATCGCCCGCACCTTCTCCCCTTGTGAACCCGCCAGCACCGCCTCAACCGCGCTCGCGTCAAGGCAGAACGTCGCCGGATCGATATCGGCCAGTACCGGCGTCGCTCCGGCGCGCAGGATGGCGCTGATCGAAGCGAAGAAACTGAAGGGGGTTGTGATGACTGCATCGCCCGGCCCGATGCCCGCGGCAGCCAGCGCCAGCCAAAGCGCATCCGTTCCCGACGAGCATCCAACCGCGTGGGCCACGCCGAGTTGCTCTGCCGCCTGCCGCTCAAAAGCAGCTACCGGCTCCCCAAGAATGAACTGCTGCGTCTCTAGGACATGCCCGAGGGCTGCGAGCAGATCCTTCTGGAGAGGAAGATACTGGCGTTTCAGGTCGAGCATGGGCACAGGCTGGGTAGCCCCGGCCTGCGCTCCCGAAGATGGGTATGCGTTCGGCACCCGACCATGTTAACAGCCAGCCGGACTCCGGTGTNNCTGCACGTTCTGCCCGCAAACTCCCACGGGAGAGTAATTTCGAGCCAGGGTCCCTTGAAAAGGACTGTAAACGCGTATATCGTTTTACACATTGCGGGATCAGGCGATAACCGGGCTTCCGGCTTCGCCCCCGTCGAATTGGTTTCTCAACGTAGTTACCAGCACATCAACCACTCAGAAGAAAGTTGGAGATCGGCACATGGAAAACAAGCCGGCACAGAATATTCAGGACACATTCCTGAATACGGTCCGCAAGGACAAAACCCCTATTACGATCTACCTCGTCAGTGGCGTCAAGCTTACTGGGAAGATCCGGTCTTTTGACAAATACTCGGTGCTGCTGGAGAACAACAGTCAGGAACAGTTGATCTTCAAGCACGCCATTTCTACCGTGGTAAGCAATCGGGCTGTGATGCACACCGAGCATCGTCCTTTGGCTGTGCAGACGGGAATTGGACCAGCACCTGTTGCCGTTCCATCTGCCACTGCCGCGGTCGCGGAGCAACGATAGTCCGCAGCCGGCAGTCACGATTGGTTTCAGAGCAGCCCCGGAGCCCCGGTTCCGGCCATGGACTGGAGACTGCTGTCCTTGTGGGAGTTCTGCGGGCCGGTCCAGCCGGCGTCAGCCCATCTGGCCGTAAAGCTGTGTCCGCGGCGCGCCACGCTGCTGCTGGGCCCAATCCCGAGCTGGCCCGGCGCGCCCACATAAGCGAGCAACCGGTCTTCGCCGCCGCCGATCAGCCGACCGGGCCGGAACCGACTACCTCGACGCAATCCTCCAGTGAGGCCTCGACCCTCGACGCCGAGGAGTCCTTTGCCGAATTTCGCGAATTGGCCGCAGGCGCAGGCGCTCGCATAGCCGCTGAGGTTATGCAGAGGCGTTCCCGCCCCGACCCAGCCACGCTCATCGGCGCAGGCAAAGTTGAGGAGATCGCCGGCATCGCCGCCTCGTGCAATGCCGATCTCGTTCTCTTCGACCACGACCTGACGCCCACACAACTGCGCAACCTCGAGGCCGCCTTGCCCTGCCGCGTGCTCGACCGCACCCAACTTATCCTCGACATCTTTGCCCGCCACGCCCGCACGCGCGAGGGTCAGCTCCAGGTGGAGCTTGCGCAGCTCGAGTATATGCTGCCCCGTCTCACCGGCAAGGGCAAAGCCATGTCACAGCTCGGCGGCGGCATCGGCACCCGAGGCCCCGGCGAAACCAAGCTCGAGACCGACCGTCGCCAGATCCAGCGCCGGATCGACCACCTCAAGGACGAGCTCGATGCAGTACGCCGCGTCCGCAAGCAGCAACGACAGCGCCGCGAGGCAGTCCCTGTGCCCACTGTGGCAATCGTCGGCTATACCAACGCCGGGAAGAGCACACTCTTCAATCGTCTCACCGGCGCGCATGTGCTTGAGTCTTCGCGGATGTTTGCCACGCTCGATCCAAAGCTTCGGGCCATCGAGTTGCCATCCCGCCGTAAGATTCTGCTGTCAGACACGGTGGGCTTCATCCGAAATTTGCCCCACACTCTTGTCACCAGCTTCCGCGCTACGCTTGAAGAGGTTTCCCAGGCCGAGGTCCTTCTCCACGTGCGCGATGCCGCTTCTACCTACGGCGACGAACAAAAGCTCCAGGTGGAAAAAGTGCTTGCCGAGCTTGAGGTGATGGCCAAGCCGCGTATCGAGGTCCTTAACAAGATCGACCTTCTCGACGATCATCAGCGCGAAGGACTGCATGGCCGCGCCCATGTGGTTTCGGGCGCTGAGGTCCTTGTCTCCGCCCAGACGGGCGAAGGGACTGACGCACTGCTGCTGGCCATCGATCGCGCGCTTCGTTCCGACCCCATCATCGATGCGGAGCTGCTCGTACCCCAGCAGGAGGGTGGGGTGCTCGCCGCTATTGAGGGAGGGATGGTGATTCGGGAGCGCAAATATGAAGCCGATCAGGTTAGATTGACTGTGAGCGGCCCTGCATCGCTCATTGGCCGCCTGCGCAAGTACCGCCTGCGCGAGGTAGAGAAATGACCCCCGAAACTCATCCCGAAGGCCGCACCATCACCACACTCTCCAGCCGCGAAGTTTATCGCAACCACTGGATGCGGTTGCGTGAGGACGAAATCCTCCGCTCGAACGGCAAAAAGGGCATCTACGGCGTCGTCGAGAAGGATGATGCCGCCATTATCATCCCCATCGACGAAGGCAAGGTCTGGCTTGTCGAGCAGTTCCGCTACACCATTCAGGAGCGCGCCCTAGAGCTGCCTCAGGGCGGTTGGGAGATGGAAGTTGAGCATCCCGAGGAGCTGGCGCGCGGCGAGCTCAAAGAGGAGATGGGCCTNNCACGTCTTCCTCGCCACCGGGCTTACGGACACCGAAAAGGACCCCGACCCCGAAGAGCACGATCTTGTCATTCGCTCCATGCCTGTCGAGGAGTTCGAGCAGCTAATGCTGAACGGAACTGTCCGGGACAACTGCACCGTGTCGGCTTGGGGACTCTATCTGCTTTGGAAGAATAATCCGAAGAGGGGCAAGTAAAACTCCTACGGTCCGAAGCCGCGGTTCATATCGAGCATCGGGTAATGCGGAAGGGAGTGAACCGGGTCAGCGACAAACGCCTCTGTCTGCGCAACCAGGTCGCGCATTCGCTTGAGGGCAGCAGAACCCACACTTAACCTGCCCAGCGCCGGAGCAGAATCGCCCGCGCGTACAACTCCTGGCGGGGGCACGAGCCCTTCTGAGATCAGGAGCGGGTGCGGGCCGCTGCCTTCAAGGTCGAATAGTTTTAGAAGTGCATTCCATAGCCGGCAAATCTGCCTCTCGCCGAATCGTCCCTCCCAATTCTGCTGAATCTCGTCAGCCAGCCGACTGTATTGCTGCTGAGCCAACATGCCGCGAGCAGTGAGTCGAAGTGCCTTGCCGCGCTTTGCCGCCGGATCAGGTGCCACGGCGACATACGGCTTCAGCTGCCATCCGAGTCCGCATGTCTCTGGCGAGCAGCCCGTCCGTCGGGGAAGATCCGCCTCGGGAGTTGGCTCCTCGCTCAGAACCCGAATTGTATTCGCGCAAAGGGCAAGAGGTGCGTCCGATCTGGGCTCAAACTCGATTGCAAAGGCGAGCAGAAGCTGAGAAAGTAGCGCGGGCAGCGGCAGATCAGCGGTCGGCCCTTGCACCTTTGGAGCGAAGGGCCGGCGTCTCCACCGAACGTCGACGAACCCCTGAGGAAGTTCAAGTTTCAATTGGTCCTGGATCGCTTCCATCGCCTGACGGAGGTTGCCCGCTGCCTCGCCGCCGAACCTTTCTCGCCATCGGATCTCGATGGTCTTTGGGAGTGGCTCCCAGACTTCGCGGGCCTTCGAGCCCATCGGGGTCAGTCGAACGGTCGTCCGTGCATTCATACCGCGCCCCGATCCCCAGCCCTCTCGCAATCCGCGACTCGCCTGCATTTGAGCGATCAGGGTGCCGGCGTCAAAGCGGCCATGCGACGGAGCTATCCAGACGAAACCCCACCTTTCCAGGCAGCCGAGCATGGGCTTGATCTGCGTCTGTTCCAGCATGGACTGTGCTTCAAGCTGTTTGACGGTGAGGGGACTGTCTCCAACGAACCGGAGAAGGTTCAGCCAGACTGCAAGCGAGAGCCGCCCGCCGACGAAGCCGAGCTGTGTCATGCGAAGCTCAAATTCGTTGTCCAACTCGACGGTGAAGGCAACCAGAGCCTGCGACAGGAGCGCTGAAATCGGGCGGCGCAAATCGGCAGCGCCTTCAGCATTGGCCGGGGAGTTTCTGCGCGCAGACGGGCTCATATGCGCCCATTTTATGAGAACGAGGAATGGGGGTGTGCTGTTTGTTGCGGGTCTGGCTCTATGGCCGCTCGTCAATTGGCAAATAGGGCGACGGGTACGCAGGTCCTATGTACTCGGCGCGCGGGCGGATGAGCCGGTTGTCGTCGAGCTGCTCAATAACGTGAGCGCACCAGCCGGAGATGCGGCTGATGGCGAAGATGGGTGTATATAGGTCGATGTCGATCCCCAGCGTTGCGTAGGTTGAAGCCGAGTAGAAGTCCACGTTCGCATTCAGCTTCTTGTCCGCGTTCACATAGAGCTCAATCGCTCGCGACATTTCGTACCACTTCGGCTGGCCGGAGTCCTTGCCCAGTTGCTCGCTCATCTTGCGCAGGTGCGTTGCGCGTGGATCCTCGGTTTTGTACACGCGGTGACCAAAACCCGAGATTTTTTGCCGCGCGGCCAGCATTCCTTTCACATATTCCACCGGGTCAGCTCCGGCCTTGTCGATGGCGTAGAGCAGGCGCATCACCGCCTCATTGGCGCCGCCGTGCAGGGGGCCCTTGAGCGCGCCAATCGCGCCCGTAACAGCCGAATGAATGTCAGAGAGGGTGGCGGCAATCACGCGCGCCGCAAAGGTTGAAGCATTCAGTTCATGGTCGGCGTGGAGCACCAGTGCCACATCCAGCGTTCGAGTTGCCGTCTCGCTCGGCTTCTCCCCATTCAGCATCCACAGGAAGTTGCCCGCATGGTTGAGTGAGCGATCCGGCGGCACAATGTCCAGTCCCTTGCGGATTCGGTCGTAGATCGCAACGATCATCGCAATCTGCGCAGTTAGGTGGTAGGACTTTCGTACATTTGCGTCATGGGAGTTGTCTTTTTCGTCGGCGTCGTAAAAGCTCAACGCCGACACCGCAGTTCGCAGCACCTCCATGGGCGTTGCCGACTTGGGAAACCCCCTCAGCATGTCGATGATCCGCAGATCGATCTCGCGCGCGAGCGCAAGCTGCGTCGAAAACTCGCGCAGGGCCAGTTCGTTCGGCAGCATCCCGTTCCATAGCAGGTATGTCGTCTCCTCAAAGGTCGACTTGACAGCCAGTTCGTGGATGTCGATGCCGCGATAGGAAAGGACTCCCGCCTCGCCGTCGATCCAGCAGATACCGGAGTTCGCCGCAACAATTCCTTCCAGACCCTTTCCCGCGACAGCAGTGGACATAGCCCTTGAATCTCCCTCTTGCAGTGGATTTTGATGTGTGCGACGAATGACCTGGCCGGTTGAAATGGCCTGGCGTCTGAAATTGCGGTAAAAGATGTTTATAAATTAGCGGTTCACCGCTTGTCACGGAACGTGGGACGCGAACCTCCTGTTCACTTCTGCATTCTGACCCCTCCGCGTGTTTTCGATCACACCGTGAGACTGCACAACCGTCATATGAGTGGGATGCATGGGAAAGCTAGGGTGTTCTGACGTCAGCTGATTTCTAAATCGCCCATTTCCCCGGCAAAGCGGCATTTCTGCTTGTTTGTTCGGCGCTGGCAGGGTTCATTCGTTATCCTGTAGTCACCCCTCTAGTGGATAGAGCATGCTCCCGCGAACGCGAAGAATGCTCAAGTTTTCAGGGTGAAGGCAAGTGCTCGGGCGGCAGACTGCTCATTGAGCGGCATCAAACCGGGCTAGCCCGGCAAATTACCAAGGCGGAGACCGTGCCGCGACATTTCAAGGCAAAGTCAGCGGACACGCCGCCAGAGAGACGAAAGGCAAAACACCCATGAGTGAAGATGAAGTCGTAGTTGCAAATCCTCCCAGAACCTATTCCGGCGCGCTGCTCGGAGCCATCGCCGTTGCGCTGCTGCTGGCCCTCGGCGGCCTCATCTGGACCTACATCGTCAACGGCAAGCTGACCAGCCAGCAGACCGAGCTGGACGGCGCCAAGGCGCAGAACGTCAAGCTCGAAGCTGAGCTGCGCGAGACCGACGCCCGCCTGAAGGTCGCCACCGATGAGCTCAGCACCTCACTGGGGCTGACGCAGAAGCAGCTCGACGCCAAGGCGCAGGAGATTATGGCGCGTGAACAGCGTACCGAGGCCAGCACGGCCAAGCTCGCCACCCAGCAGCAGCAGACTGCGCAGCAGGTCGGCCAAGTCTCCAGCGCGGTTACCGATGTCAAGACCGACGTGGGCGGGGTGAAGACCGACCTGGGCCAGACCAAGAGCGATCTAGCCGCGGCTGTCGCTCAGCTCACCAGCATGAAGGGCGACCTTAGCGATCACAGCAGCCTCATCGCCCGCAATCACGACGAGCTTGAAGTCCTGAAGCACAAGGGGGATCGCACCTTCTACGAGTTCACGCTCGCCAAGGGTGTCAAGAAGCCAGTCGGAACCGTCAGCCTCGAACTCAAGAAATCCGACCCCAGGAAGAACAAGTTCACGCTGGTGGTCTACTCCGACGACAAGCAGTACGAGAAGAAAGACAGGAACACGAACGAGCCGCTCCAGTTCTACGCTGGCAAGGACCCCATGCTCTTTGAGATCGTGGTCAATTCAGTTGGCGCCAAGAACACGGTTTCCGGCTACCTGTCGGTGCCGAAGAATGCGCCTGTTCCGACTTCTACTGGACAATAGGCGTTGTGTGGGGCGCGAGCACAAGGTCGGGCTGATATTGCATCCCGACCGTGAAACTCAGGTTTTTGCCCGCGTCCCACTCCTGCTTTGTCATCCTGAAAGCCGAGACGATTGTTCCTTCTTCAGTCTGGCCGGGGTTGAGGGTGGACTGCAGCGAAAGGGCCTGGCCGTGAGGCACCGGCATGTTTTTGTATGCCAGGAACACGCGGTCATAGTCGGCTGCCGTGGCCGCATAGCTGGAGTGGATACCATCCGCCAGTGTCGTATTCACCATCGCATTGCGCAGAAACAGCGGCTGATTGCTTTGGTTGTGCAGCTTCACCAGCGCAAATACGTAAATCTGGTCATAGCTTTCCACCGGCATCGGTGCTCCGTTGGCGTCAAAGCCCTTCGAATCCGTGTGTTGCGGATGGATCCAGACCTGCTCGATCTCCCCGATTGCAACCGGTGGCTTCTGGCCCAAAAACACATAAGCAGCGATTGCTGCCGTTACAAGTATGGCCGCAGCGATGGAGGCTATCACCACATGGCTCGAACCCTTGGTGTATTCCTCCCCGCGGGCCGCGTCGTCGATCTCTTTTCTGGCATCCTGCTGCAATAAGCTCATAGCGGTCTAATCTTATCTCCAATCGCGCAGGACAAGCCATGAATTTCGGGCAAGCGGCGCCGAATCGGCCGAACCCTCTACGTAAAACCTGCGGTTACGAACGGGCTATCAAGCCTGCGGCCTGAGCGCCGCCAGCATCTCCTTCGCACTCAGTGTGTTCAGCACGTCACCCCCCTCCAGCCAGGCCCGCCGTAACTGCTTCACACCGTAGTCCATCTTTCCCAGGTTGCGCGCATCGTGCGAGTCGGAGTTGATCACGATGTTGCATCCCAGTTCCTTTGCCAGCCGCAGATCGCGATCGTTCAGGTCGAGCCGCTCCGGCGCGGCATTGTGCTCCACGGCCACTCCCAGCTCTGCCGCACGCCGCAGCACCGCCCCCATGTCCAGCGCAAATGGCTCACGACGCAGCAGCAATCGCCCCGTTGGATGGCCCAGGATGCGCACGTTGGGATTTTCAATCGCCCGCAGCACTCGGGCTGTCATCTCTTCCCGGCTCTGCTCAAAGCGGGTGTGGACGCTCGCTATCACCACGTCCATCTGCGCCAGCACCTCGTCGTCCAAATCGAGCGCTCCATCGCCGAGGATGTCAACCTCAATCCCCGCGAAGACCCGGATGCGCCCCCCCATCTGAGCGTCCACTTCGTGGATTCGCTGGATATGTTCGAGTGCCCGCCTCTCGTCCAGGCCGTTGGTCATGGCCAGGTTTTTCGAGTGATCGGTGATGGCAATGTACTCGTACCCGACTTTGACCGCCGCCTCCGCCATCTCGCGAATCGTGTTGTGTCCGTCACTGGCGTTGGTGTGCATGTGCAAGTCGCCACGCAGGTCCTTCTTTTCAATCAGCTTCGGCAGCGCGTGCTTCGCGGCAGCTTCGATCTCGCCCAGGTTCTCGCGAAGCTCCGGAGGAATCCAATCCAGCCCTAGCGCTGCATACACTTCTTCCTCGCTTGCGGCAGCCACCGTCGATCCGTCATCCAGTCGCGCCAGCGCCCACTCGCTCAGCGTGTAACCCATCTTCAGCGCCCGCTGCCGCAGCGTGACGCTGTGTGCCTTCGAACCCGTAAAGTATTGCAGCGCAGCCCCGTAGCTGGCTGTTGGCAGCAGCCGCACATCCACCTGCAACCCGTTATCGAGGTTAAAACTCACCTTGTTCTCGCCTTTGGCGATTATGTCGTGAATGCCGGGGTATGCGGCCACATACTCCACAGCTTTAGCCGTGTGCGCGGGCTCGCAGGCTGGTCCCGTCACCAGCAGGTCCAGGTCACCCACGGTCTCGCGTCCTCGTCGAAGCGACCCGGCAGATACTACCCTTTCGAATCCACCGGTATCGCCGCCCGGGAAGGCATTCAGGTACGCAATCAGCCTTTGCGCGGCTTCTTGCGCAACATCGATACGGTAGCGCCCGGAGCTTCGCCGGTAGTCTTCGATCCCCTTGCGGAGTTTCTCAACCTGCTTTTCTCCCATGCGCGGCAGGCCCGCCAACTTTCCCGCCTCGATTGCCTCAGCGAGTTGGTCGATGCTGCCAACCTGCGCCGCTGACCATAGCAGCGCTATGGTTTTCGGTCCCATGCCGGGCAGCTTCAACAGTTCCAGCACGCCTGCTCCATACTTTGCCAGCAACTCATCGCGGAGGGGCATCGTTCCGGTTTCCGCGATGGCCTGCAGATTTGACGCCATCCCTTTGCCGATTCCGGGAATCTCGAGCAAGCGTGCTGTATCCGATGACGCTTCCATCAGGTCCACGGTGGTCTGCTCAGCTGCTTCGGCAGCGCGGCGATAGCTCCTGATTCGGAAGCCGTCGCCGCCGTCGATCTCGAGCAGATCGGCTGTCTCGTCCAACAGGCGGGCCATCGTTGGGTTGTCCATGGGAGTGCCTCCGCTAACAGTATGGAACCACAGTATCGACGAGGGGAGGCGATTCGGAACAGGGGAGAGATCTCGACTGAGCCCGGTCGGGCTTCACGGGCTCAGGACATGTCGGTTTTTTGGGGGGATTTCCGGCTTGGGATTGAATGGCACAGAATCAACGATTCACCCGCGCAGAAAACTGGCGGAGGAGCCTGGAGCGGTTCAGCATCCGACTCCGTTCGAGTCGCAAACATCACCGATCAGGGTACAAATCGAGCTTCCCGCCGGTCGGCGGGTCCGTACTAATCCTGCCAGGCTTCGCCGTCAGGCCGCGTTGTGGGCCGCGTCCTTGTAGCGGACAACTGCATCCGCCTGTGGGCCTTTTTGCCCCTGGACGATGTCGAACTCTACGTCATCGCCCTCTTTCAGAGTCTTGTATCCGTCCAACTGAATCGAGGAATAGTGAACGAACACGTCGGGGCCGTCTTCCCTTCCAATGAATCCATAGCCCTTGGCGTTGTTAAACCACTTGACCTTCCCTTTGTACTGAGCCACTACGTCCTTCTTTCTTGCACCGTGCATGGGGTCTTTGGCGAGCGGAGGTAACAGGGGAATGCTCGCCGGTAATAGTTATGACGCAGGATTTTCGCGAAAGGTTGATTGACGCTACAAGAAGAATTCTCACAAAATGGGACAGGCCATCCTTTCGATGGATGGCCTGTGATGGCGCTGAACTCCGGAGCGTTCCAGGTGGCATGGCTGGGCCATGTCTGGGATTTGTGCCGTTTACTTCTTTCTTTTCTTGCCGGTCAGGCGGGAGTAAAGGAGGACGCTGGTGAGCGTTTTTCCGTCAAGAATCGCCCCCTTTTCGATCATTTTGAGCACATCCGACAACTTCACAAGTCGAAATTCGATCTGTTCGTCGTCCTCGGGATGTGCGTCTCCCGCGACTAAACCTTCCGCAAGAAACACCCTCATTGACTCGCCAAGGAACCCCGGGCTGGCGTAGTACTCCACCAGCGGCCGCCACTTCTTCGCCGCATACCCTGTCTCTTCCGCAAGCTCTCGCTTCGCACCGGCCAATGCATCCTCGCCCTTTTCCAGCTTTCCCGCCGGCAACTCCCAGAGAAACTGATTGGCCGCGTGCCGGTACTGCCGCTCGATCACGATCCACGGGTTCTTCTTGCTCTTCGAGCTGTCGATGGCCAGGATCACCACGCTGCCGTTGTGGCGGATCACGTCCCGTTCGCTGTGCTTGCCGCCCGGCTCAATCAGCTTGTCGTGCAGAATCTTGAACAGGGGGCCCTGGTAAACCACCTTCGACGAGAGGAGTTCCGCCTTCTCAACGCCCACGTTCATAGCGGTTGCCTTTACTTTCAGGGGCTTCTTTTTCGACGCCTTGTCCTTGCTCTTTTTAGGCTCGTTTGCGGATGCATTCTCTGCGGCCTTCTTTGCAAGCCCCTTCAGAGCAACCCTCTTCGCGCTCTTTTTTCTATCCGCCATTTGGCAATCTCCTCCAATTATCAATGAAAGAAAAGTATACGCACCGATGCCGCTCATGGCCCGCAACCGATTTTCAATTCGAGGCTTGGTTCTGCATCGATTCTCCTCGGCATGGCATCCTAGACAGAGCTAATCCTGCGATCGGCCACAGGCGGTTCGCTGGCGCCTCGAATCCCGAATGACCTCGCAGCAGTCTTTGCAGTATCCCCGCCGAGACCTGCGATGACGATTGCCCCGGATGTGACCAACTTGCCGAACGCGGACTGTCTCCCCATTACCGTTGTGCCGGGCCTGCACAGGCTCTTTCTCGATTTTTGCGTGGGTCAGCCGGGAGCCAGTTCCTTTTACGCAGCTTTGCCGCCTGATACGAAATGGCAATCCCGGCCAGAAATTCCGGTGCACTGGCCGCATTTGGTCAGCATTCTGGCTGCGCAGAATCCTTCGCCGACTGCCGCTCCGGCTCTTGATGGATTACGCGCCGGCGCCGGCGTCGTCGTTACCGGCCAACAGGTTGGCCTCTTCGGTGGTCCCCTCTTCACGCCATTCAAGGCCGCCACTGCCATTGCCCGCGCCCGCCACGCGACTGGGGCCGGCCACCCTCACGTCGCCATCTTTTGGCTCGCAACAGAGGATCACGACTTCGACGAAGTCAACCACGTCGTTTTCCCCGCGCGCAAGGAACTCCGCAAGCTCACCTACGCAATGGCACCGCCAGCTTCGAGGCCGGTCGGCGGAATCCATTTCGACGACTCCATCACGCCGCTTATCGATGCAGCATGGGAGCTGCTCGGCGCATCCGACGCCATGGACGCCCTGATAGCCGCTTACCGGCCCGGAAACACCTTTGCCCAGGCTTTTCGCAATTTCTACGCCCAGGCGTTCGCTGGGCAGGGCCTGCTTTTGCTCGATGCCGGCAGCAGGGAAGTCCACGCGCTTGGCGCGCCCGTTCTTCGCGCCGGAATTGAGCGGGCCGATGAGCTCCACGCCGCTCTGCTCGCCCGAAACGCCGAGCTTCAGGCCGCCGGCTATGGCGTCCAGGTGGCCGTCGCTGCACACTCAAGCCTGCTCTTTCTCATCGACGAACGAACCGGCGCGCGAAACGCACTGAAACGCACGGCCCCCACGCCATCCGAGCCCAACGGCCTGTGGACCATTGGCCGTCAGACGCTGTCTACCGACGAACTGCTGGGAATCCTCGATGCAGAGCCAGAGCGGATCTCCCCTTCAGCGCTTCTTCGCCCCGTCTTTCAGGACTACCTACTGTCCACTTCGCTCACCATCGGGGGCCCGGCAGAGATTGCGTACTTCGCCCAGTCGGCGGTCCTTTTCGAGCGCATCCTTGGCCGCATTACCCCGGTCCAGCCGCGCTTCTCTGCCACCCTTATCGAGCCGACCATTGCCGAGCTGTTGCGCAAGCACGAATTGCCGGTTGAGCGGGTATTTCAAGAAAGCGCTGCCTCGCTGGCCCAGTTACTTGGCGCTCGTTCCATGCCGGTGGAGGCTAAGCGGCACCTCTCCGCCGCCGGGCAGGCTCTCGACGCAGAACTCGAGCCACTGCTGGCGTATATGGCCAGCCTGGACGCGGGGATGGGCCGATCCGCACGGACTGCAGCCAGCAAGATGCGCTACCAGATGAATCGCTTGAGGCGTCTGGGCGCTAACTTCCAGTTGCAGCGCGAAGATTCCATCGGACGCCAGGCTGAAGCCATCAGCCAGGCTCTTTACCCCGGCGGCGGGCTTCAGGAGCGCCTCCACGGGGCTGCCTTCTACTTCGCGCGATATGGCTTCGAGCTGACAGAAACCTTTTCCAAATACGCAGAAAGCAACTGCCCCGGGCACACGACTGTCTGGCTATAATCCTCGCCAGCGGAGCGGAGGATTCAAATGAAGCACTTCAGCATTTTTCTGGCGGCGGCACTGCTGGCAGGATTTCAAGCGCCAGCCCAGCAGCAAACCCCCTGCGCCAAGCCCGGCAACGACAATGCCTTCCTGAACATCCAGACCGTTCGCCTGTGGCCGGGCAAAGCTCCTGAAGCCAGAGGTGATGCCTGCGAAGACATCCCCACCCTCACCATCGTCAATCCGCGCGACGGCTCGGCCAACGGCTCGGCTGTCATTATCTTCCCCGGAGGAGCCTATCTCAACCTCGCGGGCGACCTGGAGGGCGGCGAAATTGCCGATTGGTTTGCCGCCCACGGTTTCCGCGCCTTCATCCTCAGCTACCGCCTCACTTCCAACGGTTACGTCTTGCCCATTCCGTTGCTCGACGCTCGCCGCGCTGTCCAGACCGTTCGCGCCCGCGCGGCCGACTACCACATCAACCCCAACCGCATTGTCGTGATCGGCTTCTCTGCCGGCGGCCACCTCGCCGCGCTTGCCGGCACGCAGTTTGTCCCCGGCACCACGGACGCCGAAGACCCCATCGATCGCGCCTCCAGCCGACCCGACTTCCTCGTCCTCGGCTATCCCTGGATCGGCGCCATCTCCACCGACACATCCCACTTGAGCTATTGCAAGCTCTTCAACCTGATGGACCGCTGCGAGGCGCTGCGCGCTGCGTTTTCTCCGGACTTATTCGTAACAAAAGACACGCCTCCCACCTTCTGGTACCACACGTTCAATGACCATACGGTGCCCGTGGAGCAGGGACTGCGCTTCTACGAGGCTCTTGTGAAGGCTGGCGTTCCCGCCGAAGCACATATCTTTGCGAATGGACCGCACGGCACAGGCCTTGGCAAGGGCGATGCGGCGCTGGACCAGTGGCCTGACTTGCTCGAGACATGGCTTCGCGCCCAGGGACTGCTTACCCCGGACAAAGCCGTGGCGAAACCCTGATTTCGGTTCTGGGCCCTCCGTGCGAAACCAAGTTTTGTCCTGAAATAGAGAAGCGGGCTGCAAGCCGGAGGAGTGGAAGGACTTCCTCTGGCCGTGCAGCCCGCCGGACCCTGGACCGGGTCTAGGTGGTATCTTTAGTTTAGGCTCATTTTGCTCGAAATCAAGGACTATTTTGGGCGAAATACCCAATTCGTGACTGCTGTCACAGGTCGTCTCAAAATCGACCCCGTCTGCGTTGACCTTGAGGGTCGGCCCCTGTTAAAAATGAGTGTTCCACCCGCGTAAAAACTGAGCCTGTCGCCTCTTTCGATCCGTCAAGACCATGCAAGAAATCTCACAACAACTCGGGACTCTTCTGCTTAGCGCAGTGCCTACGATTCTGCTGTTCATCGTGTTTGTTGTTGCTTACCAGTTTCTGATCCAGGGACCGCTGGGGGCAACGCTCAAGCAGCGCCGTGCACGCACGGATGGAGCCGTCGAAGATGCACAAAAGGCCATCGCTCTCGCCGAGGAGCGCGCCGCAGAATACGCTGCCAAGCTCCGGTTGGCGCGCGCTGAGGTCTACAAGGTCCGCGAGCAGCGCGTGAAGCAGTGGGGCACCGAGCGCGATGCCGCATTGGACGCTGCCCGCAAGGCTGCAAGCCTCAAGGTGGGCGAGGCCAAGGCTGCACTGGAAGCCGAAGCTGAGTTGGCGCGCAAATCGATCCAGTCCTCCGCGGCTGAATTGGCGAGTCAGGTGGTCCGGGCTGTTCTGCCCGCGGTCGCCGGGGGTTCCCGTTGAGAGATTTCAGGCTTCAGTCGCGTCTTTCGCTTCGCATTACCCAACTCTTCTTTCTGGCCGTTCTCGCTGCGGGAGTCACCGTAGCGCCCTTGCGGCTTGTCGCGCAGGAATCTGCCACGCTGCCAGTCACCGCAGCCGGCCCTTCTGCGCCTTCCGCCTCGTCCGAGGCGAAACCAGCGAAAGCAGATTCCGACGAAGAAGCACAGACCAAGGCGTTCCGGCTTGAAGGTCCACTGGTCAAGGCAACCTCGCATGCGCTTCACTTGTCGCTTGAAACCACGGCGCGGATCTTCGAGTTCATCAACTTCGCGATCATCGTGCTGGCCATCGTTATCCCGCTCTTCCGGCTGTTCCCGGCGATCTTGCGCAAGCGGTCGAAGACCCTCGGTGAAAGCCTTGAATCTGCCCGCAAGATGACCGAGGACGCCAACGCCCGGCTTAACGCCGTGGAAGCGAAACTGGCTTCGCTCGATCAGCAGATTGCCGCATTTCGCGCCGAGGTCGAGCGGGACATCGTCGGCGACGAGGCCCGCATCAAGGCCGCTCTCGAAGAGGAGCGTACCCGCATCGTTCACTCTGCAGAGCAGGAGATTGGTCAGGCCGCTGTTTTGGCGCGACGCGGATTGCGTCACTTTGCGGCCGAACTGGCCGTCGACCAGGCTGCCCGCCAGCTTAACCTCACGACGGAAATCGATCGCGCCCTCATCGCCGAGTTTGCGGCCGGCGCATCCACGGGAGGGAAGAACTAAATGGCCGCTTTCGTCTCCCGCTACGCCTCTGCATTTCTCGACGTTGTTAGTGCTGCTCTCCTTGACACCGCAGCCATCGACAGGCAGTTCACCGATTTTCTAGCCACATGGAACGGAAGTGCGGATCTCCGCGAGTTTTTCGTGAACCCCGCAATCCCGGCTATACAGAAGGTGTCCTTCCTCGACAAGCTGAACGCAAAGATGGGGCTTCAGAAAGAACTGCGCAACCTGCTCGCAGTGCTCATCAACAACGACCGCATCGGCGCGGTTGCCGAAGTCGCCGCGGCTTATCGGGAGCTCCTCCAGGATCAGCTTGGCATTCGCCAGGCAGAGATCACAACAGCGCGCGAACTGGACGCGGCGGAGCGCGAATCGCTCCTCGCCGGTGTCGGCAAACTGGCCGGCGCGCGTATTGA
Source organism: Acidobacteriaceae bacterium (assembly GCA_003165935.1). Taxonomy (GTDB): domain Bacteria; phylum Acidobacteriota; class Terriglobia; order Terriglobales; family Acidobacteriaceae; genus Telmatobacter. Next base: position 1,619 of record PMXB01000118.1, on the reverse strand, counting down.
AGCAAGTTTCAAGTTGGATAAGTCCATCCTCGGCGGAACTGTGGTGCGCATTGGCTCCACGGTCTACGACGGTTCCGTTCGCGGACGGCTCGACAGGTTAAAGGTATCTCTAGTCAGTGGTTAGTGATGAGTGATTCGTGATCAGTTTTTCGCCGAGCAGCGGTCGGCGATTTCGGAGTAAACAGCTGGAAGTCGAAGATGAGGAGAGTTAGGGAACGGAGATAGGTGGCTGGCGAAACGACCACTCATCACTAATCACTGACCACTCGAAGGAAAGCAAATGGCTCAGATCAAGGCAGACGAGATTACACANNGCAGATCGCGAACTACGACTCCAAGGTCCAGGTCGACGAGGTCGGCACCATCACCTCGCTCGGCGACGGCATCGCCCGCCTTTACGGCCTCGATAAAGTCATGGCCGGCGAGTTGCTCGCCTTCCCGCACGACATCGCTGGCCTGGCGCTCTCGCTCGAAGAAGATTCCGTGGGCGCAGTTATTCTCGGCGACTACACCGAGCTCCGCGAAGGTATGGAAGTCAAGCGCACCGGCAAGATTCTCAGCGTGCCGGTGGGCGAAGGAATGATCGGCCGCGTGGTCGACGCTCTGGGCAACCCTATCGACGACAAGGGGCCCATTGCCAGCGCGGAAACCCTGCCCATCGAGCGCCTGGCGCCAGGAATCATTGACCGCCAGCCAGTTCGCGAGCCCATGGCCACCGGCCTCAAGGCCATCGACTCCATGATCCCGATCGGCCGAGGCCAGCGCGAGCTCATTATCGGCGATCGCCAGACCGGCAAGACCGCCGTCTTGCTCGACACCATCATCAACAATGCCAAGAACAACCTGATCTGCATCTACTGCGCTATTGGGCAGAAGCGCTCGTCGATCGCGCAGGTGGTGCAGACGCTGACCGAAGCCGGCGCCATGGGCCACACCATCATCGTGGCCGCCTCGGCCTCAGAGCCTGCGCCGATGCTCTACATCGCGCCCTACGCCGCAACCGCATTGGGCGAGTACTTCCGCGACTCGGGCCGCCACGCGCTGGTGATGTACGACGATCTCTCCAAGCACGCCATGGCCTACCGGGAAATCTCACTGCTGCTGCGCCGCCCGCCGGGTCGCGAAGCCTATCCTGGCGACGTTTTCTATCTCCATTCGCGTTTGCTTGAGCGCTCGGCCAAAATGAGCGACAAACGTGGCGGCGGATCGCTCACCGCTCTTCCTGTGATTGAAACCCAAGCGGGCGATGTCTCGGCTTACATTCCTACCAACGTCATCTCCATCACCGACGGGCAGATTTTTTTGGAGACGGACCTGTTCAACTCCGGCGTCCGTCCAGCCGTCAACGTGGGTCTCTCGGTCTCGCGCGTAGGGTTCTCGGCTGCCATCAAGGCCGTCAAGCAGGTTGGTTCCACTCTCAAGCTCGACCTTGCCCAGTACCGCGAGCTCGCCGCCTTCGCGCANNCGCTCACCTGGCAGCAGCAGACGATCATCCTCTTTACCGGAACGCAGGGATACTTGGACGATTTGAAGGTCTCCGACATCCGGGCCTTCGAGGATGGCTTGTACAAGTACTTCGACTCCGCACAAACCGCACTGATCGACGACCTGACCAAGAA
>PMXB01000295.1 GCA_003165935.1 Acidobacteriaceae bacterium | reverse complement strand
ATGCGCGGGCATCCACTTCTGGGCGGCGAGATCGTATTCGAACATGGGGAAGTCGACGATCCAGATGGGCTGGAAGGCATTTGAGCCGTCAACTGCTCCAGCGATCTTCTGATCGCCCGTGACTACCTGCGCTTCGGCTACCACTTGCTCGGTGACGTGGAATGCGCCGTGCTTTTCTGCGTACTTCTTGGCGAGCTCAGAGCGGAAGTTGCCCGCAGCCGAATACACGTTGATTTCGCGCTCTGAGAGGCGGCCTTCAAACTTGGTGTCGCTGGCCTTGACGGGGTGAGCGGGATCGCCGGCAACGATGATGACGAAGTCGGCTTCAGCCGCTCCGCACAACTCGCGCACCTTGGCGACCGCGTCAGGGAAGCCCTTGGCCAGGCGCTTGAAGTCGTCGATGAACTTAGCGCCCTTCTTGGTGTCGAACATGGGGTGGTTGTCTTCGCGCTCCTTGCGGCTCAACTCGCCAACGGATGGAATGCGGAAGGCGACCACGGGCAAAGCAGGATCGATCTGGAGCGTCGCCAGATCAGCGTCAGAGAATGCCGAGCGCACATCGGTGAGCCCGGGAAGGCGCATATCTGGCTTGTCTGAGCCAAATTGGCGCATCGCGTCGTCGTAGGTGATCTTCGGGAACGGCGTTGGCAGCGTGACGCCCGCGGCGCGAAATGCGGCCGCGAGGAAGTGCTCCACGACGCCAAAGACGGTTTCCTGGCGCGGGAAGCTCATCTCAAGATCGACCTGGGTGAATTCAAGCTGACGGTCGGCGCGGAGATCCTCGTCGCGGAAGCAGCGCGCGATCTGGAAGTAGCGATCGAATCCGGAGATCATGAGAATCTGTTTGAAGATCTGCGGCGATTGCGGCAGGGCGTAGAATTCGCCAGGATGAACGCGGCTTGGGACGAGAAAATCGCGCGCGCCCTCGGGGGTGGACTTGGTGAGGATCGGCGTTTCAATCTCGAGAAAGCCCTGGGAGTTCATGCTCTCGCGAATGGCGAGGGTGATGTCGTGGCGCAGGCGGAAGTTGCGCTGCATTTCGGGGCGGCGCAGGTCGACGTAGCGATACTTGAGGCGGACTTCTTCGTTTTGAATCGCTTCTTCAGAGGGTGAAAACGGCGCCAGGCGGGTGTCGTTGAGGATGAGAAGCTGGGTGGCCTCAATTTCGATTTCGCCGGTGGGCATCTTGGGGTTGATGGCATCCTTGTCGCGCAAGCGAACCTTGCCCACGGCGGCGACAACGTACTCGGGACGGACGGCTTCGCCCTTCAGGTGGCCATCGGGCGTGAGCTCTTTGTCGAGCACCACCTGGGCAATGCCTGAGCGGTCGCGCACGTCGAGAAAGATCAGGTTGCCGTGGTCGCGGCGGCGATTGACCCAACCCATGAGGACAACCGATTGCCCGGCATTTGCCGCGCGCAGATCACCGCAAAGATGGGTGCGTTCCAGACTGCCTAAAAAGTCGAGCACTTCTCGTTTCCTTATTCTGGCGCGGGATTGGCCAGGGAAGAGGCCAGCTCGGCGCGAGGAACCTTGGTTTGTACGCCGGTGGCGAAGGTCTTCACTGTCAGGATACCGGATTTGAGCTCATCCTCGCCCAGGATGACGATGGCGCGGGCGGTTTTGTCGGCGGCTTCGAAGGACTTTTTGAGGCGAAAGCTGCCGTCGCCAAGCTCGATGGTCAGGCCGGCGCGGCGAAGTTCGCGCGCGAGAGCGAGGGCTGGGGCGTTGAGGGACTCGCCGAGCGGCGCGATGAAGGCGTCGGCCTTGACGGTCAGATTCTGGTTGGATTCCTGAGCAAGCAGCGTGAGCACCAGACGATCTTCTCCCATGGCAAAGCCGATGCCCGGGGCTTTGGGGCCGCCGATTGCCTCGCTGAGGCCGTCGTAGCGCCCGCCGCCCAGGAGAGCGTTCTGTGCGCCGAGGCCGCCGTGGGTGAACTCGAAGGTGGTGCGTGTGTAGTAGTCGAGGCCGCGAACAAGGCGGTGATTGCGCGTGTAGGGGACGCCTGCTGCGTCGAGCGCTGCGGTGACGGCTGCAAAGTGAGTCTTCGAGTCGTCGTCGAGCGAGTCGGCGATTACGGGCAGGGTGGCAATGATTGGCTGGTCGGCTGGGACTTTGCAGTCGAGGACGCGGAGGGGATTGGTCTCGGCGCGGCGCTGGCAGTCAACGCACATTTTGGCTTTAACCGGCTCAAGGGCGGCGCGCAGAGTGTCGTTGTAACGGGCGCGGTCGGCAGGCGAGCCGACGGAGTTCAGTTCGAGGGTCCAGCCCGTGATGCCGAGTTCGTCGAGCAGCGAAGCCAACATCTCGAGGACCTCAGCGTCGCGCAGGGGCGATTCGCTGCCGGCTGAGGGTGGTCCGATGACCTCCGCGCCGATCTGGAAGAACTGGCGGTAGCGGCCTTTCTGCGGGCGCTCGCGGCGAAACTGCGGGCCTATGTAAAAGAGCTTTTGCAATTGGCCGGTCTCGCCGAGCTTGTGTTCAATGTAGGCGCGGACCACACCGGCGGTGTTTTCGGGGCGGAGGGTGAGCATCTGCGGCTTTTCACTCTGCGCGCGGGCTCGGTCTTCCCAGGTAAACATCTCCTTGGAGACGATGTCGGTCTCTTCGCCGACGCCGCGGGCAAAGAGAGAGGTATCTTCGAAGATGGGGGTGCGGATTTCGCCGAAGTTGTAGCGGGCAAAGACGGCGCGGGCGGTGGTTTCGATCCGGTTCCAGAGGGCCGTCTCGGGCGGCAACAGGTCGCGCGTGCCGCGGACGGCTTTGAGGGTGGTCATGGCTTGTCTAGTCTAAATGTTGGCTGGTGTAGGCTGGAATCAGACCATCAAGAGTCGTAGAATCGGTTTTCGGGCGACTTGCGCTTGTTGAAGGGCCGCCATGTCAGGTTCCGAGGAGTTTCGCCATGATGTTTCATGTGGTTCTACATCCCGAAGAAGACGGCTGGATCGTAGCTGAATGTCCTGC
>PMXB01000363.1 GCA_003165935.1 Acidobacteriaceae bacterium | reverse complement strand
CCAAAACGCTGTCATCCTGAGCGAAAGGGGCCACAAACGTACTTCAGTTTGGGGGTGGTGAGTCGAAGGATCTGCGGTTGCTCTTGCCGTTGCATTTGCCTTTCTTCTATTCAAACAAGATGCTGTCACCCCCCACTACGCTGCCATCCTGAGCAAAGGTCGCCGTGGCGACCGGAGTCGCAGAATCTTCGGATGCCCTTCAGCATTCGGTCGGTAGCAACTCTCGACCAAATTCCTCACACTGCAAGCAATGGACGCCCCCTCTTCCCCACCCGAATCTCATGTGCTTCAATGAAGTCCAGCAATGTTGCTTCCCCTCATGTGCGCTCAAATCAACGCCCCACTTTCCCCCATCCGCTCCCCGCTGCATCCTGAGCCTCAAACCGGGATTCATCTCCTGCGTCCGCTCATCTTCCTCTCCCTCCTCCTCGCTCTTGCCCACAGCGTTCTAGCGCAAAAAGAGCAGCGCCAACCCCTCACCGAAGCACAGCTCGAGCAAATTCGCGACGCCGGCATCGATCCAACCCTCCGCATAACCCTCTACACCAAGTTCCTCAACGAACACGCCGACGTCATCAAGAGCCTTACCAACCGCGCCAAGTCCCAGGCCCGTTCCCGGCGCCTCGACGACGAACTCCAGGACTTTACCGCCCTCCTCGACGAGCTCGGCGACAACCTCGACCAATATGCTGACCGCAAAGCCGACCTGCGACCCGCCCTCAAGCCCCTCACTGAGGCAGCTCCACGCTGGCTCGGGATTCTCCGTGCTCTCGCCGGCGAACCCGCCTTCGACCTCGCTCGAAAAGAAGCCATCGAGAGCGGCGAAGACCTCGCCGACCAGGCCAGCCGCATCCTCTCCGAGCAAACCGAGTACTTCAAGCTCCACAAAGACGAGGCGGGCCAGGAACGCGTCGAGCCCAAGTAGAACCACGTGTTCCGCCAACTCCCCAAGTGCTTCTTGATTACTTCCGATTGACCTTCAGAAGAATCCGCGCGCGAAAAACCTCGAGCTTACAATTCCCCAAGTTTTGTTGCGCCGAAATCGATAAAACCGAGTAGAGTACTTGCAAACCTTTTTCTCCAGCAACTCCATCTGCGAGATTGGCTTGCCATCGCAGCGGAGTTTGCAATCCGTTGGCTATCTGTTTTCGCGTGCTTTTTTTGAAGGGTGACAAGCGATGAACGATGTCAGATGCCCACGCTGTGGCGGATCGGTTCCGCCGAATGCAGCGTTCTGTGGAATGTGCGGAGCGCCAATAGCCGCTCAACAACCGCCGCAACCACCAGCTCAACCAGTACCTCCGCCGCCCCCTGCCGACGCCGCTCCGCCTCAGGCATGGCAGCAGCTTCCCCCGTCCCAGCAGATGCCTCCACCCACCTACTATCCACCGCCGGGTGCCGGCCCAAAAATCATGGGCGACAACACCAAGTGGGCGCTCGGTCTCGGCATCGCATCCTTGTTCTGTTGCGGCCCGATTACCGGCATTATCGGAATCATCCTTGCCAAAAAAGACATGGATGAAATCGCTGCCGGCCGCGCTCCGCAACTGGACGAAGGATGGGCCAAGGGATCCTTTTATCTGAACATCGTCGCGTTGGTCCTCTTTGTCTTTGGCATTTGCCTCTTCTGGGGTGGCGCAGGGCTGCGCCGCTTCTAGCTTGTCCGGAGTTCCCGCGTGTACACCCGGACCGACAAATCGGTTGCCGTCGCGCTGCTTGCGGCCGCAAGCAGTGTGCTCGCGGTCGCGCTGTGGCTCAAGCCGGCGGCAATCGGTTATGGCACTCACACCCAGCTCGGCTTACCTCCGTGCGCCTTCTTGCTGGTCACTCACCTCCCCTGCCCAAGTTGCGGCCTCACCACATGTTTTGCCTACGCCGTCCGGTTCAAGTTCTGGAAGGCGTTTCTAGCCAATCCATTTGGCCTTCTCGCCTTCTTCGCCACCGTCTCCGTCATTCCCACATCGATCTTTCTTCTCTGGCGTCGCATCTCCTTCCGCCGCATTACTGAAAGCGCCCACTTCATCAAGGCGGTGTACATCGGCACCGCCTGTTACTTCACCAGTTGGGTTTTCAAGCTGACCATGATTCACTTTTCGGGTCATTGACGCTATTCCAGTGTGACCGCAAAGGAAAACCCCTTGGACATCGCCACCCCTCAACTGATGTGTCCCCAGGGTCACGGCCCCGGAATCCCGGGTTCGCGGTTCTGCTTGCACTGCGGAACAGCACTCGTCGTCCCCGTCGCACCGGCACAAATGCAGCCGGTCGCCCCAGCGCCTGCAACCACCCCTCCCCCAGTCTGCAAGCTATGCGGCGGCAATGGCGCTGGCCTGAGCAGCGCAGACAATGTCTGCTCCGACTGTGGTTGGCTCCGTCCCCTCTTCCCCGGCTACAAGCTCGATCGCGCCACCTTCCTCTGGGCCCAGGACGGTCAGGCGATGAACCAGTTGCAGCGAATCTCCGCCCTCAACGCCGCCATTCGCACCGTCTCTGACAAGGTCGGCCGCCCGTGGATCGAGTCCACCTTCAACGGCATTCGACTCGGCCCGCGCCAGTTTCCCGACATCTGGAATCGAGCCGTCCTGGCTGCGCGCCTCCTCGGCCTCCCCTACATGCCCGATGTCTATATCTCCGGCGATCAGATGTGGAATACCTACACCTTCGGCACTGAGAAGAGCGCCTTCATCATCCTCGGCACCGCCATCCTCAATAACTTTCAGAACGATGAGCTCCTCTTCGTTCTCGCCCGCGAAATGGGACACTGCCGGGCCGGCCACGCCCTTTGGAAGTCGGTTACGCGTTTCCTTACCGGCGACCTCACCGTCCAGCACGGCGTACTTTCCGACGGATTGTTGAACGCCATTAGCCCCACCAAGTTGATCCACGGCGCCGTCGAGATGCCCCTCATGATGTGGGCGCGCCAGTCCGAGATCACCGCCGATCGCGCGGGCCTGCTCGCCCTTGGCGACGAAGCCCTGGCCCGCAACGTCCTTCTGGCCTGGTCCATCCGCTCTGCCCGGCTCCTCAAGCAGGTCAACATCGAAGAATGGATGAAGCAGGAAGAAGACAGCAGCGATCACATGACCCGTTTCACCGAAATGACCACCTCTTCCTCCATGTACACCACGCGCCGCCTGCGACTCATCGGCCAGGCGGCTCGCGAGCCCGATCTCATGCGCTGGAGCCAAAGCATCCAGCCCTATCGCAAACAGTTCACACCATCAACCCTGCCTGTCGGGGGCGGTCCTACCGCCGCGCATATCTCCCTGCGCCCTCCCCAGGCCCATCCGCCTGCGTCGCCGGCAAAGCCGCCTGCCCCGCCGCCACCACCCGCCGACTCCATTCGTGTCTTCTGCACCAAGTGCCACACCGCCATGCTGGTTCCGCTCGCCGTCTTGCGCGGCAAGCAATCTCTAAAAGTCCGCTGTCCAAAATGCCAGGAAGTTATCACCTTGCGGCCAAAGGGGGCTGCTCCGCCCATCGAGCCTGCGTCCCCGCAAGCCAAACCATCTGCCTCGCCCACAAATGGCGCGGAGCCAGCCAAACCTGCCACCGTTCCACCGCCGCCAGCCGCCCTTCAAACCAATCCAGATGCCGATGCAACCACCAAACCAGCCGCGCCGCCAGCGCCTGCTGCTCAAAAATAGGCCGCGTGGCCAGGAAAGAGAGATTGACCTATGCCTGACGATACCCCCAGTGAAGTAGTAGTGATCGTGCCCGAAGACGCCGCCACAGCTCTCGCCGACCCGATTGATCCCACGAACGCTTCCGGCCCAACCACCGTCACCGAAGAGATCGTTGACGTCGTCCTCGATCCGCTCGGAATCGCCGACCCCGCCGCCGACACAGCCACAACCGCGGATGGTGTGGTGGAAGAATTCGTCGTCGTCGAACCCGGCGCGGATGCCGCCGCAACAACCGAAACCGAAGGAGTGACAACAGACGCTGCGGCCTTCGCAGCGGGCGGAGCCATGGCCTCCGCAACCCCCGATGACCCTTCCAGCATCGCGGATCCTTTCACCGACGCTACCGCAACCGGTGCTGAAGGCTTCGCTGCCGACACCGCCGATGCCGCAGCCGCAACAATGGGCGCTGGCGACACGATGGGCATGGCCGATCCGATCGCGGATACCCCCGATACCGCTGCTGATCCAATTGCCGCCGACCCAGCCGTCACCGGCGACCTTACTGGCACTGACCCCGCCGTCGCCGACCCAACTGCCGATATAGCCGACACCGATCCCGCCGCGGCAACCGCAGACGCAGCCACTGACACGCCTGATCCCGATGCCGCAACCGCCGATGCAACCGATCCCGCCCAGTCCGGCGCCTTGAGTGACGCGCAGGACACGGAACAGCAGGCTGAGCAGGCAGAGTCCGCGGACGCCGCCTCGGGCAATTACTCCGCGGCGCAGGACGATGCCCAGCAAGCCTACTCGGCTTCGGAGGATGTGGCCAACGCTGGAGGCCCTGACGATACCGACTCAACCTATGAAGCTGCGCAGAACGAGAGTTGGGCCAATTGGGACCAGCAGACCGCTGACCAGGACGCCCAGACCGCCGAGAGTTACGCCAGCGACACGTCCGGCGATCCCAACGATGCGGCCGACGCGGCAATGTACGCTGGCGACGCGCAAGGCGAAGAGGCTACCGCCGACGCTTCCGCCGAAGCCGGCGAGTACGGCGATCCGGTCGGCCCAGAGGATTCCCCGGTCGCCGACGAAGCACCAGTCGACGATTCTGCCGCCGCCGACACCTCAACAGCCGACGACGATTCCGCCGCCGGCGACTAGCCCAAATCGGCGTCCGACTGATGTGGGGAACTCTTCGGCATGTTCAATAGGCCCGTCCCTGCGTGGGGACCAAGTGTCCTCACGCCGCCACTCTGTTCCCCACCCCAGCCTGTTCTCTGGTCGCCTTCCTCCCCCCGCTCAGTCTTCTGCCATTTCCTTCCTCCCAATTCCCTCTTCTGCCCTGTCCGCCAACTGACAACTGTCAACTGACGACTGTAAGCTGTCGTTGTGTCCCCCGATTTCGTCCCTATCTTCCAACACGAATATCGCGCCCTCCGGCCTCGCGCTCCGTTGCCGCCCATCTCCATCCGTTTCCGTCGCTTCACCTCTCTCAACACCACCATCCGTCTCCGCGAGGGCAGCATCCACGTCAGCCTCTCCGATTTGCTAGAGGGCGCGCCCGAATCTGTCCTCCACGCCATCGCCCACATCCTTCTCGCCAAGCTCTACAAAAAGCCCATCGACCCTACCCACAGCGTCCGCTACAAGCGCTTCGCCTCCTCCGCCGCCGTCACCCGACAAACCGAGCTCATCCGCTACGCCCGCGGCACCAAGCGCATCTCCGGCCCCGAAGGCCGCTTCTTCCATCTCGATGAAGTCTTCGACAGTCTCAATTTGCGTTTCTTCGGCGGCTTGCTCGGCCGACCCAACCTCACCTGGAGCGAGCACCACGCCAAGCGCTCCCTCGGCCACTACGACGCCGCCCACAACACCATCGTCGTAAGCAAGGTCTTCGACCGCCCCTCCAGCCCCCGCTACGCCCTCGAATACCTGCTCTACCACGAGATGCTCCACCTCAAGCATCCCGTAAAAATGCGCGGCCTCCGCCGCTGCGTCCACTCCCGTGAATTCAAGGCCGAAGAAGCCCTCTTCCCCCAACTCCCTGAAGCGCTCGCATTCATCCGCCGACTGTAGTCTCGCGCCCGTGCGATTCACAACAAAAAGGCCGCTGTCATCCCAACCGAAGTTTGGCTCGTTTTTGAGCCAAACCCAGTCGAAAGATCCGCGATTGTTCTGGAACTAATTGCTGCAATGCCACCTCCTCCACAAACATTCCATTCAAAATTGCGCTATATTCGGGTCGTGTCTGCCTTATCGCGAAGATCCGGGACGCATACCCGACGAGCGCTGAGCGCCTGCCTGCTCGCCCTGGCGCTTTTCTTTGCCGCAACCCTGCATGGCGACAGTCCCACCACCGCGAACAATTCCACACACCTCCAATCCCCAATCCAGCCGCCCCCCATCGTCCTATGGGCCTGGGAGGAACCGGAAGACCTGCGCGCCGCCGACCCGCAACGCCTCGGTGTGGCCTTCCTCGCCGATCGCATCTTCGTCTCCGACACAGTCAAAGTCGTCCCTCGCCACCAGCGCATTCTCGTCCCCCCGTCCATCTGGGCTGAAGCCGTCGTCCGCATCGAGGCAGCCCCTGGATTCCAGGACAACGAAACCACCCGTAGCGCCACGGCCAATGACCTCCTTCAGGCCGCTCGCCTTCCCAGAATCCGCGGAATCGAAGTCGACTTCGACGCCACTGCCGCCCAGCGCAACTTCTACACCGACGTCCTCCGCCAGCTCCGCGCCGCACTCCCTCCAGGCGAACGCCTCGAGATCACCGCGCTCGTCAGTTGGTGTGCCCAGCCGCAAGACCAATCCCAGAGCATGCCGCAAGGCCAATCCAACGCCCATCCTCAAAGCTGGCTCCACTCCCTCCCTGTCGACGCCGCCATCCCCATGAACTTCCGCCTCGGCCAGCATGTCGGCTCCTGGCCCGTCCGCGAACCGCTCTGCATGGGCACCACCGGCATCTCCACCGACGAGCCCGGCTTGCAGGAATCCGCCTCCTCAGCTTCGCCCCGTCCTCGCACCATCTACATTTTTTCCCCGCGTCCCTGGACGCACGACCAGCTCGTTGCTCTCAATCGCGGTCTCATCCCGCAAGATACAAAAGGAGCGACAGAATGAGCCGAAAAAAAGCTGCAATCGCCTGCGCCATACTGGCCCTCGCTCTCCCCGGCAATAGCTGCGGGCCGTTCTTCGGAGAGGCGGTCTTCGTCAATCGCGCCGTCCCCTCCGACCTTGCATCCTTCCTCAACGGCCACCTCGGAGTCGTCCAGGCTGGCCTTCGGCCCCGCTATCTCGCTCTCGCCTATCGCATCCTCTCCGGGCCGCCCCTCACCGACCAGGAGAAATCCTCCATCCTTGACATCCACAATGCCATCCAGAACGGAGACCAGAACGCCAGCGCTGACCTCGAGTCTCTGAACAATGCCGCCTCGAAATGGAGCAACGAACGCGCCAAAGTCATCCACGCCACCGGCGACGCACCGCTTTCCACTGCTTCGCGCGCCGTTCCTGGCCAGCAATGGCAGGACTACGACAACTGCCTCCAGGACGCCTTCGCCAACGCCGCCAACACCCTTGCTGCCCGTGCCCGCGACCACGCCGCCGACAAGGCCGAGCTTGCCGACTGGGTCGGCGGACAGGATGCCGTCTTCTCCAACTGCGGCGGCAGCGGCCAGATGCCTCAGACTGTCTCCAAGCCTCAGTGGCTCGCCTACGACCGCGCCTATCAAGTCGGCGCCGCTCATTTCTACCGCTCAGAGTTTCAACCCGCCCGCGACCAGTTCTCTCAAATCGCCGCCGACTCTGGCTCCCCGCACCGCTCCCTCGCCGCCTTCATGGTCGGTCGTTGTCTCCTGCGCCAGGCCACCCTCTCCCTGCCCGATAAAAACGACGACAGCCTCATGCACCAGGCCGCTGCGCAGTTCAGTAAAGTCATGCAAGCCGGAGGTTCCTATGCCGGTCCAGCTGAGGAACTCCTCAACTTCGTCGACCTCCGCATCGACCCCAGCGCAGCCGCCGCGCGCCTCGGCGATCGCATCAGCCATCCCGATCCCCGCATCGCGCAGCATCTCACCGATCTCGCCTACGTCGCCGGCTACAAATGGTTGGATCATCAGGAAGTCGCACGCAAGAGCGATCTGATCGATTGGGCCCTGAACATTCAGGGCTTCGTTATCGACCCAAAGAAGACTTCGCGGCCGGACCACGCAAAAGATCGCTGGCATCAAACCGGAAATGTCGCCTGGCTCGTTGCCGCGCTCATTAGCGCTCCCACGCCCGACGCGGAACTCGATCATGCCGCCGAATCCGTTCCTGCCACGTCGCCCGCATGGGTCACCGTCGCCTACGCTCGTTTGCAAATGCGCCCCGCCAGTGCAGAAACCCGCGCTCAGGCTGAAAAACTCCTTCATGACCTCGCCGCTCGCCATGAATCACCAGACACACTTAACCTCTTCGCCATTCTTGCCCGGCAGAAAGCCGAGTCCCTTCAGCAATTCGCCCGCCTTGCTCCCCTCGAACCAGTCGGCGAAGACGACGGAGAAAACGGCGAGTCTCCCCTTCCCGCTGCCTCCGCAACTCCCACCGGCATAATTCCCTCAACTATGGCAGGCCTCCCCATAAACGTCGCAGGAGCCAGGCGCATCGACACCGACACAGCCATCATCCTCAATCGCCACATCCCCCTCAATGACCTCACTCCCCTCGTTCTCAACTCCAGCTGGCCAAAACAGTTGCGCTTCGAACTCGCCCTGGCCGTCTGGACCCGCGCCGTACTCCTCGAAAAACCCGAAGAAGCGCGCCTTCTCACTCCCAGCCTCATCGCCGGCGAACCCGGTTGGAAGCAGTGGCTCACCGCCTACGATGCAGCCACCACCCCCGAAGATCGCCATGTCACCGGCCTCCTCGCCCTCATGCGCTTCCCCTCCGTGCGCCCGTATATCAACGCCGGCTCCAGCCGCGAAGAGGGTTTTGTCGGCTACAGCGGGTATCGCGACAACTGGTGGTGCGCCGACATGGGCGGCTTCGACTACTCCACCGGTCATAACTTCGGCGGCGCCTATCCGAACCCCAATAAGCCCCCTGCCGTCGATCTACCCGGCTTTGTCACTCCAACTATGACCACCGAAGCCGACCACGAACAGGCTGAATTGGCAAATATCGGCGACGCTCCCGAGTACTTCGGCAAGCAGGCCCTCGCCTGGGTCAAAGCCCACCCCAAAGACCCGCGCAACTCTGAAGTCTTGGGCTTCGCCCTCCGCGCCATGCGAAACGGCTGCAACCTCGAGAATAGCTACGACCTCAAGCGCGAGATCTTCACCATTCTCCACACCCGCTATCCCCAATCCGAGTGGGCCAAAAAATACCCCGCGATCGACGACCAAAACCCTTAGCAGCCCGCTGCGAAATTCGCAGTTTTGAAAGGGCACGGCTTTAGCCGTGCCGATAATGCCAATAAAATGAAAGGGGCTTTAGCCCCCGAGGGATGGGTTTACTGAATCCTGGCTCTCGCCACAGGCCGTTCCTGCCCATGGCGATTCAGGAAGAGTGGTCCCATTTCCAATGACCGTCCCTCGAATCCCTTAACCCTCCCAGTTCCGCAATCCCTCGGCACAAACCAGCACCACCGGCGAACCGCGACCTCCGCACGCATCGCTCAGCTAACATAATCTTGTGACGATCCGCCCCCCAACGCGCGTCCTGTCCCTCATTCTTTTCCTGCTGCTCCTCGCCTCCGCTCGCCCGCTCGCCGCTTACTCCCTTCTCACTCACGAGCAGCTCATCGACCTTACCTGGCATGACTCCATCGTTCCCCTCCTGCTAAGCCGCTATCCCAACCTCACCCCCGCCGACCTCGAAAATGCCCGCGCATACGCCTATGCCGGCTGCGTCATTCAGGACATCGGTTACTACCCCTTCGGCGACAAGGCTTTCTCCAACCTCACCCACTACGTCCGCACCGGAGACTTCGTCGTCAATCTCTTCCGCAACGCCGCCAACGCCAACGAGCTGGCCTTCGCCGTCGGCGCCCTCTCTCACTACATTGGCGACTCCATCGGCCACGCCCAGGCCACCAACCTCGCCGTCCCCATTGAATTCCCCAAACTCGCCGACAAATTCGGCCGCGTCGTCAACTACGCTGAAGGACCCCACCAGCACGTCCAAACCGAATTCGCCTTCGATATCGACCAGATAGCCCACCATCGCCTCGCGCCTCTCCACTACCTGCGTCACGTAGGGCTCCGTGTCCCGGTCCGCCAGCTCGCCCTCGCCTACTACCAGACATACGGCATTACCGAGAACTTCGGAAAAACCGGCCGTCGCATCAATGTCCGCGGCTATCGCTTCGCCGTCCACGGCCTCATTCCCCGCGTCGCCTATGCGCTCACCATCCTCCATCGCAACCATGAGCCGCCAGAGACCCCGTCCCCCGACCTCGACGCTATTCAAAAAGAAGTAGCCGCGGTGTCTGCCCGCGACAACTGGAACCATTGGCGCGGCAAGGCTGGCATTGGCACCTACACCCTTGCAGGCATCCTTTATGTGATCCCCAAGATCGGCCCCCTCTCGCTCATTGCCATCAAAGGCCCCACCAGCGCCACTGAAGCCGACTACCTTCATAGCGTCGTCCAGTCCACGCTGGCACTCCGTCATGTGCTCGCCCGCTTTACTCCGCCGCCCCCGGTTCGATCTACTGCCGGCCCTGCGGCCTCTGCAACTCCAGGCACATCTCAACCTCAGCAAGAAACCCAGACACTGGCACCAACCCCGGACCTCGCCACACTTGAAGCTTTCTTCACCCAGTTCCGAGATCCTCAGCATCCCCTGCCAAATCGAGACCTCGACACCGGCCGCGTCGTCCAACTGGGCGGCTATCCGCTCACTGACGTCACCTACGCCACACTGCTCCACCAGCTCACGCGCCACCCCAGCCAGCCGATTCCCCCCGGCATCAAACAGGATGTCCTCGCCTACTTCGCAAACCCGCCCGCTGATGTCGTCAGCCTAGAGCCGCCCCGGCTCTGGGCACAGGTCCAGACCGATCTCATCGTCCTCGCCACAATTCCCACCAGCAATGAGCCCCAGCCCTATCCCACCTATGGGGACAACCTCAATGCCTCCGAATAACCCTTGAAGTCCACCCGTCGAAATCCTCAAGCTAAAATCCTCACAGGTTGATCGCATCCTGAATGTCCGTCAGCGACCCCGGAGGATCCTTCGTGTCCAAAGCCTCGCAAGCCGTCTTGTCTGCAATCCTCGCGCTGCTCATTGTCACCGGCCTCGCCGCTCAGCAACCCGCCACCTTCGGCAAATTCACGCTTCACAAGTTCGCCAAGGCCATCGGCCAGGAAACCTACTCCATCCAGTCCACCGGCGACATCGCCACGCTCACTTCCAGGTTCCTGTTCGTTGACCGCGGCTCACCCGTTCCCCTCCAAACCACATTCGTCCTGCACACCCCGGACGGCTCACCAGTCAGCTACGCAGCCAAAGGCCGCGCCTCCCGCCTCGCCGCCATGGACGACGCCCTCACCCTCACCGGTGCGTCGCTTTCCATCACCCGCAGCGGCAAAACGCAGACCGTCGCTCCCACCGGCCCATGGTTCATCACCGACGGATACTCACCCGTCGCCATGCAGGAGCAGATGATGCGCTGGTGGCTCGGCCACTCCAGGCCCGCGCAGTTCACCGTCTACCCTTCTGGCGCGACCGTCCACATTGAGCCCTCAGGCACCCTCTCTGTCCATAGCGATTCCGCCACCTTCAGCGCCCATGGCTACGCCGTCGCCGGCCTCATCTGGGGCCAGGAGTCCCTCTGGCTCGACGACGACCAGAACCTCGTTGCCCTCGTCAGCACAGACGCCGAGTTCGACCACTTTGAAGCAGTTCGCACCCCCTACGAATCTTCACTCGGCGCATTCATCGCCGCCGGCGTGAACTCCAACCTCGCCGCCCTTGCCCAGCTCAGTGCCGCCTCGCGAATGCCCACAGCCAAACGTCTCGCCATCGTCGGCGTCACCCTCGAAGACTCCACCGGTGCGCCCCCCATCCCTGACTCCGTCATTCTCATTCAGGATGGCGTAATCAAAGCCGTCGGCACTCGCCCTCAGGTCCACATTCCACACGGTACGCAGATCCTCAACGCCGCAGGCAAGTTCGCTATCCCCGGCCTCTGGGACATGCATGCCCACTACGAGCAAGTCGAGTGGGGTCCCATCTACCTCGCAGCCGGCGTCACCAGCGTCCGCGATGTTGGCAACGAGTTCGACTTCATCACCGCACTCCATGAGCAGCTCGACCGCCGCCGCAATCCTGCTATCGGACCTCACCTCGAGTTCGCCGGCATCGTCGACGGACTCGGCCCCATCTCCCTCGGAGCCATCACCGCCGGCACCCCCGAGCAGGCCGTCGATCTTGTCCAGCGCTACAAGGCCGCCGGGGCGCGACAAATCAAAATCTACAGCTCCGTTAAGCCTGAGATCGTCAAAGCCATCTGCGCCGCCGCCCACCAGCGCGGACTCACCGTCACCGGGCATATTCCGCAAGGCATGACCGCCATTGAAGGCATCAACGACGGAATGGACCAGATCAACCACATCCAGTACGACGTCCCCTACTTCGCCCACCCCGCCCTCAACGCCGAAGGCAAGCCCGACCGCACCAAGCCCCCTGTCCTCGAACTCGACAGCCCCAAAGCAAAGGAATTCATCCAAGTCCTCAAAGACCACCACACCGTTCTCGACCCCACCATGGTCGTCTTTGAGAGCTTCATGCACACTGCGCCCTTCATCGACCTCGAACCCGGCATCGCCCACCTGCCGCCACAGCTCCGCGAAGCCCTCGACTCACCCGTCCCCCCGCCCAATCAAAAGCCCATCCTCGATGGCCAGTGGAACGCATTCATGGCCACCCTCCGCACCCTCCACGCCGCAGGTATCCCCATGGTCGCTGGCACTGACCAGACCATCCCCGGCTACTCCCTCCATCGTGAACTCGAAATCTACGTCGAGGCCGGCTTCACCCCGCTCGAAGCCCTTCAATCCGCCACCATCGTCGCTGCCCGCGCCCTCGGCGTAGAGTCCGAGTCAGGCTCCCTCGCCAAGGGCAAGCGCGGAGACGTGCTCCTCCTCGACGCCGACCCCCTCGCCGATATCCACAACACCCGCAAGGTCTTTCGCACCATCGCGGCAGGCACCGTCTACACCCCCGCCCCACTCTGGCAAAGCGTAGGCTTCCAACCCTGAGCCGAACGCCGGAAACCGCTCCCACTGGCGCTGAACCGGATCCGGAGTGCTGTCATTGCTAGCATTGCTGGCAATGACAGCACTTTTCGGATAGACTCGCTCCATGGCCACCATCACCATCCGCAATCTCGACGAGAAAGTAAAACGCGAACTCCAGGTCCGCGCCGCCCTCAACGGCCGCTCCATGGAAGCGGAAGCGAGAGAGGCACTCTCCGCCTTGATCGCAAAGGAGCCCCCGGCGTCCAATGAGGGTCTCGCATCGCGCATCCGCAAACGTTTTGCACCCTACGGAGCTGTCGTCCTTGAGATTCCGCCTCGTGAGTTCTCCCGCCAATTGGCAAACGAAGAGCTGAAAAATGGCCTCGGAACAGCCATCCACAATCTCTTCGCTCCCCTCGGTGGCGTTGAACTGCAACCTCGACCTAGGCGTAATTCCCAACGCCAGATCCAGGATTTCGAAGAATGATCCTGATCGACACCAACGTCATATCCGAAGTCATGAAGACCAGGCCTGAACCGAAAGTCCTGGCTTGGATCGACTCGAAAGACCCGTTCGAGTTGGGAACGTGCACGATCATCCTCGCGGAACTGCTTTCCGGTTTGGACTTGATGCCCGTTGGCAGTCGTCAACGACAACTCAGGGAAAAAGCGGAATACATGTGTTCCGCACTCTTCGCCGACCGCATCTTCGATTTCGACGTCTCCGCCGCTCGGGTTTTTGGCACAGTCTTGAGACTGAGGGCATCCATCGGAAGGCCAATCGACGATATGGATGCGTTAATCGCTGCAACCGCTCTTTCGAAGGGCGTCAGTTTGGCCACCCGCAACATCCCAGACTTCGAGCACTGCGGCATTCAGCTCATCAATCCCTGGGAAGCAATCTAGCGCCCCCTACGCCGCCCGCTCCATCGCCGCCGCCTCATCCGGCTCGACCGCCGGCCGCCGCGCCGCCCACAAGATCAGCCCAATCCCCACCACAACGCTCCCCGCGCTGGCCAGTTGTGCATTCGATAAACCCCAAAGTATCTTCGGGTTGCGCCGGATAAATTCAACCAGAAAGCGNNACCAGGTACTGCCCCACAATCGCGCCGGTCCCATGCTGCTTGCCCCCTCGCCACCACAGCCACGCCCCAATCAGCAGCCCCGCGCCAAACTCATACAGCGGCGTCGGATGCACTGCAACCAGCGTTGGCTCTATTCCATTCGGAAACTTCATCCCCCACGGCAGGTTCGTAGGGATCCCATAGCACCCGTCTCCTGACAGAAAGCACCCGATCCGCCCGATTCCGTACCCAACCGCCGCCGATGGCGCAGCCAGGTCCAGCGTCTTGATCATCCCGATCTTCGCCCACCACCCCTGAAACATCAGCGCCGTAATGCCAAACGTCAACCCGCCAAACCACGCAAACCCCGCCGTATCCCACAGCACGCGCCACCCATACTCCCGAAACTCAGTCG
>PMXB01000221.1 GCA_003165935.1 Acidobacteriaceae bacterium | reverse complement strand
TTGTGCTCACCAGCGGCAGCTACGCGTCGGGACCGACAACGCTCAGTGGCGGCAGCGCAACTATCAACGTTCCGGCCGGATCTCTGGCAAAGGGCACAGACACACTGACCGCA
Organism: Acidobacteriaceae bacterium; assembly: GCA_003165935.1. Classification (GTDB taxonomy): domain Bacteria; phylum Acidobacteriota; class Terriglobia; order Terriglobales; family Acidobacteriaceae; genus Telmatobacter. Next base: position 5,837 of record PMXB01000221.1, on the reverse strand, counting down.
ACCTACACGCCAGACGCCGCCAGTTCCTCGACCTATAACAGCGCCGCTGGAACGAACACAGAAACGGTGACTGCAGTTGCAACCGCGCCAACAGTTATGGTGACGCCATCCCCTGCCAGCATTACAACTGCACAAGGTCTGACGGTGACGGTCACTGTCGGCGGCACCCCAACCCCCACCGGTTCTGTGGTACTGAGCGGCGGCGGCTACACTTCTGCCGCGACAACAATGAGCAGCGGCAGCGCGACCATCAACATTCCGGCAGGGTTGCTGTCTACCGGCACAGACACACTGACCGCAACCTACACGCCCGATTCGAACAGCTCGTCAACTTACGCGTCGGCAACGGGGATGAGCACCGTGACAGTGACTGCAGCAGTTGTCACGGCGCCCGTAGCTTCGCTCACGCCGCCATCACTCACATTTACATCTACGACGGGTATTACCACCGCTGCGCAGACGGCAACGTTGACCAACACCGGCAACGCAGCGCTGACGATCGCAAGCATCGCGGTCACTGGTACGAACGCAGCTGACTTTGCCGAGACCAGCACCTGCGGCAGTTCACTCGCAGCGGGCGCCAACTGCACAATCTCTGTCACCTTCACGCCAGCGTCGGCTACCAGCTTCAGCGCAACGCTCGCGGTGACTGACAACGCTGCCGGCTCGCCGCAGAGCGTAACGCTCGGCGGCACCGGAACCGCGCCGCCCACATTCACAGTCAGCTCGCTTACTCCCACAGGCACCACTTCGCAAACCACGGCGGCAATCTACACCATCACCATTACGCCGCAGAACGGCTCATTCACCAGCCCGATTACGTTCACAACGAACGGCCTGCCTGCGGGCTACACGGCCACCTTCAATCCCACGACCATCACGCCTGGCGGCAGCCCGGCCAGCACGACGCTAACCATTCAGAGCAACCCCATTACGCTCACGCAGACATTGCCGCTGGCCACGCCTGTGCTGGGGCTCCTCGGCTTGTGCTTCCTGCCGGGCAAGCGGCGCAGAAGGCTGCTGGCAATGTGCGTGCTAGCGGTCGCATCGCTCGGCGCAGTAGCAACGCTCAGCAGTTGCGGCGGTGGATTTGCACTGGTCAAGCCGGCGCAGACCTACACCGTCACGATCACCGCCAGCGGCGGCGGTCAAACCCAAACAACCACCGTGCTGCTGACGGTCCAGGAGTAGGAGACACCATGAGAAACCGAATCCAGATACCGCTCTCTCTGCTCCTGGCCATCGCCACCGCCCTCTTTGTGCCAGCCGCCGGACGCGCACAGGCTGCGTCGGCAATTGATAATGCTGCCGCGCCCGAGCTTGCCGTGACTTATACCTATGCGCACAGCAATGCGCCCCCGGGCGGCTGCGGCTGCTTCAGCCTCAATGGCGGCAGCGCGTCAGTTGCCTTTCCAATCAGGCACAGTTCGTGGTCCGTGGCCGGCGATCTGACTCTGGCGCGAGCGAGCAACATATCTACCGCAGGGTACGATCTGAATCTCACAATCTTCACTGCCGGTATTCGTTATCGCCCGGTCCTGCGCTCTGCCAAATGGCAACCGTTTGCTGAAGTGCTCGCCGGCCCCGCTTTCTCAAGCGGGAGCCTGGTGTTTTCACAACAACTCACCAACAGCAATGCAAACGACGCTTTCGCCGCCAACATCGGCGGCGGCGTCGACCTGCGCGTCAAACATCGCTTCTCCATCCGCCTGGCCGAGGCAGACTACCTGCTCACCACTTTCGACAACGGCTCCAACAACCACCAGAACAACATCCGCGTTAGCTCCGGGGCGGTTTTGAAATTCTGAACATGAATATGCCCAAAGCGCGAGGGATTTATATGACTGCCACAGGCTATTTCCGTGCCTTTCCCCTGGCAACGGTAGTTGCAGCGGTGCTAGGCATTCTGGTGTCGCTTCAGATCGAAGTGCGGCAGGCAGCCGCGGAGAATTATTTCGACTCCAAAGGAACCTCCGCGCCATGTGTAGCAGTGATGCTCCCAATCGGAAAGAAGTGCGCTCAACTTGCCGAGAGTTCAGGGATGATCGCAGGAAAGGATCTTGGTTACTCAGGCATCACCTTCACAACATCCGGCCCAGATGATGGCAAGATTGCGTCGGTAGCAAAAGGCTCAGCGGCGGACGCTGCCGGATTGCTGCCGGGCGACCGGATAATCACCGTCAACGGCAAGCCGGCGGCACACACACTGCCGGAGATTGCCGCGATCATGACCTTTGGCGCGCGGGGCGAAAAGGTGCAACTACGGGTTGTGCGCGGGGATGCGCCTATCGATGTCGAACTGACACGCGACCCTCAGGATCCCCCGCCGGGCCCCGATTCTGGCACCTTTCTCATCTATGTCAAGCCGATGATCAACTGGAAAGGGGAGTTTATTCCCTGTGCCGGCGCCGGACCTGCGGGCATGGCGGCCATTGAGTTCTGCTGGAGCCATTTCAAGCCCGACGGCTATATCAAGGCGACAGATCTGGGCACGACCGGCCTCACTTTCGACACCACAAAGACAGATGGAGCATGGATTCAAGCGGTGGCGCCGGGGTCCGGGGCTGAAAAGGCAGGCCTGCGCGCAGGTGACCGGCTGGTACAGGTAGATGGAAAAGATCTGACGGAAAGCGTGGGCGGGGCGATCCATGAATCTTTTTTTGCCAAGAGCGGAACAACGCTCCAGCTCACCTATGAGCGAAATTCAGCGCAAATGACGGCGGATATGACACTCGGCAAGAAGAAATGAAGAAGGGAAGGACAAACGATGACCAGCAAGGCAAAAATCGCAACTTTGACACTTGCTTTTGCGCTGTTTGGGTGCAAGGGGACGGTGCAAACATCGGCAGCCAGCGCCGGCGACAGCACGGGCAGCGGTTCCTCCGGCGAGAGCGCGACTTCCGGCGGCGGGACGCGCACTGAGAATATCGTCGATCCCACGATGGACAACAAGACCGCGTTTTACATCACCATCCCCGCGAACTGGAAGTTTCAGGGGATTCTGATGCAAGGCGGCGTGGACGCCTGCGATTCTGGTTTTAGCGGGGTATTTCGCGCGACCAGCGAGGACGGGCAGAGCTTCGGCGAGGCACTTCCGCAACTGGTGTGGGCCTATGGAGATGGCCCCAGGCCGAAGGCCGGATGCCTGCCTCTCGACAAACCGATGAGCGCGCAGGATTTTCTGAAGTACCTGTCAATCACGATGCGGGTTGGCTATATAGGCGACGCGCCCATGCCCGATGGATTGGCGAAGGCGGTGAAGCAATGGAAGGACAGTTTTGCCCAGCCTCCTAACCCCTTCTATGCGGCGCACAATCTGCGGCCGCCTCACGGCACCGCGGACGGAGCGGCCGCAACGGTTCGCTACAACCGAAACGGAGTCTCCATGGAAGGTCGCTTGGACGTGCTGCTCTACTGTACTGAGGCTCCCCCCCCGGGCTTTCAGTCCACCTTGGCCGGCATGCCGAGCAAACCAGGAACAATTTCAGGAAAATGCACGGCGAGCGCCAGCTACGTGACCGCTCCTGAAAACCAGTTTGCCGCTGTGCTGCGGCGGTGGGACGACCCGGCGATTGGCGGCAAGCAGAACAAGGAATGGGGCGATGCCTGGATGAAGCGCTATGCCGCCCAGCGGGCTGCGTCTGAACAGCAATTCGAGCACAACGTGAATCAATTGAACAAAACTTACCTCGACACATCGAATAGGAATTTCCAGGCCCAGCAGGAAGGGTACCGCCGCCAGGCTGCCGTGCAACAGCAGATGCACAACGAGTTCATGGATGCCATGCAGCAAGGGACCGACAGGTCGATGCAGCGTACTGCGGACGCCATGCAGGCACGATCCACTTCCACCTCGGACTGGGTGGATTATGCGCTCGACCGCCAGACCGTGCGGGATGTGAACACCGGGCAGACCGGCAAGATATCGAACCAGGTCACTCCAGGTGGGACATTGCAAAAAGTGCATGGAGACGGAACACCGTATTGACGGAGGAGTCTTCTGGACTGGAAGAGAATTCGAAGGCCGGATATCATCACCCGAATCAAATAGCAGCGAAGGAGCGCATGGTCATGGAGGTCAAGAAGATGGCTTGCAGATTTGGAATTGGCACAATTCTGGTGGCGCTAGCACTGATGGGCTGTAAGGGAAGTCAACCCGCATCGGCATCCACTGGCGGGGACGGGGCAAACGGGTCACCCTCGGCAAATGGCGGCAGCGCCGTAGCAGCGGGTAGCGCCGACGATGGCAGCGCCACCCGTGTCGAGCGCGTCAAAGACGAAACCCTAAACAATATGGATGCTGTCGAGGTGAGGATTCCGGCCAGCTGGAAGTTTCAGGGAGTGCTGTATCAGCCTGGCAACTGCGTCCACGATACCTATGTCGTTTGGCGCGCGACCAGCCCTGACGGCAAACGCATGTACGAGCGCATGCCCGTGCTTGGCTGGACCTATGGAAGCGGCACGCTCTTTGCGTCCTTGCCGAAGAATGGTTGCCTGCCTATGAACGGACCAATGACCGCGGTGGACTTCGCGAAGTATATGGTGGGTGTCCTGCACGTGCAAGCCATTGATGTTCAGCCATTTCCCCAGGCGATGGAGGCCCAGTTGGAGCAGGAGTCAGCACGGGTCCACGAAAAGGCGCAAGGGGCTCTAACGGAGGTGCGGTTCATGAATGGCTCAACCCCGATGAAGGGTGGGCTGAGGGTGGTGCTTAAATGCACCGAAAGCGTTACCCCGGCTATACGGGTACTGTCTCCCACTCCCCCCGTTCACATGATTACCCAGGGAACTCCTACGGTTGTCGACCACTGCGAGGCGAATATCCAGTACATGACTAGCCCGGAGAGCGAATTTGCCGGATTAAATAAACAATGGTCTGTCCCCGGAATGGGGAACGGGCAGGGCATTCTGGCATGGCAGGATGCATGGGCAAATCGCTACGAGCAAAACCTGCAGCGGCAAACCACCGGATTCATCAATTCCTCGAATGCTATTTTTAACGCCCAGCAGGAAGGTTACCGGCAACAGGCTGCCGTGCAGCAGCAGATGCACAACGAATTCATGGAGACGATGCAGCGCGGTACCAACCTCTCGATGCAGCGTACTGCGGACGCCATGCAGGCGCGATCCACTGCCGCCTCCGACTGGGTGGATTATGCGCTCGACCGCCAGACCGTCAGGGATGTGAACACCGGGCAGACCGGCAAGATATCGAACCAGGTCACCCCCGGCGGCTCACTGCAGAAGGTGCATGGGGATGGTACGCCCCAGTGAGATCAACGAACGCGCTGCCAAAGTACCGAACGCATAACAATTTCGCGCTAAACCTGTGGGCGGATGCGAGCCATAATGCTTACCTTATGGAACGGCCGGATCAGATAGAGCCGGCGATTGCTTTTGTTGGGTTCAAATGAGAGATTCTCAGACACCTTTTTGAATAAGAGCTTGATCTCTTAGTTCCGAGCATTACACGTTAGCGGCGTCCGGCCTCAAGCCGGAGCCGCGTTAAGCGAGGGCCCGGCGGCGTAGAAGAGAGTAACGGAGAGCAATAGGGTCTCATCGATCAATACTGTGCCTCGCCAAAATGCCGTCCGGCAGCAGAATAAGCGCGGCTCCCGAACCCGGGAGTCGCTTTCAGTGTGGTCTTCGACTGAGTCGAGACCGCTCCGAGGCTCCAGGGCATGGTGAGGGCACTACGAGGCGGGTTATGCGCGCACCTCTCTAGCAGTTCATCATCAACATTGACCAACGATCTTTTCGGCGGCAGTTCAGGCGGCCAAATCGTAGCGCTGGTGCAATCCGCCGAGCCTCGGCATCGATATGACTCTGCGATTTCC
>PMXB01000024.1:3817-4012 GCA_003165935.1 Acidobacteriaceae bacterium | reverse complement strand
GCAGGCCCTTCGAGCAGCAGCGGTTTCTGCATCCTGGCCGCCAAATAAACGACCTTAATCATCACCGGATCGATGAAGTAGCCGGTCGCCGTAAGCCGGACCGAGAGATCGTCGAGCGAGTTGAACATCGTCCCCTCCCACCGTTCGGCGCCAGTATTGGTCGAATTGAAAACTCGGTCAAATCTCCCGATTTCT
>PMXB01000024.1:0-3734 GCA_003165935.1 Acidobacteriaceae bacterium | reverse complement strand
CTCCAATTTGCGCCGGAAACGGCGTTAAACTGGAGGCGGCCCGCTTATTCCCCCACACAGAAAATGAGGAATAAATGGGAAGTTCACACCAGAAGGGCTGGGTTCGGTTACGCGGGAAGAAGTGGTACGGATATTTCCGCAGAACGGAACTTGACCCGGCAACCGATGAACCCAAACCNNTGGAGCCGTCACCTTCGGATGGTTCGTTCGCAACCGCTACCTGCCATTGAAGGAGGGGGATTGGAGAGAGGAGACTGCCAAGGTGAAGAAGCACATCATCGAGGCAGATCTGGTCGATGAATTCGGAGATGTTCGCCTTGAAAACATCGATAAGTTCGCTCTGCAAACCCACCTCAACAAACTGGCGAAAACCCGCTCAAAGGACAGAGTGCTGCAGATTCGGACCTATATGCGAGCGATCTTTGGCGAGGCGGCCGATCAGGATTTCCTCGCAAAAGACCCCGCGCGTTCGGTGAGGATTCCGGCGCACCTTCGGGAGACCGACAAGACCACCCTGACGTGGGATCAGTTGAGGGCTGCCTTGTCGAAGCTTGGCCTCCGGGATCGGATTCTGCTCGAACTCGATATGTCCAATGCTCTGCGTCCAGGTGAGTTGTTNNTGGGGAAAGACACGCGGAAGCCTCACGACGACTCCGATCGCCACGGAACTGGCGGCGGAGTTGGTCGAGTGGAAGAAGCTAAGCAAGGATCCATCTCCAGAGGCGTTCATCTTTCCCAACAGAATCGGCGGATTTCTCGATTCGAGCAACTTCCGCAACCGGGTGTTGCACAAACTGGCCGAGGAACTGGAGCTGCCGAAGCTGACGTTCCAGGTCATCCGGCGCACCATCGCTACACTGGCCCAGAAAAAGGGCACGGTCAAGGATGTGCAGGGCATCCTGCGGCACTCGCGGACGGCTACAACCACGGATGTCTATATGCAGGAACTTCCCGAAGGGGTCCGGGCGACGGTCAACTCAATCCACAGGGAGCTGAAAACCGGTACAGGTGGAGGCGGGGCGGTGGCAACCTCCCGGTCTNNGTCGAGATGCCTGTAACCAGAAACGAATTGAAATCGGGAAAGCCGAAAGGCGCTTCAGAAAGGAGAAATGGGAACAATTCAGAACCTTCCTCGATGAAGGTTTTGAGATTTGCTGCCAATTTGCTGCCAAGCACCAAGGAAGGGGGGCCGCTAAATGCTTGATTTATATGGTAGGCACGACTGGATTCGAACCAGCGACCTCTTCCGTGTCAAGGAAGCGCTCTAACCAACTGAGCTACGCGCCTATAACCAACTCAAAGTAGTTTAACAGGACTGCTCCAGCTGCGAAAGATCCCTGCGCCTCACCCGCCGCCGTCACGCCACCCGGCTCCGACCAGGCTCCCGTTCCGCAACGCAATCGCCTTCGCCTGGCCCAACCAGCCGCCCCGTATACTGCCGCGCGTCCTCCAGGTTGTTCGGCACAGCTCCCGTCACCTGCACCCGCACCACCGCGTGACCCAGCGGCCTCAGATTCTCATCCAACGCCCGCTTCAGCGTACCCGCAATCCCCGTCTGCGAGGCGAACAGCTCATCCAGCGTCAGCGACCGAAGCCGCTCCAGCACAACCTGCTCAGCTTGTGCCCGCACATGCGCCCCAGGATCGGGCAACTGCGACCACGCCTCCCACACCATCTCCGGGTTCACCCGCGTCTCAATCGCGATTGGAATCGTTATGATCACGCCATCCTTGGTGCGCGCGCCCATCTTCAGTTGCATCTTGGTCGCCCGCAGGTCCACGATTCCTGCCACCTGGTCTATCGGCGACCTCCAATGGGTTCCCGAGCTCACTACCCGGTGAAATCGCCCCAACCGTTTCACCACGCCCGCCTCTGCCATTCCAATCCGGTAAATCCCCGTCACCAGCAGCACAACCACAACTGCCGCCAGCTCCCCGCACTCGGAAACCAATAATGTGTTGAGCATCGCTCACCTTGGCCCTGTCGGCGCCCGCAACACCTGCAAGGCTCCAGTCACTTCCGTCTCAGAACCCCCGCCCATCTACACGCAGGCCCTCCTATGCCCTATCGGCCAATTCACCCGCATACATGAGCATGTGCCTTCCATCTCCAGCTCTCACGCCCCGTCCCGCCGCGGAATTGCACCCTCCCCTGATCCCGCTTCGCCGCCATCACCCCCTTTGAAATGTGACCTCTGATCTACCCCCCACCCGCCGGTTGTGGTATACGTTTCCTCATGCCTCGCTGCCGAGTTTTTTTCGCCTCTGTCCTTGCCCTCGCCCTCTGTCCTGCCGTCTCCCTCCTCCACGCTCAAAAAGATCCATCCATCGCTCCCACCCCTCCCATGGGCTGGAACAGTTGGGACGCATACGGCTTCACCATCAACGAAGCCGACTTCAAGGCAAACACCACCATCCTCGCCGGCATGAAGCAGTTCGGCTGGACATACGCCGTCATCGACGAGGGCTGGTACATGGCCGATCCCTTCGGCAAGTCCGTCGCCAACCGCAAATACCTCTGGGATGCAAACGGCAATCTCATCCCCGTCGAGTCTCGCTTCCCTTCCTCGGCCAACGGCGCCGGCTTCAAGCCCCTTGCCGATTGGGTCCACGCCCAGGGACTCAAGTTCGGCATCCACATCGTCCGCGGCATCCCCCGCGATGTGGTCAAGCAGAATCTACCCATCGCCGGCTCATCCTTCCACGCCACCGATGCAGCCGACACCACCGACACATGTCCCTGGGATGAGGGCAACTATGGTGTCGCCGATAACGCCGCCGGCCAGGCCTACTACGATGGCATGCTCAAGCTCTACGCCGGTTGGGGACTCGACTACATCAAGGTCGACTGCATCAGCGACCATCCCTACCGCCCCACAGAGATTCGCCAGATCGCCGACGCCATCCGCAAATCCGGCCGCCAGATTGTGCTCAGCCTCTCGCCCGGCCCAACCAAAATTGAAAACGCCGACTACGTCTCCAAATACGCCCAGATGTGGCGCATTCAGGACGACCATTGGGATAGCTGGGTCTTCGACAAGAAGGCCGCCAACAGCGAATTCCCCTTCAGCGTCAAAGATGAGTTCGACCGCATCGCCAAATGGGCCCCCTACGTCAAGCCCGGCAACTGGCCCGACCCCGACATGCTCCCCGATGGCTGGCTTGGCCCCCACCCCGGATGGGGTGAAGCTCGCCATTCCCGCATCAGCCCTGTCGAGGAACGCACCGAATTCACTCTTTGGGCCATCTCTAGGTCGCCAATAATCTTCGGCGGAAACCTCACCAAACTCGACGATACGACCCATTCCCTGATGACCAACAAGGAACTCCTCGAAATCGATCAGGACAGCATCCACAGCATTCCCCTTCCAATCGCACAGAAGGATGGCCAGCCTGTACCCTGGCGCGCCTGGGTTGCGCAGGTCCGTGAACCTAAAAAGAAGACCTACATCGCCGTCTTCAATCTCAGCGACGACGAGGGCACCTGGGATATTCCCTGGCCGACCTTCCAGCTGTCTGACAAGCCGCGCCCCATCTACGATGTCTTCAGTCGCGAACAGGTTCCTCTCGCCACTGCCCTCCACGTCGAGATTCCCGCCCACGGCAGCGCAATCTTCCGCGTTGAGTAGCGCAAAGAAGGATTTGCCTTAAACCCGTCCCTCCAACCATGATCGGTGCTCCACCCTCGCGGGTGCCCCATCCTAAACGCGTTCTTTGCGTTTAGGGTGGGATATC
>PMXB01000288.1 GCA_003165935.1 Acidobacteriaceae bacterium | reverse complement strand
ATCTGTCCCGCTTGAATCGATTTGCTTTTGCGGTAGCCTGAGAGATACTTAATACGCCTGTCTCACATGCGCCATTTTGTGGAGTGTGATCTCGGGTGTGGGCCGCTTCTGGGGGAGGGGCGGCCTTTCTGGTGCTCTCATCCAGAATCGCCCGACTTTCATGGGATTTCTGCCCGTCTCCGATCGCCATAAGCTTTTCACTGATTTCACTCGGGTTCTCCTCCCGCCAGCGCTGGGCAGGCCGTAAGTGCTTTTGTCGTCGCGGACCGTAATGACTTCACCACCACCAAGGTTCTTCGGAAATTTGTGCTTATTTGCCTGCTGGGCAGGAGATGCTGGGTGACAATTCGGCACTGAAGTGCGGGCCAACTCAGGACCTTCAGCTGCGAAGGAGTTATGTGTCTGTATCTGAACGCGTAGCGATAGCCGGGGTAACTGGGTACATTGGTGGCCGTCTTGCCCCTCGTTTGCTCGAGCACGGCTATGCAATCCGGTGTCTGGTGCGGTCACCAGCCAAACTGCAGACTCGCTCGTGGGTCACTGATCCAAACGTTCAAATCAGACTGGCAGACCTGGCCGACGAAACGTCTCTAACACACGTGTTGGAAGGATGCGAGGCAGCGTATTACCTCGTCCATTCCATGATGTCTGCGGGATCCGACTACGCCGAGCACGATCATCAATTGGCTTTGACATTCGCCCGTGCCGCAAAGAACGCCGGAGTCAAACGAATCATCTATCTCGGTGGACTGGGGGAGACCGGCCCGGATTTGAGTGAACATTTATCATCGCGCCGCGAAGTGGAGGAAGCGCTTGCCTCAACTGGCGTGGCAGTCACAGTGCTGCGCGCGGCCATGATTATCGGGTCAGGCTCGGCATCGTTTGAAATCCTGCGCTACCTGGTGGAGCGATTGCCGATCATGGTCACCCCGAAATGGGTGAGCACCCCGTGCCAGCCGATCGCGGTCAGAAACGTAATCGGGTACCTGGTCGGCGTCCTCGCAGTACCGGAAACTGCCGATGGAGTATTCGACATTGGCGGCCCAGATGTCTTTTGCTATCGCGACATCATGAGCATCATGGCGGAGGAGTTGGGACTGCGCCGTCGCCTCGTGATTCCTGTACCCGTATTGACGCCACGCTTGAGTTCTTACTGGATCCAGTTGATCACGCCTCTCAGTAACACCATTGCTAGCCCCCTGGCGGAAGGACTCAAGAACCCAGTGGTATGCCGGGATAATCGCATTGCCGGTCTCATCCCGCAGGAACTTCTCGGCGTGCGCGAAGCAATTCACACGGCGCTTGACAAGACGACGGCCCACGACGTGGAGACCAGTTGGTCTATGGCGGGCCCTATTCCAGGCGACCCGGATTGGGCTGGCGGGACCGTGTTCCGCGACGTCCGCCAGACTACGGTGGAAGCACCGGCGTGGGCGGTCTTTCGCGCGGTCTGCCGGGTGGGCGGTGGCAATGGGTGGTACGCCGCGGACATTCTCTGGAAGATCCGCGGATGGATAGACCAATTGGTTGGCGGCCCAGGTCTACGACGAGGACGCAGGGACCCAGAAACCGTCGGATACGGAGAAGCCCTCGACTTCTGGCGCGTCGTGGGTTTCGAGCGCGACCGCCGCCTGGCCTTGCGCGCCGAGATGAAGCTGCCGGGTGAAGCGCTGCTTGAGTTCCGGATTGAGGCGCTCAGTGATCGCCAATGTGTCTTGCACCAGTCGGCGTTATTTCGCCCGCGAGGCTTGTTCGGCCTGGCTTACTGGTACAGCGTGCTGCCCTTCCACGCCATCGTCTTCAGGGGCATGCTAAGAGGCATCGAACGGGAAGCGCTCAAGATTGCGATCAGTCCCCGGGATATGGATTCAGAAACCTCGACCTGACTGGGTCGGATTTTGGCCCCGAACTGCAGACACCTGACGAAGAACCAATACCTCCGTGTCGGTTGACTGCCCTGACTGGCAGGGCATACGGGCACAGATACAGCAGATCGCCAAGAACGCAGAGGTCGATTTCGTGATTGGCCGTGTAGATACGTGCAAAGCGCGGCGTGCTATCGACAAGTGGGCGCCCCATTCCCGGGTTCTGTATTGGCTCGACCTTGGCAACAACGCTTCCGGCGGTCAGTTCATTCTCGGGCAGCCCAAGAACCCAGTGAATCAGAAGAAGCGCCGCCTGCAAACGGTGGTTGAGCTTTTCCCGGAAATTGCCGTGCCAAGTGCAAAGGATGACAACCAGCCTTCTTGCAGTGCGGCCGAGGCCTTAACCCGACAGGAACGGTTCATCAATCAGAATCTGGCTTACCAGGCGTCGGGCATTGTCACACAACTGCTGCGCCACGGCGCTGTCTCTTACCAAGGCGGGTTTTGCAATCTGGTGACCGGACAACTGGCGCCGCTGCCGATTCGCACGGTCACAGGCCGGTATTTAACCTAAGCACCGGGTAAGGTTTGCCGAAGACTCGCGAAGTAGCCGCTCCGATACGGGGCCTTACTGGTGTTAGACTGCACGCATTTGTGGAGATTCCCATTGACAATGATCACGATTTCTAAAGAAGACTACCTCAAGGCCATCGCGGAAGCGGAAGCAGAGGGGCAGACCGTTATCCCCGCTACCCTCGCACATTGGCTTTCGGTGACCAGGCCAGCCGTAACGTTCGCTCTGAAGCGCCTAACCAAGGATGGCCTTGTGTCTGTCAAGAATGACGGCCATATTCGGCTTACTTCGCATGGGAGGCAAATCGCCGAGCGCACAATCGTTCGTCATCATCTGATCGAGCGTATGCTGTCTGAGATTTTCGGAATGCCCTGGTACGCGATCCACGACGAGGCCGAACGGCTGGAACACGCGGTGTCTCCCGCGTTTGAGAAGAAGCTGGTTGAAAAACTCGGGCACAAGGACACTTGTCCTCACGGAAACGAGTTGGTTCTCCGCAGCCCTGCGGAACGCCGCAAGCGGGGATTGCGTCTGCTCAGCGAGTCAGAACCGGGCTCAAGATATTTGGTTGCAAGTGTTTACGAACGTGACCGGCAGCTCCTGGAGTTCTTCGAGGGTGAGGGAATCCGCCCGGGCGTTCGGATTGCGGTAGAAGCCCGCAACTACGACGGCACGGTATCTCTGTCGATCGACAAACACCAGATTCGTCTCGGCACATCCGCCGCCGAACGGGTCTGGGTGGCAAAAGCATAATATTCGCACACTTATTTACCATAGTTAACATCTCATCGTGTATCATGTTGTCAGGTACGGCGCGGGGCTTTAGCTCGACAGTCCGTGAAATCCTGGAGGGACACGCACTGTGAGATGGAGTTCCAAGCGACGTCTGCGCTTCGCGCTCCCTCTTACCCTGTTCGCCATAGCTGCCTTTTCGCTCGTGCCGACGACCGCCTGGGCGCAGGGGGAAACCACCAGCGCCATTCTCGGG